>CAYZWR010000056.1:0-8966 GCA_964481735.1 uncultured Thermoanaerobaculia bacterium
CGCGCACCACGAGCTGCGCGCCCATCTTGATCTCCTGGTTGTAGACCGGGAAGCGCCAGACCAGGGTGTCCGGCGTGTCGTCGAGCCACTCCAGGATCTCGATGAACTGCGCGCCGATCTGTTTGCGGATGTTGTCCATCAGGCCCATCGCGTCGCCTCCTTGGCAGCGCCGTCAAGTGTAACGGCAGGGTGGAGCGGGGGAAAGGGCGCGGGCCGCAGGCCGCGGATCCCGCGGGGGCGCCGTTGGGGCTAGAATCGGCGCCTCTTCCCGGGGGGGCACCATGTCGTTGCTCGTCAAGTTCAACTTGATCCTGATTGCGGTCTTCCTCCTCGCCATCGTGCCGGCGGGCTTCGTGTCGCAGCGGCTGCTCGAGGAGTCGGCGCGCACCCAGGTGACCGAGAACGCGCGCATCATGCTGCAGACCGCGCTCGCCACCCGGACCTACACCGTCAAGCAGATCCGGCCGCTGCTCCAGGCGCGGCTCGCCGAGGAGTTCCTGCCGCAGACCGTGCCGGCCTACTCGGCGACCGAGATCTTCAACTACATGCGCGAGAGCCACCCCGAGTACACCTACAAGGAGGCGACGCTCAATCCGACCAATCCGCGCAACCGGACGGTCGACTGGGAAGCCGATGTGGTCAACGCCTTCCGCGCCGACCCGGCGCTGCAGGAGATCGTCGGCGAGCGGGAGAGCCCGCTCGGCCGCTCGCTCTACCTCAGCCGGCCGATCCGCATCACCGATCCCGCCTGTCTGACCTGCCACACGACGCCCGAGACGGCGCCCGCCTCGGTGGTGCGGAAGTACGGTCCGGAGGGGGGCTTCGGCTGGCAGATGAACGAGGTCATCGGCGCGCAGATCGTCTCGGTGCCGATGTCGGTGCCGATGCACCTGGCCCATGCCGCCCTGCGCACCGTGATCCTCTCGCTGGTCGGCGTCTTCCTGCTCATGCTGATCATCCTCAATCTGCTGCTCGGCTCGGTGGTGATCCGTCCGCTGCGGCGGGTGGCCGGCATGGCCGATCAGGTGAGCACCGGCAACTTCGACATTCCGGATCTCGAGGTGCGTGGACGGGACGAAGTCGCGGTGCTGGCGAGCTCCTTCAACCGCATGCGCATCAGCCTGGCCAAGGCGCTGAAGATGCTCGAGGACGCCTGACCGTGCCGCCGGATGTGACCCGAGCCGGGCACGAGGGGCGGCGCCTTGGCTGAGCCGCTCGCTCCCGGCGTCCGCTTCGGCGACTACGAGATCCGTGGCGAGCTCGGTGCCGGAGGCATGGGGCGCGTCTATCGGGCGCTCGACGTCAATCTCGACCGGCCGGTCGCGCTGAAGACGCTGGCCTCCGACCTCACCGAAGATCCCGGCTTCGTGCAGCGCTTCCTCAAGGAGGCCCGCGCGCTCGCCCGGATGAACCACCCCAACATCGTCCAGATCTACGGTTTCGGCGCCGTCGACGGGACCTATTTCCTGGCGATGGAGCTGGTCGACGGCGCATCGCTCGCGGCGCACCTGAAGTCGCGCCACTGGCCCGAGGCGGAGGCGGTACGCATCGTCCGCCAGGCGTGCCAGGCGCTCGCCGTGGCGCACGCCGATGGCATCGTGCATCGCGACATCAAACCCGACAACCTGATCCTGACCCGTCGGGGCGACATCAAGCTGGTGGATTTCGGCATCGCCAAGCGGGTCGACGAGGAGCAGTCGATGACCCGCACCGGCTCCGCGGTGGGCACGCCGCACTACATCGCGCCCGAGCAGGTGCGGGGGGAGCGCGAGCTCGACGGACGGGTGGACATCTACTCGCTCGGCGCGACGCTGTACCACCTGGTCACCGGGCACACGCCTTACGAGGGCTCCTCGGGCGCCCACGTGATGTCGATGCATCTGTTCGCGCCGTTGCCCGACCCGCGGCGCTTCGAGCCGGCCCTCTCCGATGGCATCTGCCGGGTGCTGCGCAAGATGCTGGCCAAGGAGCGCGAGGAGCGCTACCCCGACATCGCGGCGCTCGAGCGCGATCTGGCGACGCTCGCCGAGGGGGGAAGCCCCGAGCCGATCGAGCCGACCGCGACCGCCATCTCGCCCCACTACGAGAGCCGTCGGGTGGCGCCTTCGGCGGGCGGGGGCGGCACCGGCGGATTCGACTCGGCGGTGCTCGAGCGGATCGAGGAGCAGCTGGCGACCGTCATCGGGCCGATGGCCCGGGTGGTCGTGCGGCGCAGCGCGCGCGAGGGCGGCTCGCTCGCCGCGCTCTGCGAACGCCTCGCCGAGCAGATCGAGCCGGGGGAGCCGCGCGATGCCTTCCGCCGCAAGTGCCTGGCGGGCGAGGCCGCAACGTCCGCCGCAGGGCGGACTCCGGCGAGCGGGCGGGGCTCCGGAATCCGGGCCGCCCCGGTCCCGGGTGGTGAGACGCGCCCCCCCGCGGCGGCGAGCCGGCCGGACAGCGCGCTCGGCGCGGCGGAGCTGCAGCGGGTCGAGGTGGAGCTCGCGCGGCGCATCGGCCCGCTCGCCCGCGTCCTGGTCAAGCGCGCCGCGGCGGGCGGCGGCTCGCTCGTCGAGCTGGTGGGGCGCCTGGAGAGCAACATTCCCGATGACGCCGGCCGGGCCTCCTTTCGCGCCGCGTTGCTCGACGAGGCGTGACGGGACGCGTCGCGGAGCGCCGGGTCGGCGAGCGAAAGAGGGCGCGAGACGCCGGCCGGCCAAACGTGAGATGCTTAAGGGTCCGCTGGCGATGGAGGCCGGCGGAGTTTCGCGGTCCGCGCCGGCCTGGGCGGCCCAAGGAGACCCGATGGCTCGACGAACCGCTCAGTCTTTCGCCAAGCGCCAGAAGGAGATGGCGCGCAAGGAGCGTGCCCAGCAGAAGGCGCAGAAACGCGCCGAGCGCAAGCTGCAGAAGACCCAGGGCTCGCCCGGGGCGGGGGACGAATTCGAGCTGTTGACCGGTCCGCCCGACTTCCTCGCCGAGGATGCCCCGGAGGAGACGGCCGAGGAGTCCGCAGCGACGTCCGACGATACCGTGGAGGCGCGGACCTAGTCGGCCGATGCCGATCCGCATCCTGATCACCGGCGGGACCTTCGACAAGACCTACGACGAGCTCCAGGGGAAGCTCTTCTTCGCGGATACGCATCTCCCCCAGATGCTCGAACGCGGCCGCTGCGAGCTCGATCTCGTCGTGCGGACGCTGATGATGATCGACAGCCTGGAGATGACCGAGGCCGACCGGGTCCTCATCGCCGCCAACTGCCGGCAGGCGGCCGAAGACCGCATCGTGATCACCCATGGCACCGACACCATGGTCGACACCGCCGGTTTCCTCGCCGGCCAGCTCGACGGGAGCGGCAAGACGGTGGTGCTGACCGGCGCCATGGTGCCGTTCACGTTCAACAGCTCCGACGGCCTGTTCAACCTCGGCAGCGCCCTCTCCTTCGTCCAGGTCCTCCCCCCCGGCGTCTACATCGCCATGAACGGCCGGTACTTCCCCTGGGACAACGTGCGGAAGAACCGCGAGAAGGGGGTCTTCGAGGCGATCCGGTGAAGCGGCCGGCCGCCGAGCGGCTGGCTCGCCGCCTGCAGCGCGAGCGGCCCGAGATCTCCTACTCGCGCGCCAAGCGGGCGGTCGAGGAGGGGCAGGTCACCGTGGATGGAGTCCGGGTCAACGACCCGGGCAGGCTGGTCGGTCCCGCCGCCCAGGTGGTGTGGGACGCCAACCGGCAGGTCGAGCACGCCGTGCCGCGTCCCAAGGTCGAATTGCTGCACGTCGACGAGGACGTCGCGGTGGCGGTCAAGCCCGCCGGCCTCCTCACCCAGCCGACCACCGATCGCGAGAAGGACACGCTGCTCTCCCGCGTCTCGCTCGCCGTGGCCCGACGGCGGACCGATCGTCCCTACGTCGCGGTGGTCCACCGGCTCGACAAGGACACTTCCGGCCTGGTGGTCTTCGCGCTCTCGCGGCGGGCGCTCGAATCGCTCCAGCGGCAGCTCGCGACGCGCGCCCTGGCGCGGATCTACGACGTGATCGTCGAGGGGGACCTCGAGCGTGACGCCGGGGCCTACGAGCGCGATCTCGCCGGCGACGGGACGCACCGGCGGCGCTGGGTCGCCCGGCCCGGCGAGAAGGGCAAGCCGGCGCGCACCAACTGGGAGGTCATGGCCCGCTTCGGTGGCGTCGCGACGCACGTCCGGGCCAGCTTGGAGACCGGCCGGACGCATCAGATCCGCATCCACTTCGCGGCCGCCGATCATCCCGTCCTGGGCGACCGGGTCTACCGGCCGCGCCAATGGAGCGAGCCGCTCATCGAGGCGCCCCGGCAGGCGCTGCACGCCGGCGAGATCGCCTTCCTGCATCCCGCCGACGGGCGGCGGCTGCGCTTCACCACGCCGCTGCCCGAAGACCTCCGTGGGCTGCTTGCTAAGCTCCGCCGCGGAGTGAAGCGGCGATGAGCGACCCCCTCGCAGAACAGCTCGGCCGAACGCTCGCCCAAGGCGAGCGGGTGGCGGTCGCCACGGTCGTCGCCGGCCCGGGCGCCGGCCGCCGGCTGCTGGTCTGGCCGGCCGGACACACCTTCGGCGATCTCGGCTGGCCGCGGCTCAACCAGCGCGTGGCGCTCTACGCCGAGCAGCTCTTCGAGAAGGGTCCGCGCGAAATGACCAAGACCTTCGACGTGCCGGGCGGGGAGCGACTCGACGTGCGCTTCGAGTTCCCCCGCCTCGCCTGACGGCTGCACGATGCGCGAGGGCCCACCCGCGGCGACCGCGTCCAGCCGGCGGCGGGCGCTGGTGACGGGGGCGATCGTGGCGACGCTCGTCGCGGCGGGCACGCTGCTCCTCCTCGTCTCGCCCCGGGTCCGCCGTCTGCCCCCTCCCTCCCCAGCGCTGCAGGCCGCCCCCGACTCCGAGCCGAGGTCGACGGAAGTGATCGTCGTGAACGAGGAGAATCCGGGGGGAGCGACGTCCGACGAAGCGCCCGCGCTGGCCGAGAGCCCGGTCGAGGCGCGGGACGCGGCCTTGGGGTTGCGGCTGGGCGAGCGGCTGGTGCGCGATCCGCAGGCGTTGGCTGCGGAGCCGGAAGCGGAGCGGTCGGCGCTGCCGCCGCCGGTGGAAACGACTCTCGGACCGGTGCCGGCGATCGTCGAAACGGCGGGAGAGGTCCGCGGGGCGAGGCTCTTCGAAGCGCCACGCCCAGAGTATCCGCCGCTGGCCCGCGCCCGCAGGCTCGAAGCAACGGTCGAGCTCCTGGTCCGCGTCGCCGCCGATGGCCGCGTGATCGAGGCGAAGCTGGTGGGCCGGCCAGCGGGCTTCGGTTTCGACGAGGCGGCGCGCCAGGCCGCGCTCCGGGCGATCTACCAGCCGGCCCGTCGCAATGGCCAGCCGGTCGAATCGGAAACCACGTTGACCGTTCGCTTCGCGCTCGGCCGCGGCTCCGGGCGCTGAGCGCTAGAAGACGGCGCCCAGCTCGCCGGGTACGGCGGCGCGGCACTTGGGGCAGACCAGCAGGCGACCGCTGCGCGGCAGCGAGGACATGAAGTTGACCTTGGCGCGGAAGAGGCGCACGACGTAGAGCTGATCGATCTCGGCCTCGCAGCTGGGACAACGCACGCGCTGCTCGAGCCCGTAAACCGCCGCCGGTGCCCCTTGCCAGTCCGCGGGCGCCGCGCTGCCCGCGGCCTCGTCGCCGCCGGACGTCCAGCCCTCGGCCCCGCGCTTCTCCTCGCTCATCGCCAGCGCGATCCTACGTCCGTTGCGGGCGGAGGGACAATTCGCACCTCACCCCTCCCAGTCCCAGAAGAGATCGCGGTTGGTGAGCTCCTCGACGCCCTCCTCCTCGGCCCGGTCGGGAGCGAGACCGCGCTCCACTCGCGCCACCGCCATCGCCTGCTCCTCGAGATCGAGGGTTTCGCGCTCCCAGTAGTCGTCGGTTCCGAAGTGCGGCCAGGAGCGCGGGAAGATCGGGTCGTGCCAGCGCCGCGCGAGCCACGCGGCATAGTGCGCCATGCGTAGCCCGCGCAGCGCCTCGACCAGCCGGAGCTCGGCGCGATCGAAACGCCGGAACTGCTCGTAGCCCTCGAGCAGGCTGGCGAGCAGGGTCGACGCCCGGGCGTCGCGGCCGGGCAGCGCCAGCCAGAGATCCTGCACCGCGGGGCCCACCCGGCTGTCGTCGAAGTCGAGCAGGCGGAGCTCGCCGTCGCGTTCGAGGACGTTGCCGAGGTGGAGATCGCCGTGCAGCCGCAGCGTCGCCACCTCGCGCGACATGCGATCGTAGGCATCGGCGATGGCTTGGCCGGCGGCGAGGTAGCGCTCCGTCAGGCGGGCCGGCAGGCGCCGCTCCTCCGCGAGCCAGGCGAGATCGCGACGCACGTAGGGCTCGCTGGCGAGGGCCGGCCGGTCGGCCTCCGGGCGGCGCGCCGCGACGTTGTGCAGGCGGCCGACGAGCGCGCCGAGCCGGCGAGCCATCGCCGGGTCGAGCTCGTCCGGCGCGCGCCCCCCCCGCCGGTCGAAGAGGGCGTAGAGGATGCCGTCGATGGTGCGCAGCGTCGAGCCGTCGGGGAAGGGCCGCGCCGCGCAGACCGGGATCTCGTCCGCGGCGAGCTCGGCCAGGAAGCGATGCTCCGCCAGGATCTCGGCGGCCTTCCAGCGTTGCGGCCGGTAGAACTTGGCGACCACCCGCGTGCGATCGGCGAGCTCGACCTCGTAGACCCGGTTCTCGAAGGAGTTGAGCGGATAGCAGAGCGGGCGGACCGCGACGCCCGCCGCCTCGACGGCGTCGAGCACCCGCTCCGGCGTCAGCGCGAGGAAGAGATCGGTGACCTTCGCGCGCCGCGCCATGGCGGCATTCTGTCAGGTCCGCGGCGAGCTCAGGCGAGCCGCTTGAGGACGAGAAAGGTGACGTCGTCGCAGCTCTCGCAGACGCCGAGCCAGTTGGCGGCGACCGCCTCGAGATGGGTCACGATGTCGGCCGCCGGTCGTTGGGCGCAGTCGGCGAACGACGTCCGCGCCCGTTCGTAGCCCAGCGGTTCGCCGGCGGCGTTGGGCAGCTCGGGGAAGCCGTCGCTCATCAACAGCAGGGCGTCGCCCTGGGCGAGCTCGAGCGGCAGCTCGGAATAGACGAAGTCGGCGCGGCTGCCGAGCGGCATGCCGGGCAATGCGAGCTCCTGCACTTCGCCCGTCGCAGCGACGAAATGCAGCGCGGGCGGCATGCCGGCCGAGGAGTAGATCAGGCGGTTGCCGTCCAGGCGCGCCACCGCCAGGGCCATCGCCATGCGCGACAGCCCCATGCCGTGTACCAACCCGGTCGCCCGGCGGAGAAAGGCGGCCGGCGTGGTCTCGTCCGCCGCCGACATGAAGAGACTCTTGACCACCGTCACCATGGTGCCGGCGGCGGCGCCGTGGCCCGTGGCGTCGCCGATGGCGAGCAGCAGCTCGCCGTTCGCGCTCTCCCGGAAGTCGTAGTAGTCGCCTCCCACCTCGGTGGCGGTCGACATCGCCACGGCGAGCTCCAGCCCCGGGCGTTGAGGGAGCTGCCGGGGGAGCAGCGAGAGCTGGAACCGCCGCGCCTCTTCGAGCTCGCGACCGCGGCGTTCGTTCTCGACCGCGAGCAGCCGGCGCTCGAGCTCCTGCTCCTTCTGCCGCCGCTCCTGCTCGAGCAGGCGTTCCTGGTGTTCGGCGAGCTGCTCGGCCATGTGGTTGAAGGTCGCCGCCAAGCGCCCGAATTCGTCGCGCGAGGTGACCGGCAGCCGGGTCGAGAGATCGCCGCCGGCGATTCGCGTCGCGCCCTCTTCGAGGCGCCGGACGTTCTTGATCAGGCCGCTCGACAGCGGCACCATGGCGACGGTGGCGAGGGCGACCAGCGCCAGGCCGGAGGCGAAGTTGCGTGCCGTCGCCCGCTTGAGCTCGGCGAGGGTCCGCGAGAGCGGGCGGGCGATCCCGAAGCGCATGCCGGTGGCGGCGTCGGAGCGGGTGACGACGACCCAGTCGCGCGCGGCCTCTTTCGCCGCGGCCGGGAGCTCGACGCCGCGCAACGCCGCGACCGCCGGAAGCTGCTTGAGAACTTCGCCATCCTCGTCCTTGGCGACGTAGAGCTGCTTGTCGCCGTCGATCGCGAAAGGAATCTCGCCCTGCTCGCGGTGCGCCTGCGAGAGGACGAAGCGCAGCAGCTCCTTGGCCTTCAGGCGCCCCTGGAGCTCGCCGACCACCTGGCCGTCCTCGCTCACCGAGCAGGAGACCGCTTCCTCGAGCCCCGGCCCGGGCGCTGTCACCGGCGCTGCCGCGACCGGCGCGACCGCCGGGACGGGAGGCGTCTCGGCCACCGGCTCGGGAGGCGCGACCACCGGTGCGGCGCGTGGCGCCTGCCGCATCACGCGGACCTTCTCGTGCTCGGCGAGGGTTTTCGCGATGTCGAGGCGCGTCTTCTCGATCTGCAAGCGGATGCGCGTCCGCTCGGCCTCGGACAGGTGCTCGGGGAGCTGAGTCAGGGCGATGGCGGACTGCTGACTGGCGAGTCGGAGGATCGCGTCGAGCTCGGCGGCCGAAGGTGGGCCGGGCGGGACGAGGGCGGTCTGGGCGCGCGGCGTCGGGGCGGGAGCCGCCGCCGGAGGCGCGCTCGGCGCCTTCGGCACGAAGCGGAAGTCCTCCAGGTAAGGTAGCGCCTTGGCGAGGTCGGCGAAGGCCTGCTCCTCGCCGCGCGGTGCGCTCGCTGCGCTCGGCTCGCGCAGCCACGACGCCGCGGGCAGGCGGGCAAAAGCCCGGACGCGCTGGTTGATCTCGGTGGCGGCCCAGCCGACCCGCTGCTCGAGCTCGCGCGCCATGACCTGCGCCTCCGACTCGGCCGCGGCGCGCAGCGCCGTGCTCGACGAGGTGAACGAGTAGAGCGCGAGCAGGGTCAGCGGAAGCGCCGACAGGAGCAGGAAGGCGAGGGCGAGCCGGAGACGGAAGCGCACGCCCCGGTTTATACGCTGTTCCGCCCCGGAGGTTCTAGC
>CAYZWR010000056.1:9066-21355 GCA_964481735.1 uncultured Thermoanaerobaculia bacterium
CTAGCTCTCGGGTGCGCCGAGCACCAGCCAGGCGGCGCCTCCACCCGAGGCGAGGGCGGAGACCAGGAGCCGTCGCGCCGGCGGCAGGGGTCCCGCGTGCGGTGCGACGCCCAGCTCGGCGCCGGCCGTTGCCCGCGGCACGTCGGGGGCGACCGGCTCCCCGGCCGCGGCGAGCACGGCCGCGGCGAGGAAGCCGCCGCCGTACTCACCGACCGTCGCCTTGGGAGCGACGAGCGGGGGGAGCTCCCGCGCTGCCCAGGCGGCGCGCAGGGTCGCGGCTTCCAACCGGTCGCCGCGGCGGCTGCCGGAGGCGCCGGAGACGATCCGGTCGATCTCCCCGCTCGCCGTCCCGGCGCGCGTGAGCGCGCTCTGCAGCCCCTTCGCCAGCCGTTCTGCTCCAGTCCCCCAGTCGTGCTCGGGTGCCGTGGGATCGAAGGCGGTGGCAGCGCCGAGCAGTCGGCAGAGCGGGCGCCGGCCGCGGGCCCGGGCGCCCGCCGGCCGCTCGAGCAGCAGCGCGGTGGCGCCCTCGGCGGCGAGCGCGCCGCTACGCCGCGCGTCGAACGGGCGCGCCACCTCGCGACCGTCCGCTTCGGGAAGGGCGAGGGCCCGGAAGCGGTCGAGCACGGCGTGCAGCAGCGGCGTCATCTCCTCGACCACGCCGACCAGGACCCGATCGGCCCGTCCGGTCGCCAGCCAACGCGCCCCTTCGGCGAGCGCCACCAGATCGCTCGCCTCGCGCTGCGTGACGCTCTGGCTCGCCCCCCGGGCCTTGAAGGCGAGCGCCATCTGCGCCGCCGGCGCGCTCGCCACCGACTCGGTGAAGAGCGCCGGCGAGGCTTGCTCCGGACCCTGTCGAAAGATCTGCAGCAACAGCTGCTCGGTGACCCAGACGGGACCGAACGCGGAGCCGGTCGAGATGGCGAGGTCGGCGAAGTCGGCGTCGGCTGCCAGGCCGGCGTCGGCCAGCGCAAGACGCGCGGCGGCCACCATGAAGCGTCCCGGGGGGCTCATCCGCCGCGCCTGCGCCGCTGGCACCAGCGCCGAGAGGTCCACCCCGCCCGCCAGCAGCGCGTAGCGCGCGCCGTGGCGGCGGTGATACCCCGCCGATCGGTCGACCGCCTGCAACTTCGGCTCGCCGGCGGCGAGCGCGGCGGCGAGCGCCCGCCGGCCGAGACCGAACGCGCCCACCGTGCCGAGCCCGGTGATCCAGACCTCGCCGCTCACCCGGGCTCACCCCGCGAGAAGATCGCCGCCGCGTTGGCGCCACCGAACGCCAGGTTGGTCGACAGCGCGTGGCGCGCGCCGGGCAGGGCGCGCGCCGACCCGACCACCAGGTCGACGCCCAGCGCGGGATCGGACGAATCCTCGCCGGGGGTCGGATGGACGACTCCGTGCTCCAGGCAGAGCAGGGTGGCGACCGCTTCGATGGCGCCCGCCGAACCGAGCAGGTGGCCGACGGCGCCCTTGGTCGAAGTGATCGGGACGGCCGCCGCGCGTTCGCCGAACACCGCGGCCAGCATCTTGGCCTCGGCGGCGTCGTTGTGCGGCGTGCCCGTGCCGTGCACGTTGACGAAGTCGATCGCCTCCGGCGGGAGCGCCGCGTCGGCGAGCGCGCCGCGCACCGCGCGCAGGACCCCGGCGCCCGCCGGATCGGGCGACGTCATGTGGTAGGCATCGCACGCGGCGCCGGTCCCGGCGAGCCAGCCCAGGATGCGAGCCCCACGGCGCCGCGCCCGCTCGGTGCTCTCCAGCACCAGGACCGCGGCGCCCTCGCCGAGGGACATGCCCTCGCGATCGGCGCGGAACGGACGGCAGGCGCGTGGATCGACGGCGCGCAGCGAGTTGAAACCGGCGAAGGTGAGCCGGCAGAGCGAATCGGCGCCGCCGGCCAGCGCGATCTCGAGCTCCCCGGCGCGCAGCGCGTCGAGTGCGGCGGCGAGCACGAGAGTCGCCGAAGCGCAGGCCGAGACGACGGTCTCGACCGGTCCGCCGACGCCGTGGGCGCGGGCGACCGCCTCGGCCGGCGCGCCGGGAGGCTGCGCGACCAGCAGCGAGAGATCGCGCCGCCGGCGATCGCCGGCGAGCTGGCCGGCGAAGTAGCGCTCGGACTCGACCATGCCGCCGGTCGCGCTGCCGAAGAAGACGCCGGCGGAGAGGTCGTCCAGTCGCGACGGCAGGCCCGACTGGGTCAGCGCTTCGGCGGCGGCCCAGAGCGCGAACCGGTCGGCGAGCGAGCGCCGGGGATCGGCCGCGAGCGCCGAGGTCGCGGGAACTTCGGCGGCGACGTGGGTGCGATAAGCCGAGTGGTCGAAGCGCGTGAAATCGCCGATGGCGCGGCGGCCGGCGACGAGCCCACGCCAGAGCGGCTCGACGCCGCGGCCGAAGCCGCTGACCGCGCCGAGCCCGGTGACCGCGACCGGAGCTCCGCTCATGCCGGCGGGGAGCTCGCCGCGAGCCGCGTCGCGAGCCAGGCGGCGAGCGAGCGGATGGAGCGGAAGGCGACGGGGTCGAGCTTGCCGTCGGGGATGGAGACGCCGAACTCGCGCTCGATCGCCACCACCATCTCGAGGGCGTCGATCGAGTCCAGCCCGAGGCCCTCGCCGAAGATCGGCTGATCGTCGCCGATCGCCTCCGGAGTGAGCCCCTCGAGGCGGAGGCTGTCGATCAACAGGCGTTTCAGGCGGGGCGTGAGCTCGTCGATCGTGCTCGGCGGAATGGCCGTCATGCGGCATCGTCCTCGAGGAACCCCGCGCTGCGCTCGCGGGGAGCGAGCGGCGCGACCAGGCGGAAGCGGCGTTGCACCCGGACGAAGAGGAAGAAGAGGTCGATCAGCCGGCGGGTGAAGAAGCGAGGATGCCAGTAGCCGCCGAGCACCGTCACCACGGCGCGGAAGAGCAGCGGCGGCGGACCCGGCTGGAAGAAGAGATCGCGGAACTGCGGCGTGTAGAAGGCGAGCACGAAGCGCCGGAAGGCTTCGAAGCGCCGCTGCTGGCGTCGCGAGAAGGCGCGGAAACGCCGCGCGGAGAAGTCGCCGGCGCGGGCCGCCGCCGCCAGCGTCTCGGCGGCTTCGAGCCCCGACTCGAGCGCGACCGAGACGCCCGAGGAGAAGACCGGATCGAGAAAGGAGCCGGCGTCGCCGACCAGCAACCAGCGGTCGCCCGCGTAGCGCGTGGCGCAATAGGAGTAGTCGCGCTCGACCCGCACCGGCCACTCTCGACGCGCCCCGGCCATCAGCCTGGCGACCACCGGGGTGTCGGCGACCAGCTCGGCGAGCATCTGCTCCGGGTTACCGCGCTCCCGACCGAGATAGAGAGCCTTGGGCAGGACGACCCCGACGCTCATCAGGTCGTCGGCGATCGGAATCAGCCAGAACCAGCCGGCGTCGTTGCGCGCCACGATCCGGATGTCGCCGGCGTTGCGCTCGGGCAGTCGGGGAACCCCGGAGAAGTGGGAGTAGATGGCCACGTTGGCGAGCCGCGGCTCGTCACGCCGCAAGTCGAGTTGACGCGACAGCAGGCCGCTGCGCCCGGAGGCGTCGACCAGAGCCTGGACCCGGAGCGACGTCTCGCCCCCCGGCGTCGCGACCTCGAGCCGCACCGCGTCGGCGGCGAAGTCGACCCGGGTCACGCGGTGCTCCTGCCGAACGTCGACCCCGGCCTCGAGCGCCCGGTCGAGCAGAATCGCGTCGAAGCGATCGCGCGGCACCTGCCAGGTCTGGGGCCGGCGGATTTCGGGCGAGGAGGCGAATTCGACCGGCCGTCCCGCCATGCCGTCCCAGGTCGAGAGGTCCGCACCCCATTTCTGTTGAAACCCCTCCGCGCGGATGCGCGCGTCGAGACCGAGGCGCTCGAAGGCGTCATTCGCCGTGGCGAGCAACGACTCGCCGATGTGGAAGCGCGGAAAGCGGTCGCGCTCGAGCTGCACGACCGAGAACCCGCCCTGGGCGAGCGCGATCGCCGTCGCGGAACCGGCGGGACCGCCGCCGGCGACGGCGAAGTCGAAATCGTGGGAGGTTGGCGTCACGTCGGTGGGTTCCGCCGGCGCAGGCCGGCGCGGTTCGACCGGAAAGTATACTCGCGGCCGTGGGCCAGGATCCGATCCTCGGGCGCTTCGAAGCCCTCGTGGCGCGCGAGCCCGACCGTCCGCTGGTCGCCTCGCCGGCGCGGCTCGCGACCGCGGCCGACATCGACCGGCAGGCCGCCGAGCTCGCCGACCGGCTGCACGATCACCACCTCGCCGCGGGACGGCTGGTCGGGCTGGTGGCGCCCAACGGTCCCGGCTTCCTCTCCGGCTATCTCGCCCTGCGCCGCTGCGGGCTGGTGCCGGTGCTCTGCGACGTGACCGTCCCCTCGCCGGCGCTGGAAGGGATCCTGGCGCGCTTCGACGTCGCCGGGTGCCTCACCCTCGCCGACCCCTGGCCGCGCGGCGGCGAGGACTGGACCCTGGTCACTCGCCTCGGTCCGGTGGCCCGCCACCTCGACGAGGGGGTCGGTGTGGTCAAGCTGACTTCCGGCTCGACGGCGCTGCCGCGGGGCGTCGTGGTGCGTGCCGCCGCGCTGCTGGCCGACGAGGAGCAATTGGCGGCGAGCATGGGATTGAGCCGCGAAGATCGCCACGTCGCGGCGGTGCCGTTCTCGCATTCCTACGGTTTCTCGAGCGTGGCGCTGCCGGCGCTGGTGCGCGGCGCGCTCGCCATCGTCGCGGAGGATCGATCGCCGCTGGCGCCGCTCGCCGCGGCGCGCGAGCTCGCGGCGACCTTCTTCCCGACGGTGCCGGCCTGGCTGTCGGGTTGGGCGCGCCTCGCGTCGCCGCCGCCGCCCCCGGAGAGCCTGCGTGTCCTGGTGAGCGCCGGCGCTCCGCTGCCCGCCGAGACGGCTCGCACGGTGCGAGCGCGCTTCGGACTGCCGGTGCGTGTCTTCTATGGCGCGAGCGAATGCGGCGGCATCACCTTCGACCGCGAGGGCGGCGCCGCCGAGCGGGGGACGGTGGGGACGGCGGTGGAGGGCGTGAAGCTGGAGTTGGACGCGGAGACCGGCCGGTTGCGCGTCAGCTCGCGCGCGGTCGCCGACGGTTACCTGCCGGAGGGGGCCCCGGAGCTCGCCGCGGGGAGCTTCCTCACCGGGGACCTCGCGGCCTGGCAGGACGGGGAGATCCGCCTCCTCGGACGTGCCGACGACCTGGTGATCGTCAAGGGGAAGAACGTCCAGCCGCGCGAGGTCGAGGCGGTGCTCGCCGGCCTGCCGGAGATCGAAGAGGCCTGCGTGGTGGGAATCGACGGACCGGAAGGACCCCGTTCGCTGCTGCGCGCGGTGGTCGTCGCCGCGCCCGGAGCGTTGACTTTCGAGCGCCTGCTGGAGCGCTGTCGGGAGCTGCTTCCAGAGCACAAGATCCCGCGCAGCCTGGTCCTGGTCGCCGAGCTGCCGCGCACCGCGCGCGGCAAGGTCGATCGCGCGGCCGTCGCCAGGCTCTGAGCCTCGAGGGCAGAGCGCCGGGTCGCGCGCCGCCTCCTGCCAACCCGCGGGGTGGGAGCGAGCCACCCCGCTGGGTATCGGGTGCCCGGGCGTGGCGGCGGAAGGTTGACCCATGAATCCCCCCAGAGATGCGCCCCGCACGAGCACGCGCGGTCGCGCCGCCCGCCGCCCGGCCGCTTCCGGTCTCGTGCTGCTCGTCGCGCTGCTCGCCCTGCCCGCGGCCCTCGCTGCCGCTCCGCCCGCCGCCGGCGGCTGGTCGGCGACGCTCTATGTCCAGCAGGCGTTTCCCAAGCAGACGCGGACCAACGCCCAGATCGAGCAGATCAACGACACCTTCGGAGTCGACTTCGACACCTGGGACGACATCGCGAACCTGAGCGTGGGGACCAAGATCTTCCGCCGCGTCTCCGAGCGCTGGCTGGTGGGCCTCGAGATCGACTACAGCGCCGGCGGGATCGATGGAGAGGCGACCATCCCCACCGAGGCGGGCCCGGCCGAGCTCGCCTTCGAGCAGAGCTACTCGGTCTTCGCCGACCTGATGGCCGCGGCCCACGTCTCGCTCTGCGGCGGCTGCGAGCGGGTGGAGCCCTTCGCGCTGCTCGGTGTTGGCGTGGGCTACGAAGAGGACCGCACCACCCTCACCCTGCGCAACGACTACCTCGACGAGGCGCTGCGGGTGGACAACGACGGTACGTTCCCGGTGGCGACGGTCGGCCTGGGCATGGAGATCTCGCTCGGCGCGAGCCGCGAGTGGTTCCTGGAGGCCGGCGCGGCCTACTTCTGGGGACGGCTCGAGCACTACGTGCCGGCGAGCGGCTCGCTCGCCCCGGCGCCCGAAGTGCTGGCCGACAACGACACCACCGGGCCGAACTACTGGCTGGGCATCGGCCGGCGCTTCGGGTCCTCGAGCCGCTAGGCCGGGCGGCGGGAATCGAGCCCCCTTGACGGCGCCTGCGAGCCCTGGCGTGGTGGTGCGGCCGGTCGGGTCGCGTCATGACCGGGAGCGCTTCATCCGCCTGCCGTGGCGGATCTACGCCGGCGACCCGCACTGGGTGGCGCCGCTCGTCGTCGAGCGGCGGGCCTTCCTCGACCGCGCCAAGAACCCGTACTTCCGCCACTCCGATGCCGAGCTCTTCATCGCCGAGCGCGACGGCGCGGTCGTCGGCCGGATCGCCGCCATCGAGAACCGGCGCCATCTCGCGACCTATGCCGACGACACCGCCTTCTTCGGATTCTTCGAGTGCGTCGACGATCCCGACGTCGCCTGCCGCCTGCTCGAGGGCGCGGCCGAGTGGGCGCGGACGCGTGGCCTGCGGCGTCTGCGCGGGCCGATGAGCTTCACCATCAACGACGAGTGTGGCCTGCTGGTGGAGGGCTTCGACCGGCCGCCGGTGCTGCTCATGGCCTACAACCCGCCCTACTACGCCGGGCTGCTCGAGGCGGCCGGCTGCCGCAAGAGCCAGGATCTGTTCGCCTATCGCATGGAGGTCCCGGAGCGGGTGCCCGAGCGGCTGGCGGCGATGGCCGCGAACGTCGCCGAGCGCGGCATCACGGTCCGCGCGCTCGACTTCTCCCGCTTCGACGAGGAGGTCGAACGGGTGCATCGCATCCACTCGCAGGCCTGGTCCGGCAACTGGGGCGCCGTGCCGCTCACGGTGGACGAGATGCGCGCTCTCGCCGCCGAGCTCAAGCCGCTCGCCGACCGTGATCTCGTCTTTCTCGCCGAAGCCGACGGTGAGCCGGTCGGGGTGAGCGTCACCGTGCCGGACATCAACCAGGCGCTGCGCCTCGCCAACGGTCGCCTGCTGCCCTTCGGGCTGATCCGGATCCTGTGGGCGAAGCGGCGGATCGACGCGGTGCGCGTCCTGATCATGGGAGTGCTCCCCGGCCACCGCTTCCGCGGCGTCGACGCGGCGCTGCACGCCAGGACGATCGAGGCCGCGGCGCGCAAGGGCTACCGTTGGGGAGAGCTCTCGTGGGTGCTCGAGTCGAACACGGCGATGAATCGCCTCGCCGAGCGGTTGGGTGCCGAGCGCTACAAGACCTACCGGATCTACGACCGCGAGCTGTGACGATGCGCCGCGGTCGACCGAACGGGACCGATCTCGCGTTGCTGGTCTATGGCGCGGGCATCGGGCTCACCCTGGCGCTCGACGGCGCGGCGCTGGGGCCGCGGCGGCTGGAGCTCGCCGCGGGCCATCTCCTGACTGCGGCGCTCGCGCTGGCGCTCGGCTTCGCCGATGCCGGGGAGGAGGGGAGCGCGCTCCGCTTCGCCCATCGCTGGCTGCCGGTGGTCGCGCTCGCCTGGCTCTACGGCTGGGCCGGGGAGCTGCGCGATCTCTTCGTGACGCGCGATCTCGATCCGCTGGTCGAGGGCTGGGACGAGGCGCTCTTTCCCGGTCACTGGCATGCGCTCGGCGCGCGTCTGCCACTGCCCTGGGTCGAGCTGGCGCACGCGGTCTACTTCAGCTACTACCTGATCCTCTTCGTGCCGGCGCTCGCCGCCGGTCGCCGCCGCGCGCAGCAGGTCGACCGCTACCTGTTCTGGCTGACCGTGGCGATGCTGCTGCACTACGCGGCGAACCTGGCCTTCCCGGTCGCCGGTCCGCTCGCGATGCGCGCCGCCACGATGCCCGAGGGGGTCGTCTTCGTGCCGCTGATGGATGCGATCTACGGGCGCTTCGATCGCGGCGGGCTGGCGTTTCCCAGCACCCACGTCGTGGCCTCCCTGATCTCGGCCTGGTTCGCCGGCCGAGTTTTCTTCCCGCGCGCGGCTCCGGCCTACGCGCTCTGGTTCGTCGCCATCGCCCTCTCGACCGTGCTCTGCGGCTATCACTATCCGGTCGACGTCGTGGCCGGCCTCGCGAGCGGCGGCTTGTTGATCGTTCTGGCGCGGTGGCAGGGCGCCCGCGAGGCGCCGACCGAGGATCCCCGCCTGCAGCGAGAGATGGCGCGCACCCCGCGCTGAGGGAGCCGCGCGATCGCGGGGATGGGGTCGTGCTCTGCTACGGTTCGGTTCCTCTGAAGGGAGCGCCATGACTTGGGTTCGATTCCAGATCTGCGGCCTCGTCCTGCTGGGTCTCGCGGCGACCCCGGCGCCGGTGCGCGCCGTCGAGCCGCTGCTGGGCTTCGATGCCGCAGCGGCCGAGCGCCAGCGCGCGCTCGAGGCACGCTTCGACGCGGCGCTCCCGGGCGCGACCGAGCTCGCCGCCTGGATGGAGCGACTCGCCGCCCATCCCCACCATGTCGGGTCGCCCTGGGGGCGCGCCAACGCCGAGTGGATGCGCGACCTGCTGGCCAGTTGGGGTTACGAGGCACGGATCGAGACCTTCGACGTGCTGTTTCCGGTGCCCAAGCGCCGGCGGGTCGAGCTGACCGCTCCGACGCACTTCACTGCCACGCTCGAAGAACCCGCGCTGCCGGAGGACCGCACCTCGGGCCAGCGCGACGACCGCCTGCCCGGCTTCAATGCCTATTCGATCGACGGCGACGTGGAAGGCGAGCTGGTCTACGTGAACTACGGCCTGCCGGCCGATTACGAGGAGCTCGCGCGCCACGGCATCGACGTCGCCGGCAAGATCGTCCTGGCGCGCTACGGCGGGTCCTGGCGCGGCATCAAGCCCAAGGTCGCCGCGGAACGGGGCGCGATCGGCTGCCTCATCTACAGCGACCCCGCGGAGGATGGGTACTTCGCGGGGGACCCCTACCCGCAGGGAGGCTGGCGGTCGCGCGACGGGGTGCAGCGCGGATCGGTGGCCGACATGCCGCTCTACTCGGGCGACCCGCTGACCCCCGGCCGCGCGGCGCTGCCCGGCGTCGAGCGGCTGCCGGTCCCTGGGGCGCCGACGCTCACCCGCATTCCGGTCCTGCCCCTCTCCTACGGCGACGCGCAACCGCTGCTCGCCGCGCTCGGCGGGCCGATGGCCCCGGCGCCCTGGCGCGGCGCCCTGCCGATCTCCTATCGGCTGGGCCCGGGCCCGGCGCGCGTCCGGCTCGCGGTCGAGTTCGACTGGTCGCTCCGGCCGGTGCACGACGTCATCGCCACGCTCGCCGGTGCCGAGCTGCCCGAGCAGTGGGTGGTGCGCGGCAACCATCACGACGCCTGGGTGCACGGCGCGCTCGATCCGGTCTCCGGCATGGTGTCGCTGCTCGCCGAAGCGAAGGCGATCGGAACTCTCGCCAAAGCCGGATTCCGCCCCCGCCGGACGCTGGTTCTCGCCGCGTGGGACGGCGAGGAGGCCGGGCTCCTCGGCTCGACCGAGTGGGTCGAGGCGCACGCCGATCGGCTGCGCGCCGCGGCGGTGGCCTACCTCAACAGCGATTCGATCTCGCGCGGTTTCGTCGATCTGGCGGGATCGCACTCGCTCGAGCGTTTCGCCAACCAGGCGGCGCGCGACGTGACCGACCCGGAGCTCGGGGTCTCGCTGCTCGCCCGGGCCCGGGCGCAGAAGATCGCCGCCACGGATCCGGCGCGGCGCCAGGCGCTGCGCGATCGGCCCGACCTGGCGATCGACGCCCTCGGCTCGGGCTCGGACTTCACGCCCTTCCTGCAGCACCTCGGGGTCGCTTCGCTCAACGTCGCGTTCGGCGGGCAGGAGCAGTACGGGCAGTACCATTCGAACTACGACTCGGTCGATCACTTCCGCCGCTTCGTCGATCCGGAGCTCGCTTACGTGGCGACCGCGCCGCGGCTGCTCGGGCGGATGACGCTCCGCCTCGCCGGGTGCGGCGTGTTGCCGTTCACCGTCGACCGGGTGGCGGAACGCATCGCCGACTACGCCAAGGAGCTCGCCGAGCTCGCCGAACGGATGCGCGGCGAGGCCGAGGAGCGGGAGCGCCTGCGCGCCGAGCGCACCTTCGAGCTCGCCGCCGATCCCCGGGAGACCTTCGTCGTGCCGCCGCCGCTCGACCGCGTCCCCTTTCTCGAGCTCGCGCCGCTCGACAACGCCGTGGCCCGCCTGGGCCGCTCGGCGGCGGCCTTCGAGGCGGCGCGCGTGGAGGCCGAGAGCGCCGGGCTCGGAGCACCGCTCGCCGCCGAGCTCGATGCCTTCCTGCGCGGGTTCGAGCAGCTGCTGACCCGCCCCGAGGGGCTCAACGGCCGCCCCTGGTACCGCCACCTGATCTACGCCCCCGGTCAGTACACCGGCTACGGGGTCAAGACCCTGCCCTCGATCCGCGAGGCGATCGAGCTGCGGCGCTGGGAGGAGGCGAATCGCGAGAGCGCGGCGGTGGCGGGCACGCTCGACCGCGCCAGCGTCGAGCTCGAGCGGATGACGGCCCGTCTCGCCGCACCGCCGGCGGCGGGTGAACCGCGCGCGGCTGCTAGAGTCGCGCCGTGAACCGCCCGGCGCTCCCGCGCTACGACGTCGTCGTGCTCGGCGGCGCCTTCAGCGGCGCCTCCACGGCGCTCCTCCTGCTCCGTGAGCGCCCGGAGCTCTCCGTCCTGGTGGTCGAGAAGAGCCGGGAGTTCGACCTCAAGGTGGGCGAGGCCACGACCGAGATGTCGGCCATGTTCCTCACCCGACGGCTCGGGCTCTGGCGTCACCTCGAGCTCGAGCACCTGCCGAAGGAGGGGCTGCGCTACTGGTTCTCGAACGCCCAGGTGCGCGGCCACGCCGAGGCGACGGAGACCGGCGGATTCGTGCGCAGCGCCGTTCCCTCCTTTCAGCTGCGGCGCGACCGGCTGGATCAGCACCTGCTCGACCTCGCGGTGGCCGCCGGCGCCGAGCTCCTCCGCCCGGGGCACGTCGAGCGTCTCGAGGTGGGCGTTTTCGACCATCGCGTCGAGATCAGCCTGGACGAGGGGCGGGCGAGCGTCGCCTGCCGCTGGCTGATCGACGCCACGGGCCGCGCCAACGTGCTCGGCAAGCGCCTCGGCCTGATCACGCGCAACGAGCACCATCCGACCTCGGCGCTCTGGGGGCGCTTCCGCGACGTCCGCCATGTCGACGATCTGGCGGCGCTCGGCGAGGTCGACTTCGCCCGGCGCAACCTCTCCTCGCGGCGCCTGGCGACCAATCACTACGTCGGCCGCGGCTTCTGGATCTGGGTCATCCCGTTGGGGCACGGCGAGACTTCGATCGGCGTGGTCTGGGACCGCCGGCTGATCGCGCTCCACGAACGGCGGGATCGCGAGGCGGCGTTCCTCGAGTTCCTGCGCGCGACGCCGCCGCTCGCGGAGCTGCTCGAGGGGGCCGAGCTGCGGCGCGAGGACTTCCGCTACTACTCGCACCTGCCCTACGTCACGCGACAGTACCTGGGCGAAGGCTGGGCGCTGGTCGGCGACGCCGCGGCCTTCCTCGATCCCTACTACTCGCCCGGGCTCGACCATTGCGCGTTCAGCGTCGAGGCGACCACCCGGCTGGTGCTCGACGAGCTCGCCGGCCAGGACATCCGGGCGCGCGCCGCGGAGCACAACGCGACCTTCCTGCGCTCCTACTGGCAGTTCTTCGAGGCGGTCTACCGCGACAAGTACTACTACATGGGCGAGGCCGACCTGCTCTCCGCCGCGCTGCTCTTCGACACCGCGCAGTACTACATCTTCGTGGTCATCCCGGCCTACCGGTTCCACGGCCGCTTCCACTGGATGCCGGTGCTGGGGCCGAAGGAGGCCTACTTCAACTACCGGCTGATGAAGCTCTACAACCGGCGGTTCAAGCGGATCGCCGAGCTCCGCCGCGAGATGGGCGAGGCCGGGAAGCGCAACCACGGGCGGCGGATCAAGGTCTACTTCGCGCTCGACTCGGCGCCCTTCCGCATGGGACTGCGCGCCACCAAGCTCTGGCTCCTGGCCGAGCTCGACGCGGTGCGGCTGCGGG
>CAYZWR010000057.1:0-20967 GCA_964481735.1 uncultured Thermoanaerobaculia bacterium
GCGCGCAGAAAAGCGTCGACCTCCCGGACGAAGAGCGCCGGCTGATCGACGAAGGTCATGTGGCCGCTGTCGGGCAGGACGAGGAGCTTCGCACCCGGGATCAGGCGCTGCATCTCGCGCGCGAGCGACGGATCGCACTGGTCGTGATCGCCCACCGTGACGAGGGTCGGAACGCGGATTCCGCCCAGCTTGTCGGCGTATTCGACCGAGACCAGGTTGCCGTCGATCACGAACTCGCCAGAGGAGCCCCACATCTCGCGGTAGAGATCCCAGGACATCGCGCCCATGCCGGCGGGATCGAAGTTGGGATCGGGGCGGCGGCCGTAGAGGTAGGGGAAGTAGCCTTCGCCCCAGGCCGCCGTCATGTAGTCGCTCGGGTAGCGCCGCTGCTCGAACGCCTTGCCCTGGCCGTAGAGCCCCGCCGCTTCCTGCTTCTCGATGCGCGCTCGGAGCTCGGCCGGCATCTTCGCCTTCATCTCGCGGAAGACCTCGTTCATCGCCCGGGTCGAGTGGAAGGTGCTGCAGAGGACGAGGTGGGAGAGCGCCTCGGGGTGCGCGAGGGCGTAGGCCTGCGCCAGGACGCCGCCGAAGGAGTGGCCGAGGAGCGCGATCCTGCCCAGCCCGAGCGCCTGGCGCACCGCCTCGACATCCGCGACCATCGCCTCGACGGTGTAGCCGGCGGGATCGTCGAGCTTCTCCGAGCGCCCGGAGCCGCGCTCGTCGAGGAAGATCAGGCGATGGTGGCGCGCCAGCGGCAGCAGGTAGGGCAGGAAGTAGTCGTGCGATGCGCCTGGCCCGCCGTGCAACACGACGAGCGGCGCGCCGCTGCCGATCGACACGGTGTAGAGCAGCACCCCGTTGGCGTCGACGACCTGCTCCACGAGCGGGTAGACGCCCGCGGTCGACTGGCCCGCAGCGCCGCTGCCGGCCGGGATCGCGGTGAGGAGCAGGAGCCCGAGGACGACGAGGCGCCGGCGGGAGTTCGGTCGGTTCATGGCAGCCTCCGGAATTGCCGCCGATTCTCGCACGCCGCGACACCGGACGCCGCGAACGCGTAGCATTCCGGCTGCGGTACCGGCGCGCACGCCCCAGCCGCCTTCTGGGAGACCCATGCTCGGCCAACTCAGAGTCGTCCTCGAGATGATCAAGTTCGAGCACACGCTCTTCGCGCTGCCGTTCGCGCTCATGGGGATGATGCTCGCGGCGGGGGGGTGGCCGGCGTGGCGGGTGGTGGGCTGGATCCTGGTCGCGATGGTGGGGGCGCGCTCGGCGGCGATGGGGTTCAACCGGCTGGTCGACCGGCGGATCGACGCCGAGAATCCGCGCACCGCCGCGCGCGCGCTGCCCGCCGGTCTGGTGACGCCCGGTTTCGTCACCCTGTTCGTCGCGGCGAGCCTCGCCCTGCTGCTCCTCGCCGCCTGGCGGCTCAATCCGCTCTGCGTGAAGCTGGTGGTGGTCGCGATCCCGGTGCTCCTGGGCTACAGCTACACCAAGCGCTTCACCTGGGCCTCGCACCTGGTGCTCGGGCTCGCCCTCGGCGGCGCGCCGATCGGCGCCTGGATCGCGGTCACCGGCCGGCTCGCGCCGACGCCCTTCGTGCTCGCGGCGGCGGTCATCACCTGGGTCGCCGGCTTCGACGTGCTCTACGCCCTGCAGGACGAGCGCTTCGACCGCGAACGCGGCCTGCACTCCGTCCCCGCCCGATTCGGCACCCTCGGCGCGCTCTGGATCTCGGGTGCCCTGCACGTCGCGACCCTGGCGCTCCTCGCGGCGCTCGCCTGGATCTATCCGCCGGGCCTGGGGGCCTTCTACGGCGCCGGTCTCGCCGGCTGCGCGGTCCTCCTCGCCTACCAGCACGCGATCGTGCGGCCCGGCGACCTCTCGCGGCTCGACGCCGCCTTCTTCACCGCCAACGGTCTGCTCTCGCTCGCCCTCTTCGCCGCCACGGCGCTCGACCTGCTGCTCTGATCCGGCCCCTCCAGGCACCCCGCGCGCCTCGTCGGTGCTAGCATTCGAGGGGTCGAGCTTCATGAACCTGCAGTCTTGACCTTTCGGGTGACCTCTTGCGGATGAGGCACTGGATCTGGGTTCTCGCGGGCGCCGCCGCGCTGCTGGTGGTGGTTCGCCCGGGGCGCGGTCCCGCTCAGCGCGAGATCGGCGTCGGGAGCGAGCTCGTGGGCACTTGGCGGACTTCGCACCCGGGACACGCCGATCGCTATCTGACGATCGCCGCCGACCAGATCGTCTTCGGTCAGGGAGAGGCCCAGGAAGAGCGCCGGCAATTGGTCGGCGTCTTCTTGGAGGAGGGCTCGGCGAACCCGCCGGTCTACGTCCTGCGCTACTCGATCGACGCCATCAACGAGCGGACGGTCGACTTGCGCATTCTCCTGCACGGCGGCGTGCTCCGCATCGAGAGCCAGCCACAGATCGCGTGGACGCGGTGAGCGCCTGCCGACGGGGCTCGCGACGCTCGGGCCCGCGGCGGGGCACCGCCGGCGGCTGGACGCTGATCGAGGTCTTGCTCCTCCTCGCCGTTCTCGGCATCCTCACCGCGATCCTCGTTCCCTTCTTCCTCCAAACCCTGGAACGCGCCAAGATCCGGCGCGCCATCGCCGACATGAAGGTGATCGAAGCGGATATCGCCATCTACGAGGACGAGCAGGATCGGCTTCCCGAAACGCTGGACGATCTACCCATCTCCCCACGAATCGATCCCTGGGGGCGACCCTACGTCTACTTCCGCTTCGGTGCGCCGGGATGGCGCGGCCAAGCGCGCAAGGACCGCTTCCTGGTGCCGATCAACTCGCGCTTCGATCTCTACAGCGTCGGCCCCGACGGAGACAGCCGGCCGCCGCTGCAGCATCCGAAGAGCCTCGACGACCTCGTGCGCGCCAACGACGGCCAGTTCTACGGCCGTGGCCGAGACTTCTGAATCCGCATGGCTCGGTCTCGCCCCCCTTCGACGCTCTCGCGACGCGTCCGACTGCTGCTCTGGTTCATCGTCCCGCTGCCCGCATTGCTCCTCCTCTTCACGTCGACCAGGCAATACGAGTCGGAGCTCCGCGCCGAAACCGAGCGACGCCTGGCGATGCGCGCGAAGGACTCCGGCCTCGAGGTCTACGGACGTCTCGTCGACTTGGCGGCCGATCTCCGCGTGGCGGCACGGCAGCCGAGCTTCGGTTCGCGACTCGAGAACCACCCCGAGCCCTGGCGAGACCGCTACCGGCGGCTGCTCGTGGCCGGCGAGGGAGACCTCCCCGCGGGCGCCCATCCCCCCTCGAGCGAGGAGGCGGGGCGGTGGGAAGAACGGTTCCAGAGCGGCGACCCGATGCTCGTCGAGGCTCCGGCCGCCGACGGGGAGAGCCGACTGTGGCTGGGTTTACCCTCGGCCGACTCTCCGCGAGAGCGGCTCTGGGCCGAGCTCCGAGTGGAGTGGCTCTGGCGATCCGCCACGCTTCCCGCGGAGGGTGGGGTCTCCTGGCTCCTGCTCGGCGCTGGCGGCGGGTCGGTCCTCGCCAAGTCGACCGATGCCGCGCCCGACTTCGTCGAGCGCATCCACTCGCGTGCTCGGGACGGGGTCGGCACGCTGGACTGGACCGACTCGCAGGGTCATCTCTGGCGTGCCGTCTTCGTGGCGATCCCGCTCGGCTTCGAGTTCGGCCACCCTGGCCTGGTCGCGGTGGTCGCCGAAGCCGACCGACTGAGCCCCAAGGCGGCTCTGCTCCGCAGGACCTCCTGGCTCGTCGCGCTCGGAGGCCTTCTGATCGCGGCGTTGGTCAGCGTGCGCCGCCTGCGCGGCGACCTCGAGTCGCTCTCCGAGCTGGAACGGCACGCCGAGCGCCTAGCGAGCGGCGACCTGTCGGCGCGCGCCAAGATCGCAGGTCCAGCCGATGTCGAGCGACTTGCCGCCGGCTTCAACCGGATGAGCGACCTGATCGAGCGCAGCTTCCACCTGCTGGAGGCGGGCAACGCGGTCGCGCTGGCCGCGCTGGATGCCGAACCGACCGTGGAGCATGTGGCCTCGATCTTCGTCGACAAAGTCCGCCCGATCGCCCCGGCGCTCGGCGAGCCGGTCGTCTTTCTCTGCGACCGGAATCGGCAGCTTTCGCTGGTCCGGGCAAGAGGCGGCGGAAGCGCTGGAGCGGAGCCCTGGGCGGGCCCCTTGCCGCCGCTTCTGGTGCAAGCCCTCGACTCCACCGAGTGGCTCCGATCCGCCGAGACGCTCGTCGAGGTCGCCGCCGGCCAGAGCTGTGGGGCCTCCGCTTGGCGCGCCATCCGGCGGGGTGGGCGGGCCTTCGGCGTCGTCGGATGGGTGACCGACCACGTCAACGCGCCCGACGACGCCTTCCTCGGCGCCCTCGAGGGACCATGCCGACAGCTCGACCTGGCGATCTCCCGCGTGCAACTCCTCGAGGAGCGCGCCCAAGCCGAAGCAGCGATGCGCCATGCCGAGCGGCGTTTGAAGACTCTAGTCGCGTCCAGCCCCGCGCTGCTCTACTCGCTCGACCTTGCGGACGGCAGGATCCGAGACATCGGTTGGATCAGCGACAACGTCCACTCCTTGCTGGGTTACGCCCCCGAGGAGACGGGCGGTCTCGACTGGTGGATCGACAGGCTCCATCCCAGCGACCGGGCCGGAGCCATCGCCGAGTTTCGCGCCCAGATCGCCTCCCAGGGGCGGGCCTTCAACGAGTTCCGGGCGCTGCACCGCGACGGGGATTACCGCTGGCTGCGCAGCGAGGGACGCCTCGTGCGCGGCACGAGGGGCGAGCCCGTGGAGATCGTCGGAGCGATCTCGGAGATCACCGAGCGCAAGAACCTCGAAGCTCAGGTGCGTCATGCCCAGCGCATGGAGTCGTTGGGGCGCCTCGCCGCTGGCGTCGCCCACGACTTCAACAACCTGCTGACGATCATCTCCGGACGCAGCGACCTGCTCCTCTCCGCGCTGGCTCCCGACGACCCGAAGCGCGACGACGTGCTACAGATCTATCTCGCGGGTGAACGCGGCTCCGGGCTCACCCGTCAGTTGCTCGCCTTTTCGCGGAGATCGGTCCTCGAGCTGCGGGTCCTCGACCTCAATGAGGTGGTGCGCGAGAACGAGAAACTGCTGCGGCGGGTCATCGGCGAGGACGTACGGCTGTCGCTGGCGCTCGCCCCGGGGCTCTGGCGAGTGAGGGCAGACGCGGGCCAGATCGGTCAGGTGCTGATCAACGTGGTCATCAACGCCCGCGACGCGATGCCCGCGGGTGGCGACCTGACCCTTCGCTCGGCGAACGTCGAGGTGGACGCGGTGCAGGCCGCGATGGGATCGGCCGTCCGGCCCGGGCGGTTCGTCGCACTCACGGTGACCGATACCGGCTCCGGCATGACGCCCGAGGTCCAGTCTCGGATCTTCGAGCCCTTCTTCACCACCAAGGAGCCCGGCATCGGCACGGGACTTGGGCTGGCGACCGCCTATGGCATCGTCCAGCAGACGGGCGGCTTCATCGATGTCGCGAGCGAGTTGGGCCGCGGAACGAGTTTCACCTTCCACTTCCCGGCCACCGACGAAGTCGTAGCGCCTCGCCGTGCACCCCTCGGGATTCGGGGGCCCGCGCGGGGGACCGGGACGATTCTCCTCGTCGAGGACGAGGAAGCGGTTCGTTCGATGCTACGCCACGTCTTGGTGGAGGCCGGTTACTCGGTGCTCGACGCAAGCGCTGGTCAGGAGGCGCTACGCCTGGCCGAGCAGACGAAGGGTCCGATCGATCTGCTGATCACCGACGTCGTCATGCCGGGAATGGGAGGCGGGGCGCTGATGGAACGACTGGCCGGCGTTCGTCCGGGCGTCAAAGTGCTGTTCATCAGCGGCTACTTGGACGACGCCGTAGTCCGTCAGGGCGTCTCACGAGCCGAGATCGCCTTCCTCCAGAAACCGTTCACGATGGCCGCGCTCACCGCTCGGGTGCGCGAGCTCCTCGAGCCACTCAAGACCCCGCCGCCGCCGGCCGGATGACGTCGCCGCCGTACGGCGACCGCCTCAGGGCAGCGCGAGATCGCGCGGCGCGTCGCCGAAGGCGCCGGTCTGGAAGGCCGGCGGCAGATGCCCCACGTCGCCGACCGCGACCACTCGCGCCGCGCCCTGCGCGTCGACGCGAATCACCGTCAGACTGGCGTGCCCGATCGACATCCCGAGCCAGGCGGTCGAGTCGACCGCCAGGGCCCGGGTCACCAGAAAGCGGATGACGTTGCCGTGCGCCACCACCAGCTCCCGGCGATCCCCGGCGGGTGAAGGGGCGAGCAGCCGTGCCGCCAACCGCTCGAGCTGCGCCGTGCAGCCGGCCAGGTCCTCCGGCTTCTCTTCCGCCATGATGTCGGCGCGCCGCGTCGGGGGCGTGCACTCGGCGAGGTCGGGATCGATGGCGAGCTCCCCCGCCGCGAGCTCGGCGACGATCAGCTCGGCGGTCTGCCGGGCCCGGGTGAGCGGGCTCGCGGTGATCCTGTCGAAGCGGTACGGCAGGGCGCGCAGGCGATCGCCGGCGAGCCGCGCCTGGGCCACGCCGAGCGGCCTGAGCCCCTTGCCCAGCTTGGCATCCCGGGGGTCGTCTTCGTCGTAGTTGCCGTGCCGCACCAGGACGAGCGTGCGGACGCCGGCGGACGCCGGCGCCGGGGCGGCGACGGGCTGGGCGACGGCGGGCAGGGTGACCGCGAACAGCAGGGCGAGGACGAGGAGCGGGCGCGCGGGAGTCATGGCGGCCCGATCTTCTCGCGATTCGCCCGCGGGGCCCAGATACACTAGGCGCGCTTGCGACGCGCCGCGCTCCCGCTCCGCAGGTTGCCCCCGCCAGCGTGGGTGGCGATTTCCTTCGCCGCGCTGATCGTCGGCGGCACGCTGCTGCTCAAGCTGCCGGCGGCGACGCCCCACGGCGCGCCGATCGGCTGGATCGACGCCCTCTTCACCTCGACCTCCGCCTCCTGCGTGACCGGACTCGCGGTGCGCGACACCGGGACCGGATTCAGCGGCCTCGGGCAGGGGGTGATCCTCCTGCTCATCCAGGTCGGCGGGCTCGGGGTGATGACCTTCGCGCTCTTCTTCGTCGTCCTGGGCGGCCGCTTCTCCCTCGACCAGCGCCAGCTCGTCGAGCAGACCCTGGCCGGCGAGCGCTCGCTCGCGCCGCGGGCGCTCGTCCGCATGGTGCTGATCTTCACCTTCTCCTGCGAGGCGCTCGGCACCCTCTGGCTCTGGCTCGCGTTCCGCGACCAGCTCGAGCAACCCCTCTGGCAGGCCTTCTTCCACGCCGTCGCCGCCTTCGCCAACGCCGGCTTCTCGCTGCTGCCCGACAACCTGATGCGCTTCCGCGGCAACCTCGCGGTCAACGCGGGCGTGATGCTCCTGATCGTGCTCGGTGGTATCGGCTTCCTCGCGGTGCACGACCTGACGCACGGCCGGCTGCGCTGGCGGCACACCTCCCTGCACACCCGGCTCGTGCTGCTCGTCTCGGCGCTGCTCATCGGCGCCGGCACGCTCGGCTTCTGGCTGGTGGAACGACACGGGGCGCTGACCGGCCTGCCGGTCGGCGAGCAGCTCCTCACCAGCCTCTTCCAGAGCGTCACCGCGCGCACCGCCGGGTTCAACACGGTGGACTTCGCCGCGCTCGCGCCCGCGACCCTGCTCGGCCTGATCGTGCTGATGTTCATCGGCGGCTCGCCGGGCTCCTGCGCCGGCGGCATCAAGACGACCTCGGCGGCGATCCTGGTGCTCGCGCTGCGCGCCGAGCTCGCCGGCCGGCGCTACGTCAACGCCTTCGGCCGCACGATCTCGCGGCGCGCCGTGGCGCTCGCCGTCGCGGCGACCACCGCGGCGCTCGTTGCCGCCAACGCCGGCCTCTTCGCGCTGCTCCTGATCGAGTCGCCGGGCGCGCGCGGCGAGGGCGCGGGTTTCGCCGAGTACGCCTTCGAGACGATGTCCGCTCTCGGCACGGTCGGGTTGTCGACCGGGATCACGTCGACCCTGGCGCCCGCCTCCAAGCTCGTCCTGGTGATCCTCATGTTCCTCGGCCGGGTCGGCCCTCTCACCCTGGCCGCGATCGTCTCCGGCCGGCGGGTGGACGACTGGCAACACCCCAGCGAAGCGGTCATGATCGGTTGAGGGAGGCTCCCGTGGCTCAGGTGGCGGTGATCGGACTCGGGCGATTCGGCTTCCACGTCGCCCGGCATGCGTTCCTCGAAGGGCACCAGGTGCTCGCCATCTCCAACGACCCGGAGGGGGTCCAACAGATCCGCGACCATGCCCATCGCGCGGTGGTGCTCGACGCCACCGACCGCGAGCGGCTGGAGGCGCTCGGACTCGAGGAATTCGACGTGGTCGTCGTCTCGCTCGGCGAGCGGATCGACGCTTCGGCGATCATCCTCCTCCACCTGCGCGAGATGGGGGTGCGTCGGATCATCGCCAAGGCCAACACCCCGGAGCACGGCCGCCTGCTCGAGCTGATCGGCGCCGACGAGGTCGTCTTCCCGGAGCGCGCGGAGGCGGAGCGCTTGGCGCGCCGCCTGCACAACCGCAACCTCGTCTCCTTCATCCCGCTGGGCGAGGAGCACGCCATCGAGGAGCTCGTGATCCCCGAGACGATGACCGGCCGGACGCTCGCCGAGCTCGCGCTCGAGCCGACGTACGGCGTCCAGGTGCTCGCGCGGCTCGACCGGGCGAGCGGGCGAATGTCCCTGCGCCCCGATGCGAAGCTCCCGCTCGCCTCCGGCGACCGCCTCTTCGTGCTCGGCCGCAACAGCGACCTGCGCCGCCTGCCGGGCGCCGGCTGAGCGCGCGGCGCGTCAAGCGCCGGTCGACTCCAGGGCGAGCGCGCCCTCCTCCAGCCAGTGGACGAGCAGCGTCCGCACGCGCAGCGCGTCGACGTCGACCGCCTGCTCGCAGTCGGCGACGCGCGCCCCTTGCCGCACGAGCCCCCAGACGGTGCGCAGCAGCCCGCCGTCGGACTCCTCGGGAGGCGCCGTGGCCCGCGTGCCGGTCGGCTTGAGCCGCGCGTCGTCCGTGACCAGGACACGGGCGCGCTGGAGCTCGTCGTAGCGCCGCATCGATTCCATCAGCAGACCGAGGATCTCCAGCGCTTCGGCCGGCGCCTCGGCGGTCGGCTCGGACCGGGTGAACTCGAAGGTGCCGGGGACCGGCACCTCGAAGAGCTGGTAGAACGCTTCCCGGCCGCTCAGGCGGCCGGTGCGACAGTGAAGCAGCTTGCCGCGATGCAGCGTCAGCTCGCCGTGTGCCCGGCCCGCCGCGTCGCGCAGCGCGAGCCGGCCGCTGCTCTCCGACTGCTGAAAAGTCTGCAGCAGGCCGGCCAGGCCGAAGACCTCGAGATCCCCCGCCATCGACACGCGCCCCGGCGCCGGCTCCGCCGGCGGCACGAAGACGAGGGTGTCCTCCCGGGCGCCGGCTCCGGCCTCCCCCACGGCGCTGCCCGCGCCGTCGTCCGCACCCGCGCGACTCGCCGCCACGTCGCCGCCACCTGGCGCCGGCTCCGGAAGGCGAGCCGCGAGCTCGGCGAGCACTTCACGGACCTCAGGAGTCGTGGTGCCGGAGAGGGCTCGCGCCACGTGGGCCAGCTCCTCGTCGCGGCGGCCGACCACGAAGCCCAGCACCCGTCGCGGGCTGAGCTCCTTGAGCGCAGCGAGCAGGCGACCGACCGTGTCGTGGTCGCCGGCGAGGTCGATCCGTCCGAGCTCGCGCAGCCGCGCGAGCGGCTCGCCGTCGCGGGCGCGCCGCGCGAGCGCGTGACCGACCAAGGCGCGGCGCGCGGAGAGCGAGCCGGAGCGCGCGAGGGCGGTGGCGAGCGCGTTCATCACCTTCCAGATCTCGGGCGGCGGATGGAGCGGCGGATCCGGTCCCTCGAGCGCCCGCTCGGCTTCGGCCAGGCGCTGCACCAGGGTGGGGACACCGGCGTAGTTGGGCAGCTGCGCCAAGAGGACGATGGCCTCCTTCTGGAACGAAGGGGGCTGGGCGAGCGCCGAGAAGGGCGCCACCAGCTCGAGCTCGCGCCCGGCATCGGCGTCGGCGGTGCGCGGCAGGCGATGGAGCAGGAGCACGAGGTTGCGCTGGTACCACCAGACCTTGGGATCGCGCGACCCTTCGATCACCGAGGCCTCGAGGCGGTCGAACACCATCTGGCGCGCTTCGGAGCCCCACACCTCGAGCTGCGCGAGCAGCAGGCGGCGCTTCTTGGCATCGGGCTGGAAGACCAGCTGATCGAGCAGGTCGCGCACCGACCAGGCGGGATGGAACTCGAGCAGCCGGCGGATCACCGGCCAGTGCTGGCGATCGGCGCAGGCTTCGAGCAACACCGAGATGTCGTAGGCCTCGTGCGCCTTCTCGCGGGCAATCTCACCGAAGCGCGCGTCGATCTCGCCGTCGCGCAGCATCCGGTCGGCCAGGTCGACGAGGGCGAGCGCGCGCCCGAAGGAACGTCGGTTGAACTGCTCGGCTGCGACGCGCAGCAGCTCCTTCCAGCGCGCCCCCGAGCTCTCCCGGTTCCCCGCCAGGCGCACCGCCCGGTGGACCGCCTCGAGCGAGCCCGACATCGGCGCCCGGGACCCGCCGGGCAGCGCGAGCGCCCAGTCGGGAACTGCGCCGATCAGCGACTGCACGAGCTCCGACGGCTCGGCCGGCGCGAGGCCGGCGGCGCGCAGCTTCTCGAGCCGGGCCTCGAGGTCGGCCCCTGAGCGGGCGCCGGCGGCCGCGAGCACCAGCAGTTGTTGCGCCCATCCGCCGGCGGCGGCCGCCGCGGTGCCACCCGCTGCGCCGAGGCCCGCGGCGACCCGTTCGAGCGCGAGCGTGAACTGGCGCAGTTCGCGTGCCTCGTCGGCGGAGAGCGGCGCGGCCGGCGCCGCCGCGGCGGCGGCCGGACGCGGCTCGCCAGGCGCCGTCGCCGCCGCCCGGTGCAGGTGATCCACCAACGCCGTGGCTCCCCCGACCGACTCGCGCAGGTGGCGGAGCTGGCCGGCGAGCCGCTCGCGCTCGTCCTCCGGGCAGGCCTCGAGCAGCGCCAGGGCCAGACCCGCCAGGAAGCGCTGGAAGCGCTCGGACGGCATCAGGTCGTGCTCTTCGAGTTGCTGGACCTTCTTGATCGCGTGGTAGAGGTAGTCGGAGATCGGCGTGGCGCCGCCATGGCCGCGGAACTGGAAGAAGGCCCAGACGCGCAGCTGCTCGGCGGTCAGCGCCGGGGGGTACTCGAGCAGCGTCTCGAACGCATCGGCCACCAGCAGGGGAGCGAGGTGGTCCGCGAGATAACCCTGGAGGTCCTCGAGCGCCTCGCGCAGCCGCGAATCGAGCTCGGCCATGGGGGCGCCATTCCAACACATCCCGCGGATCCGTCCGAGGGACTTCGCACGGCGGCGCGGCAGTGCCTCGGACGCCCGCCGGAGGCGCGCTTGCGGCGTCGCGCCGCGCCGAGCGAGCCGCCGCCGGCCCGTGCTAGCTTGCGGCGCGATGAACGCGACCGCCCGCCGCAGCCCTTTCCCTTCGACCTTCTGGGTCGCCAACGTCATGGAGCTCTTCGAGCGTGCCGCCTACTACGGCATGAACTCGGTGCTCGCCGTCTACCTGACCTCCGAGGTCGCCCAGGGGGGTCTCGGCTTCCGGGTCCAGGCGGTGGGCTTCCTGCAGAGCATCGTCTACGCGGCCACCTACATCCTGCCGATCCTCGGCGGAGCGCTCGCCGACCGCTACGGCTACCGCCGGATGCTGATCGTCGCCTTCTCGCTCCTGGCGGCCGGCTACTTCGCGGCGGGCGCCATGTCGACCTACGCCATGGTCTTCCTGGCGCTGCTCGTCATGGCGACCGGCTCGGGGCTCTTCAAGCCGATCATCTCGGGGACCATCGCCCGCACCACCGACGAGTCCAACTCCGGTCTGGGCTTCGGGCTCTACTACTGGATGATCAACCTCGGCGCCTTCCTCGCGCCGCTCGTCGTCTCGGTGCTCAAGGGCTTCTCCTGGCGCTACGTCTTCACCGCCTCGGCGCTCTACACCGGCCTGATGCTGGTGCCGACGCTCTTCGTCTTCCGGGAACCGCCGCGCCCCGAGAGCACCAAGAACCTCCGCCAGGTCCTGCGCGGCGCGGCCGAGGTCCTCGCCGACGCCCGGTTCATGCTGATGGTGGTGGTCTACTCCGGCTTCTGGATCCTCTATTTCCAGAACTTCGGCTCGGTGCTCTGGTACCTCGGCGACTTCGTCGACCGCGAGCCGGTCTCGGCCGCGATGACCTCGCTCTTCGCCGCGCTGGGGCTCGACTGGACCTTCGTGTTCGACGCCGAGCACGTGACGGTGATCAACGCCGGGACGATCATCCTGCTGCAGGTGCTGGTCAGCCGGATCGTCAAGGACCGCCCCGCGCTGCCCACCATGGTCACCGGGATGGCCTTCGGCGCGCTGGGCTTCCTGCTCCTCGCCGCCTCGCAGAACGCCTGGGTCTTCATCCTCGGCATCGCCGTCTTCTCGCTGGGCGAGATGACCGCGCACCCCAAGTACTACAGCTTCATCGGCCAGGTGGCGCCCGCCGATCGCAAGGCGGTCTACATGGGCTACGCCTTCCTGTACGGCGTTTTCGGCTCGCTCCTGGGCTCCAGCCTCGGCGCCTACCTCTACGAGCGGATGCTCAAGCCGGTGGTCGCCTCGGCCGAGGCGCCCGGGCGAACGCGTCTCTTCTGGCTGCTCTTCGCGGTGCTCGACCTGGTGGCGATGGTCGGGCTCGTGCTCTTCGCCCGCGCCTTCACCAAGGACAACGCCGAAACGCGGGCGCGGGCCCGCGCGATCATGCGCGGGGTCTACGCCCTGCTGATCGCCCTCGGGGCTCTCTTCCTCTACTTCGCTTTCGCCAGCTCGCCGATCCAGCCGCGGGTCGCCGTGCAGGCGCTGATCTTCGTCCTCCTGGGCTCCGGCGGGTTGGTCATGTCGCGAGCGAAGGAAAGCTAGGCGCCGAGCCTCGCCGCGATCACTCGCCGCCGACGTCGACCGTCTCGGCGACCGCCGAGAAATCGCCGCCCTGCTCGTCGGTGACCAGGACTGCGACGCGATGCCGGCCGGGCTCGAGCGCGAGCTCGGCGCGGTGGACCCAGACGCCGGCGAGCGCCCGCTCGAGGTCGGCCGCCGGAATGGCGATCGGGATCGGCGTGCCGGGGTCGAAGAAGAGCTTCCCGGATGCTTCCTGGACCGCCACCTGGAGGAGGAGCCTCCCCTCGCGCGCCGTACCGCGCGGGACCAGGGCGATCGCGGCGAGCGGGATGCGCACCGCGAACGGCAGCTTGGCGTCCTCCCGCCGCGACTCGCCGGGGGCGGCCGCGCCGAGCTCGAGCCTGAGGCCGAACGGGTTGCGCGCCGTGCCGAGGGTCGCCGCCGCGACCAGCGCCGCCGCGCCGCGCTCGGCGCTCTTCAGCCGCCGGAAGCTCTCACGGTGGCGGACCTCGAGCTCGGCGCGCGCCAGACGGACCTCGATCCGGTGGTCCCCGGAGCCGGCCGCGGCGCTGGTGGTGAAGCCCAGCGAGTAGACCGCCGACTCGTCCGCCGCGATCTCCGCCAGGCGATCGCCCAGCCCCTCGTCGAGGTAGAAGGTCCGCCCGCCGGTGGCGGCCGCCAGCCGGGTGACGCTCGACGCGGTCTCGATCGCCGCCCGATCGCGCGGCGGCGGCGCGACCGCGCCGCTGCCCTCCCCGGCGCTCGCGAACTCGGCGCTCGCCCGGGCGTCAGGCGCGGTGCGCGGCGCGATGGTGTAGAACGCCACCCGCGCGTCCTCGGCAGCCGCGACCATGCGCTCGAACTCCTGCGCCAGCCGGATGCCCAGCTCGTCGAGCCGCGGATTGCGTGTCACCAGGCTCGCCTCGGCGAGGCCCAGCTTCTCGGAGAAGAAATCGAGCAGGAAAGAGGCCGGCGCGAAGCTGTAGCCGGCGGTCGCCAGGACGACCGATTTCCGCCCCTCGAGCGCGCCGAGCGCGTCGACGATCTGGCCGAGGGCGCGCACGGCACGACTCTGCCGGTCGAGCTCCTGCATCGCCCAGAGCTCGATCTCGTTCTGGATGCGCACCCGCTCGCCGGACGAGCGCTGCTCCTCCCGCCAGGCGTCCTGTTCCGCCAGCATCGCGGCAAGCGCGTCGTCGAGCCCGCCCGCCTCGAGGTCGGTGCGCACCATCGGCGCCGCCTTGCCGTAGCTGCGGATGTCGATTTCGAGGCGCGTGCGCTCGGCGTCGGTCGCGGTGGAGCGCGCCGGGAGCTTCTCGAGCCCCGCCAGCGCCGCCGCAATGCTCCCGGGATCGGTGGTCGGCGCGGCGAGCAGCCGCAGGTCGTCCTGGAAGGCGGCGACCATCACCCGGCGCTCGGGGTCGGGGGAGCTCGCGAGGTAGTCGCGCAGCTCGGCCACCGTCTGCTGGCGGTGGCGGCGCTGCAACGCGCTCTGGTCGACGAAGAAGACCAGGGTTGCCAATTCGCTGGCGGCCGGCAGCGCGCGCGGCGGACTCGCCAGCGGCTCGACCGCCGGCGCGGCGAGCTCGGGGGGAGGTGCCGCCGGTAGAACGAAGTAGTCGATCGGAACCGGCTCGCCGTCCACCCGCAGCTCGAACTCCTGGCGCGCGAGATCGGTCACCCGCCGCCCGGAGCGATCGGTCACGACCACGTCGACGTTCACCACCTCGACGTCGATCCGCTCGCCGAAGCTCCCTGGCACGACCTCCTGTCCGCCCGCCGGGTTGCGCACCACACCCATCAGGAGCACGACGAGCAGGCTGCGGGCGCGAGAACTCACTTGCGTGACCTAGGGGCTCGGGACCTCGATCGGCACGCTGGCGGTCGAGAACTCGCCGGCCTGCTCGTCGGTGACCAGGACTGCGACGCGATGCCGGCCGGGCTCGAGCGCGAGCTCGGCGCGGTGGACCCAGACGCCGGCGAGCGCCCGCTCGAGGTCGGCCGCCGGAATGGCGAGCGGAATCGGCGTCCCGACGTCGAAGAAGAGCTTCCCCGCCGCATCCTGGATCGCCACCTGGAGCTGGAGCCTTCCCTCGTGCGCCGTGCCGCGCGGCAGCAGGGCGATCGCGCCGAGCGGAATGCGCACCGCGATCGGTACCTTGGCGGGCTCCCCCTTCGCCGCGCCGGGGACCGCCGCGCCGAGCTCGAGCTGCAGGCCGAACGGATTGCGCGCCGTGCCGAGGGTCGCCGCCGCGACCAGCGACGCTTCCCCGCGCTCCGCGCTCTTCAGGCGGCGGAAGCTCTCGCGGTGCCGCGCTTCGAGGTCGTCGCGCGCCAGGCGGACTTCGATCGCGTGGTCGCCCGTCCCCGCCGCGGCGCTCGTCGTGAAGCCGAGCGAGTAGACCGCACGCGTGTCGGCCGCGACCTCGCCCAGGCGCTCGTCGAGGTTCGCATCGACGTAGAAGTTCCGCCCGCCGGTGGCCGTCGCGAGCCGCACCACGCTCGTGCCGGTGTCGATCGCGGTCGAGTCCTTGGGCGGCGGGACAGCGCCCCCGAGGCCGGCGCCGGCGCTCCCGAACTCGGCGCTCCCCTGGGCGGGCGGCGGCTCGCGGGGCGAGACGGTGTAGAAGGCGACCCGCGCGTCCGCGGCGGTCGCCACCAGGCGCTCGAAATCGTCCGCCAGCCGGATGCCGAGCTCGTCCAGGGTCGCCACCCGGGTGACCTGACTCCCCTGGGAGAGGCCCAGCTTCTGGGCAAAGAAGCGCAGCAGGAAGGCGGCCGGCTCCGCGGTGTAGCCGGCCGTCGCCAGAACCACCGACTTCCGCCCCTCGATCGCGCCGAGCGCGCCGACGATCTGGGTGAGGGCGCGCAGCGAGCGGCTCTGGCGGTCGAGCTCCTGCTGGGCCCAGAGCTCGATCTCGCTCTGGATGCGCAGTCGCTCGTTCTGCGACCGATCCACCTCGCGCTGGGCGTCGCCCGCCGGATCGATCTCCGAACGGGCCATCGGCGCCGCCCGGCCGAAGTTGCGGATCTCCATCTCGAGCTGGGTGCGCTCGGCCTCGATCAGGGTGGCGCGCGCCGGCAGCTGCTCGAGGGCCGCGAGCGCCGCTTCGACCGCGGTCAGGTCGCCGGTCGGCGCGGCGAGCAGCCGGAGATCGTCCTGGAAGGCCGCCACCATCACCTGGCGCGCCGGATCGGGGGACGCCGCGAGATAGGCGCGCAGCTCGTCGAGCGTCTCCCCGCGGACCCGCCGCTCGAGCGCGCTCTGGTCGACGAAGACGACGAGGTGGCTGGGCAGGACCTCGGCCGGGAGCGCGCGCCCGGCGAGCTCCAACGGCTCGACCGGCCGCGCGGCGAGCCCGCGCGCGTCGGGCGAAGGCGGGGGCGCCGCGAAGTATTCGATCGCGACCGGTCGGCCGTCCACCAGGAGCTCGAACTCCTGGCGCGCGAGGTCGGTCACCCGCCGCCCGGCGCGGTCGGTCACCACCACGTCGACGTTCACCACCTCGACGTCCACCCGCTCGCCGAACGTCCCCGGGGCGATCTCCTGCGCGATCCCCGGCGCGGGAGCCGCGGTCAACAGGAACGACGCCAACGAACTGCCCAACCACCCTCGCATGGCTCTACCTCATGGCTTCGGGACGTCGATCGTCGCGCTGGTGGTGGCGAAGACGCCGGCGAGCTCGTCGACCACCACCACCGCCACCCGGTTCGTTCCGGGCGCCAGGCGGAGCTCGGCACGGTAGGCCCAGTTGTGGGTCGCGATCCGTGGCTGATCGGCCGCCGCCACCGTCACGTCGAGCGGGCTCGAAGTCCCGAAACGCACGTCGCCGGAGGCATCCTGGATCGCCACCCGCGCCGCGAGCCGGCCGCGCAGGTCGGTGGCGCCCGGCACCAGCGCCAGCCCGCGCAGCGGGATCTTCACCCGCAGCGGCACGATCGCCCCCTTGCCCCGCTTGGTCTCCGGAACCGGTGGGCCGAGCTCGAGCCCGAGCTCCAGTGGATTGGCGACCGCGCGCAGCGAGATCGCGGCGGCGAGCGCCTCGGCGGTGCGGTCCTCCAGGGTGCGGCGGCGATAGGTCTCGCGGTGCCGCGTCGAGAGCCCCGGTCGCTTGGCCTCGACTTCGATCCGGTGCTCCTTGCCCCCGGCCGCCTCACCGGTCGGGAAGCCGAGCGAATAGGTCGCCGCTTCGTCGTCGACCACCCGGGTGAGGCGGCTGGAGAGCGCGTCGTCGACGTACAGACTGGCGCCTCCGGTCGCCGCGGCCAGGCGCACGACGCTCGAGGCCGCCTCGACCAGCGCCAGGTCGCGGGGCGCCGCTTGCGCGATCTCCCCTCCCGAGCCGGAGAACTCGGGGGAGAACTGAACCACCGGCGGGGTGCGCGGCGAGACGGTGTAGAACGCCACCCGCGCGTTCTGCGCGGCGGCGAGCATCGCCTCGAACTCGCTCATCAGCCGGACCCCTTCGCCCTGCAGGTCGTCGACCAAGTTGAACTCGGTGCGCACCGGGGCCCGCCCCCCCTCGGCCGCCCGGAGCTTCTGATCGAGCAGGGACTGCAGGTAGGCGACCGGATCGCTGGCGATGCCGTTGGTCGCGAGCAGCACCGACTTCCGCCCCTCGATCGCGGCGAGCGCGTCGACCCATTGGCGGAGCGCCTGGACCGAGCGCCGCTGGCGATCGATCGAGCGCTCGCCGTAGGAGCGCAGCTCCGCCTGCAGCCGCGCCTTCTCGTTGTCGAGGAAGTTGGCCCGCCGGGTCGCGCCGGCGGGCGCGTTCATCGAGATGCGGATTTCGCTCTCCAGGCGGTTGCGCTCGGTGGCGAGGATCGTGCCGCGACCGCGCAGCTGCTTCGCCTCCCAGAGCGCCTTGTCCACCTCGACCACGTCGGTCGAGAGGGTCCCCAGGATACGCAGCGAATCGACGTAGGCCGCGACCAGGACGGCGACCGTGCCGTCGAGTTGCGGGATGACGAACTCGCGGATCTCGTCGACGATCGTCGCCGAGGTCTTGACCTCGAGCGCGCTCTGGTCGATGAAGACGATGAGGTAGCTCTGCGGCGGGGCGGCCGGGGCGGCTTCCGGCGGCGGAGCGGGCGCCGCGGGAGGGCTCGCGACCGCCGGCTCGGGCTCGCGCTGCTCGCTCCAGCGTGCCGCCCTGGGAGACGAGAAATACTCGATCGGCACCACCTGGCCGTCGATCCGGAGCTCGAACTCCTCGCGCGCGAGGTCGGTCACCCGGTTCCCCTCGGCGTCGGTCACCACGACGTCGACATTGACCACCTCGACGTCCACCCGCTCGCCGAAGGAGGTCGAGGGAACCGGGGTCTCCGCCGCGCGGGTCGCCGGACTGGCCAGCAGGAGGGCGAGCAGGGCGGGCGCTTTCGGGAACCGCATGGATCCTCCTTGGACCCGGCGCGACGGGCGGCCGGCGAGCGCGCCCCGAGGCGCCAGGAGCGGCGCCCGTGGTGGGCACTCCAGGGAGAACCTACTGCAAGGGGCGGGCCGGAGCCAGGCGGGGATCCCGGAGCGCCATGGGACCCGAGCCCAGGCTTGCGGCCCTGGCACGCCGGAGCTAGGGTAACCGCCAGAAAAACCCGCAACCGCCGAAGCCGTCCCGGCTCCGGCCGACCGTAGGAGGGGGAACCATGAATTGGACCCGAATCCTGGCTGGTGGTGTCGTCGCAGGCATCCTGGTGAATCTCGTCGACTTCGTGCTGCACGGCCAGATCATGGCGAACACCTACAAGAAGTACAGCGACGTCTTCACCCAGACGGAGCAGAACCCGGCCTACTTCTTCGCCGCGTCGATCGCGGTCGCGATCTGCATCGCGATCCTCTTCGGCAAGACGCGCGGCAGCTGGGCCGAAGGGTGGACGGGCGGCGCGACCTTCGGCTTCTACTTCGGCCTCGCCACCTTCTTCATGAACTTCTACTACCACCTGGTGATCGCGGGTTTCCCCTACTACCTCGGCTGGTGCTGGGGCGGGATCGGGATCATCGACGGCGTGATCGGCGGCGCCATCCTGGGCGCGATCATCAAGAAGTGACCCCCGAGCGAGCGAGGAGAACCCCCATGAGCCGCCGCGTCCGTGTCGCCCTCGTCGCCCTCGCGCTCCTCGCCGCCCCCCTCGCGGCGCAGGATCCCGTCACCGTCGGACCCACGATCTACAAGACGCTGCTCGACAACCCGCACGTGCGGGTGCTCGACGTCGTCTTCGCCAAGGGCGCCGCGATCGGCATGCATCACCACCCGGACCACATCGCCTACGTCGTCAAGGGGGGCAAGCTCGAGATGACCGGCCCCGACGGCAAGGCGACGGTCATCGAGGCGGTCGCCGGACAGACCTTCTACATGGCGGCGGGCGAGCACTCGGCGAGGAACGTCGGCAAGAGCGAGCTCCACGTCGTGGTCACCGAGCTCAAGGACTCCGACGGCGGCCCGGCGACGCTCACCGACTTCGAGCGCGCCGAGCTCGTGGCGGTGCTCGAGCAGAGCCAGGCCGAGCTCGAGGCCCTGGTGACCCGCGCCACCGGCGACCTCTGGTCGAAGCGCCCCGCCGAGGGGCGATGGTCGGTCGCCGAGACGGTGGAGCACATCGGCGCCTCCGAAGGGCTGCTCTTCGGGATGGCCTCCGGGGCGCTCGCGCAGCCGGCCACCGCCGAGTGGGCGCCCGTCGCGGCGGGGACCAGCATGAGCAAGCTCTTCGGCATGCTGCTCGACCGCTCGCACAAGTTCCAGGCGCCCGAGCCGCTGCAACCGAAGGGAAACCTCGAGCGCGCCGAGCTCCTCGGCCGCTACGCCGGAGCGCGCGCCGCGACGCTCGATTTCGTGCGCACCACGCAGGCGCCGCTCAAGGCGCATCTCGTCGACACGCCGGCCGGCAAGATGACGGCGCACCAGTTCCTCGCCTTCATCGCCGGGCACAACATGCGGCACAACGCCCAGATCGCCGAGACGCTCGCCCAGCTCGGCGCCAAGTAGCCCGGCGCGGCGCACGCCGCCCCCCCTCGGCCCCGGCCGCGCCCCGGCGCGCCGGGGCCGTGCTTCATCCGGGCGTCATCGCGCTCCAGTAGAGTCTTCTGGATGTCGGGCGAGTGGGTGGTCCTGGTCGACGAAGCGAATCGCGAGCTCGGCGTGGCGCGCAAGGAGGAGGTGCACCACGCGGCGACCCCGCTCCACCGCGCCTTCTCGCTCTTCCTCTTCGACTGCGACGGACGGACCCTGCTGCAGCGCCGGGCGCTCGGCAAGCGCACCTGGCCCGGCATCTGGTCGAACTCCTGCTGCGGGCACCCGGCACCGGGCGAGTCGACCCTCGCGGCGGCGACCCGGCGCTGCCGCGAGGAGCTCGGCGCCGCCCCCGAAGCCCCCTGGGTCGCCCTGCCCGACTACCGCTACCGCGCCGAGCTCGACGGGGTGGTCGAGAACGAGCTCTGCCCGGTGGTCGTCGCGACCATCGATCCGCGCGCGCTCGCTCCCGACCGCCGCGAGGTCGAGGCGGTGCGCTGGCTCGATTGGCGCGCCTTCGTCGACGACGTCGCGCAGCGCCCCGCCGCCTGGTCCCCCTGGAGCGTCGAGGAGGCGCTGCACCTCGACGCCGCGCCGGCGATGCGGGACTTCCTGCGCACCCTCACCGCGCGCGCCTCCGCCTGAGCCGCGCCGGAATCCGACGTCGTGCCGCCCAAGAACCCCGGTCGCGGGCTGGTCTACTCGACCGACCGGGGCCGCACCTGCCCGACCTGCGGCTGGCCCCAGAGCGACTGCCGCTGCAGCCGGAATCTCGACGAGGCCGTGCCGGACAAGGTGGTCGCGAAGCTCCGCATCGAGAAATCGGGGCGCAGCGGCAAGACGGTCACCGTGATCGACGGCCTGCCGAGGAACCGCGAGCTCCTGAAGCAGCTCGCGAGCGAGCTCAAGCGCGCCTGCGGCACCGGCGGCGCGGCGGGCGAGACCACCGTCGAGATCCAGGGCGACCAGCGCGACAAGCTCCGCCCGCTCCTCGCGGCGAAGGGTTGGAGCGTCAAGGGCTGA
>CAYZWR010000058.1:0-20530 GCA_964481735.1 uncultured Thermoanaerobaculia bacterium
ACCACCACGAAGCGCTCGCGCGGGATGCCGAGCTCGGGAAAGACCGCCTGCACGGCGGAGAGGATCGCGTAGTCGCCGCAGCCGGGGCACCAGCGCACTTCCTGGTCGGTCTGGAAGTCCTTCTTGCTCAGGGTCGTCGAGCTCATCGCGGTCAGGCTCCCAGGATCTCGCGGATCTTCGCGACGATCTCGTGACGGAAGAACGGTTTGCCCTGCACCTTGGGATACGAGAGCACCGGTTTGAGGTAGCGCCCCTGGAGCAGCAGGGCGAGCTGGCCGAGGTTCATCTCGGGCACGAGCACCCGCTCGAAACGCGCCAGGACCTCGCCGAGGTTGCGCGGGAAGGGGTTGAGATGGCGCAGATGGGCGCGGCTCACCTTGAGGCCGCTCTTGCGCGCCAGGTTCACCGCGCCGGTGATCGCTCCCGCGGTCGAGCCCCAACCGAGCACGAGCAGCTCGTCGCCCGGCGCGCCGTCCACTTCGAGGTCGGGGATCTCGGCGGCCATGCGCGCCACTTTCTCGGCGCGGAGGAGGACCATCCGCTCGTGATTGAGCGGGTCGTAGGAGACGTTGCCGCTCCCCTCCTGCTTCTCGAGCCCGCCGATCCGGTGCTCGAGGCCGGCGGTGCCCGGAATCGCCCACGGCCGGGCGAGCGTCACCGGGTCGCGGGCGTAGGGCTGGAAGCCCGCCGGCTGGGAGTGGAACTCGACCGGGAATTCCGGCAGCTCGGCGACCTCGGGGAGCCGCCAGGGTTCGGAGCCGTTGGCGAGGTAGCCGTCGGAGAGCAGCACCACCGGCGTCATGTAGCGCAGCGCGAGGCGCGCGGCCTCGAGCGCCGTCGCGAAGCAGTCGGCCGGCGAGGCCGCGGCGAGCACCGGCATCGGCGACTCGTTGTTGCGCCCGAAGAGCGCCTGCAGCAGGTCCGCCTGCTCCGTCTTGGTCGGCAGGCCGGTGGACGGTCCGCCGCGCTGCACGTCGACCACCACCAGGGGCAGCTCGACCATCACCGCGAGGTTCATCGCCTCGCTCTTCAGCGCCAGTCCGGGCCCGGAGGTCGAGGTCATCGCCAGCGCGCCCCCGAAGGCGGCGCCGATCGCCGCGCAGACCGCCGCGATCTCGTCCTCGGCCTGGAAGGTGGTGATGCCGAAGTGCTTGAACTGCGCCAGCTCGTGCAGCAGGTCGGAGGCCGGGGTGATCGGATAGGCGCCCTGGAAGAGCGGCAGGCCCGAGCGCCGGCTGGCGGCGACGAAGCCCAGCGCGAGCGCGGTGTTGCCGGTGACGTTGCGGTAGACCCCGGGCGCGAGCTTCGCCGGCACGACCTCGTAGCGCGTCTGGAAGGCCTCGGTGATGTCGCAGAAGTTCCAGCCCGCCTTGAGCACCTTGATGTTGGCCGCGGCGAGCTCCGGCTTGGCGGCGAACTTGGCCGAGATCCACTGCACCGTCCCCTCGAGCGGGCGCGAGAAGAGCCAGTAGGCCATGCCGAGGGCGAAGAAGTTCTTGCAGCGCTCCTGGCTCTTGGCGTCCAGGCCGCTCCCCTCGAGCGCCCGCCGGGTCATCGTGGCGAGCGGCACCCGGAAGAGCTGATAGGCGGCGAGGCTCTCGTCCTCCAGCGGGTTCGACTCGTAGCCCGCCTTCTTGAGGTTGCGCTCCTCGAACTCGTCGGTGTTGAGGATCAGGATGCCGTTCGCCTTCAGGTCGGGCAGGTTGACCTTGAGCGCCGCCGGGTTCATCGCCACCAGGACGTCCGGCGCGTCGCCCGGAGTGTGGATGTCGTAGTCGGCGATGCGCACCTGGAACGCCGAGACGCCCGGCAGCGTTCCGGCGGGGGCGCGGATCTCGGCCGGGAAGTCCGGGAAGGTCGCGAGGTCATTGCCGAGCAGGGCCGACGTCGAGGTGAACTGCGTGCCGGTGAGCTGCATGCCGTCGCCGGAATCGCCGGCGAACCGGATGACCACGTCGTCGAGCCGCTCGGGGGCGACCTCACGCGACCGCTTGGAGTGGGTGTCGAGGGTGTTCAGACTCATGCTCTCCTTCTGCGCGGGCATGGCCCGAGGGAACCGCGCCAGGGCCGCGCCGCGGACCGGGGATGTTACCACCCCGCTCCGCTCAGCGGCGGCCGCCGCCCGCCCAGCGCAGCAGCTGCGGCAGCGCGAAGAGCGAGAGCAGCATCGAGATCCCGACCCCGAGCGAGAGGACCCCGGCGAACGAGGCGAGGCCGCGATGAGCGGTGAAGACCAGGGGCCCGAATCCGGCCAGCGTGTTGAGGGCGTTGATCAGCAGGGTGCGACCGGTGCCGGTGAGCGCCCGCGCGAGGTCGCCCCCTTCGGCGCGGAAGCGGTGGGTCAGGTGGACGCCGTTGTCGACCGACACCCCGAGGACGATGGGCAGCGCCAGGATGTCGAGCGGATTGAAGTCGAGCCCGCAGAGCCGCATGGCGCCGAGCAGACCGGCCACGGTGAGCGCCGTCGGGGCGAGGGCGAGCAGCGTCCAGCGCGGCTCGCGGAAGTCCGCCGCGGCGAGCCCCACGGCGAGCAGGGCGGCCAGCAGACCGGTGATCGCGAGCGCGCGCTGCGAACGCTCGATCATGAACCGGCCGAGCACCGGCATGCCGGTGACCGCCGGATCGAGGCGGCGCATCTCGGCGAGGAAAGCGTGCTGGAAACCCGGCTCCCAGATGTCCCCCGCCGGATAGGCGTACACCGCGAAGCGCCCCTCGGCGTCGACGAAACCGCGGCGCAGCTCGCCGAGCTCCGCGCTGTCGCCGCCTCCGGAGAGCACCTGCAGCCGCTCGAGATCGAGGTTGGAGCGCACCTGGCCCACGAGCGGCGAGGCGCGCAGCTCGGCCACCAGCTCCTGCGCCTCGCGCCGCCCGGCGACGACGAAGGCGGCGAACTGTGGCGAGAGCGCGGAGCGGCGGACCATCTCGCGCTCCAGGCGGACCGCCTCCGAGTCCTTCGGCTGCAGGTTCAGGTAGTCGCCGTCGAAGGCGGGCCAGGGCGCGGCGAGCCCGGCGAGCGCCGCACCGATCAGCACGAGGGTCAAGCCCGGCCGTTGCCAGCGCAGGAGCGCCGCGCCGAAGCGCCGTTCGCGGGTCGCGCGGCCGGCCGGCGAGCGCACCGGCAGCAGCACGAGCAACGCCGGCAGCAGTGAGACCGCGGCGGCGAGCGCCAGGAGGATGCCGAGGCCCGCCATCCAGCCGAGCTCCGCGAAGCCGCGGAAACCGGAGACGGTCAGGGTGAACAGGGCGAGCGCCGTGGTGAGCGCGCCGGTCACCAGGCCCCGGCCGAGCGCGCCGACCGCCTCGACCACCGCCTCCGCCACGCCCCGCCCGCGGGCGAGCAGCTCCTCCGTGCGGTCGACCACGTGAATGCCGTAGTCGATCCCCTGCCCGAACAGGGTCGAGAAGAAGAACGCCGAGACCAGGGTGAGATGGCCGGGCAGGAACGCCGCGACGCCGAGCGTCGCCGCGACCGCGGCGAGCAGCGCCGCCGTCGCGGCGAGCGGACGGAGCACCTCGTGGAAGCCGGCCACGAAGAGCGCGACCACCAACCCCAGCGAGAGCAGCGAGAGCCGCGCCAGGTCGCGCTGGATGATGTCGCGATCGTCGAGCGCGTACTGCGGCAGGCCGGTGAGGCCGGCGCGGATGCCCGCCGTGGCGAGCGGCTCGACGGCGATCGCCCGCCGCACCGCGTCGACCAGCGGCACGATCCGGTCGGCGCGCGAATCGGCATCGGCGGGCTGCACGAAGACGAAGGCCATGCCCCGGTCCTCGGTCATCAGGTGCGCCTCGAGACCGAGCGCCGCCAGCGTCGGCGCGGGGAAGGGCAGGCGGGAGTAAGCGGCGCGGACTTCGGGAGCCTCACGCACCCGCGCAGCGATGCGGTCGGCCGCCGCCGTCAGCGCCGCCGCGTCGTCCCCTTCCAGGGCCACCACCAGCAGGTTGGGGGTCCCGAAGCGGCGCGCCAGGTCGCGAAACGCGGCGACCGGAGGGAGCTCCGGATCGATCAGGTCGAGATTCGAGGTCTTGAGCTCGAGCCGCGTTCCGGCGAACGCGAGCGCCAGCGCGACGATCCCCAGGGCGATTCCCACGGCGAGCCGCGGCCGCCGCACGCAGCGCTCGGCGACCGTCCCCAGGAGCGCGCTCCAGCGATCGCTTCCGCCGGCCCGGCTCAAGGCTGCTCCCGCGCTTCCGGCGCGGGCCGGTCGGGCTTCAGGGCGAGCACGAACTCGACCAGATCGGCGAGCTCCTCGGCGCTCAGCCACTCGTGGCCGGGCATCGACGTGGGCGGCGCGCCGAAGCGCACGAGACGCGCCAGCTCGCGGCGCTGCTCGGCGGCGTCGCCCGTCGCGGCAACGCGGACGAAGCCCCCCTTGGCGAGATTCATCGCCGGCCGGGCGATCGGCGCGGCGAGCGCGCCGTCCCCCCGGCCGCGCGCGCCGTGACAGGCGGCGCAGTAACGCGCGAAGAGCTCGCCGCCACGCTCCGCCGAAGGCGGCGCCGCCGGCAGCTCGGCGGGCAGCGCGGCGATCTGTCGTGCGCGCTCCTCGCCATGGCCACCGCCGAGACTGCCCAGGTAGGCCACGAGATCCCTTCCCCGCCGCCCCTCGCCGGCGAAGAGGTGAGCGTAGGCGGGCATCCGCGAGCCGGGCACCAGGGCCCGCGGATCGCGCAGATGCGCCTCCTGCCAGTAGTCACTGCGGCGCAGGCCGACATTGGCCAGATCGGGACCCTGCCGGCGCATGCCGACGAGCGGCGGCCGCTCGCTCCGGTCGAGGGCCCGCGACGGTCCCCAGAGCGTCTCGTCCGCGGAGCCGGGCCGCACGTACTGCGAGTGACAGTGCAGACAGCCCTCGGCGATGTAGACCGCACGGCCGCGGGCGATGGGCGAGCTCTCGGCCGGTGGAACCGCGTCCGGCCAGGCGCCGGTCACCGCGGCGATCCCGACCAGCAGCGGTGCGGCCCAGGTGGCGACCCGTCCGCTCCGCCAGGCGGCGCCGAGGCGCGGCAGGAGGAGCGCCGCGCCGAGGCCGCCTCCGGCGGCGAGCACGGCGGCGGGGGGAAGGCGTCCGAGGTCCTGCGCCATGCCCACGCCGAGCGCCGATCCGAGCCAGCCCGAAACGCCGAAGAGCACCCCCGCCCGCGGGCCGGGTGCGCCGCGTCCCGGCGCGGTCGCGGCGGGGAATGCGACCAGCGCCACCGAGTAGAGCGAGATGCCGGTAGCGTAGAGCCACGCCCCGCCGCGCGCCGCGACACCCCCGGCGGCGAGCAGCGCGAAGCCGGCGGCGAAGAGCAGCCAGGTGGTCGCCAGCAGTCCCTGCCAGCCGTCACGCTCCAGCCACTCGCCGGCGGCGATCGCCGCCAGCAGGTGGATTCCGCCCTGCGCCAGGGTCCAACCGCCGCCGTTCCAGGAGAGCGCGGCGAGCTCCGGGGTGGCGTGGACGATCGCGAAAGCGGCCGCGTCGAGCCCCACCAGGCAGAGGAACGCCACCGTCGCCGCAGCGAGCGCGGGCACCCGGCGGAGAGCGCGAGCCGCCGCCTCGACGGTGGCGGCGCGTGGCGCGAGCCCGGCCGCCACCAGCGCGAGCGCGGCGGGCGCCAGCGCGCGCAGCGTGGTCGAGCCCGAGAAGAGCGGTGGCAGGTTGGAGAGCAGGTAGCCGAGCCCGGTACCGGCCGCCGCGATGCGCGCCGGCCGGCCGCTCGCCGACAGCTTGCCGAGCGCGCCGGCGAGCGCGACCGTCAGGCCGCCGATCGACCCGCCCACCGCGGCCGCCAGCAGGACCAAGGGAGTGCGCGCCGTGGCGAGCGGCGTCGCCGCCGCCACCGCCGCCGCCGTGACCAGCCCCCAGCGGACCCAGCTCGCCTCGGCCCCCCGCCGGGAGAGGGCACGGCCGGTCGCCAGGCTGCTCGCCAGGCCGGTGAGCCCCATCGCCGCCATGGCGAGCTGAACCTCCCCCGGCGGGAGCGCGCCCTGCAACTGTTCGAGAAAACCGAACTGCGCGAAGAGGAGGAAGAGGTGGTAGGTCGCGGCGATGGCGAGCAGGAGCCGCCAATCGGCCGTGAGCGCGCGCCACCACGCGGCGAGCCAGGACGCGGCGCCGGCGATCATCGGGGCGGGCCCGCCGTCTCCTCCGGACGCAGGCGCAACTGCGCGACGGCCACCAGCGCATCGTAGCCGCCGACCAGCAGCCAGGGCGGAGCGAGCGCACCGGTGGCGACCGCCGTGGCGAGGAACCCGGCGACCGCGAAGCGCGGCACGGCGGTGAGCGCGAAGGCGGCGCGCAGCCGACCCGGGCGCGCGCGCGGCTCGGCGAGGAAAGGCCAGAAGTAGGCCGCGCCCACGCTCGCCACGAAGACCCCGACGAAGCGCAGCAGGACCGTCTCGGCGACCGGCGGCAGGGCGAGCAGGCGCAGCACCAGCTCCGGCGCGGCGACCAGCGCGACGCCGGTGCCCAGGTCGCCGAGCCCGGCGGCGAGCGCGAAGAGGGGTGCGACGTCGCGGCGCCAGCTCACGAGCGCTCCGCGCGCACCGCGGCCAGCCAGGCGATGGATGCCGCGAGCATCGCCGCGCCGCCCAGCCAGCGCAGCAGGTAGAGCCCGCTGATCGCCGAGAGCTCCGCGGCGCTCCGCCAGGTGGCCCCCGGGTCGCCGCTCTCGATCCAGCCGGCGGCGGTCAGCGCGAGCAGCTGCACGCCACAGCCGGCCTGCCAGAGGGCGAAGGGGAGCGGCCGGTCGAGGTCGCGCGCGAGCTCTTCCGGCCCGGTCGCGGCGAGCAGCAGCAGGCTGAACGCGCTCACCATTCCGGCCATCGCCAGGTGCGCGTGCGCCACCAGCGCGTCGGTGAACTTCAGCCGGTCGAGGACCCCGGGCTGGAAGGTCGCGAAGGCGCTCGCCACCAGCAGCCCCGCCCAGCCCAGGAAGGCGAGCCGCCAGCGGCGCAACGGGAGCGGCCACGCATAGGCCGCGAAGTAGCGCGGCAGGACGATCGCCCAGAGGAGCAGCGACCCGAGCGCGACCTGCTCCAGCAGATCGCGATGCGTCCGCTCGCCGTGGTCGAGCAGCAGGAAGGCCAGAGTGTGCAGGGCGAGCAGCGCGACGACTCCGCCGGAGCGAGGCAGCGGGCGCCGGCGTCGGAGTCCGAGCGCGGCCGGCGTCGCGACGAAGATCCAGATCACGCCGAGCGTCGAGCCGAGCAGGCTCACTCCGGTCGGTCCCCCGCTCGCCGGGTTGATCGGCGGGTAGGTGGCGCGGCTCTCGCCCAACGCCAGCCAGGCCGGGACGGTGAGCAGCACGAGCCAGAGCGCCGCCCTGCCCCACCAGGCGCGCGCCGCCAGGGCCGCGCCCGGCGGACGCGAGCGCCAGAGGCCGGCGCCGAGCACCGCCGCCAGGGCGAGCTGAGCGACCAGGAAGAGCAGGCTCGCCGGCCCGGTCCAATCGAGAAAGGGCTTGCCGGTGCTCGTGCCGGCGAGCCAGCTCGCCGCGCCCGCGAGCAGCGCGGCCGACCAGAGCGCGACCGCCGCCCTCCCGAGCGGCGCTTCGCGCGGCGACAGGTAGAGGCGCAGCAGGAGCCCGACCAGCGGCAGCGCGCACCAACCGTAGAGCTCGAGATCCAGATGGACCGCCGCCCACCTCCCGTAGGTGAACGGCGCCATCCATCCTCCGAGCTCGGGCACCAGCAGCAGCGTGGCGAGCAGCAGCCCCACGCCGTTGGCCGCGACCAGCCAGGCGAGCGCATGACCCGCCACGACCCGTCCGAGCTCGTGGGCGAGCGGTCGCGAAGACGCGCCGGCGATCGCCGCGACGGTCACGCGCAGCGGCGGCCGGCGGCCCGCCGGTCGAGCGCCGCCGCCTCCGCCTCGAAGTGGCCTTGCAGGCGGAGCAGCGGGCGACGGGCGGCCGAACCGAGCGCCGGCTCCTGGAGCGCCGCCGCCGCGTCGGCGAGCAGCGCCTCGAGGCGCTCGCGGGCGGCGCGCTCGCCGGCCAGCCGGCTCAAGCTCGGCCGGCCGAGCAGGCGATCGCGCGCCGCGGTCTTGCCGCTCTCCGTCGCGGTGAGCAGCTCGTCCTTCAGGTCGTCGAGCGCCTGGTAAGCCAGCCCCCAGCTCTCGGCCAGCCGCTCCAGGGTCGCCAACGTGGCCGCGCTCGACCCCGCCACGATCGCCGGCAGGACGACCGCCAGCCGGATGAGCGGCACGGTCTTGCCGCGCGCCACGGCGAGCGCGGTCTCGGCGCCGCTCGCCTCGCCCGGCGCGTGCTGCGGCGCGAAGTGGAGATCGCGCGACTGCCCGTCGAGCAGGCCGGCGACCCCGAGCGAGCGCTCGACGAGCGCGGCGGCGGCGAGCCGCCGCTCGACCGGCAGCGGCGCGAGCGTCTCCCAGAGCAGTCCGTAGGCGCGGGTGATCAGGCCCAGCGCGCCGAGGATCGCCGCCGCCTCGCCGTGCGTCCGATGGGGACAGGGCCGGCCGCGGCGCTCCGCGGCGTCGTCCATCGCCGGCAGATCGTCGAAGACCAGCGACGCCGAGTGGAAGTACTCGATCGCCACCGCCAACCGGCGCGCCGGTTCCGCCGCCAGCCCCTCGGCCGTGGCGATGCCGAACGCGAGCTGAGCGCGTCCGAGGCTGCCGGGATGCCGCAGGAGATCGGCGAGCACCGCCTGGAGCCGCGGCTCGACCTGTCCGGCCGCCGGCAGCGATCCCGAGAAGGCCTGCCGCAACCGGCCGAGCTCGCCGACCGCGACCAGGCGAGGAGGCTGGGTCACCGCCCGCCACCTGCCACGACGGCGGCGTCGTGCAGCTCGCCCTCGGCGTGCACGCTCACGGTGACGACCGGATCGACCTTGAGGAACATCACGCTCGGGTCGTGCATCCCCCAGTCGAGGAAGGGCACCGGGAAGGTGGCGTCCGCGGTCGCGTGGGTGCCGGTGATCGCGGCCTTCACCGCGAGCGTGACCGGGTGCTGGGCTCCGTGCAGATCGACTTTGCCGTGCAGCTTGAACTCGCCCACTCCGCTCTCCGGCACCTCGCCCTCGATCCGCTCGATGCGCAGCGCGATCTCCGGGAAGCGCGCCACTTCGAGGACCTCCTGCCGCATCGTCTTGTCCCGGCTCTTGTTCCCGGTCTCGCCCGCCGCCGCGTCGACGACGATCTCGCCGATGGCCGTGCCGGTGGCCGGATCGAAGCGCACCCAGCCCTTGGCGAGGCGGAAGGCCCCTTCCACGTCGTGGCCGGTCGCCGGCAGGGTGAAGGTGACCCGCGTCGAATCCGGGCTGAGCTCGAGCTGGCGCTCGGTGGCCTGCGCGCCGGCGGCCAGCAGGATCCAGGCCGCGGCCAAGCCGAGCTGACGATAGGGAGCTGCTCGATGCTGTCTCATCTGCCAACCTCCAGGTTCGTTCCCTCCAGCCCGCCCGCGAAGAGTTCGCGTTCGGCTCGACTCCCGTCGAGAGGCGCAGACTAGGGGCCGTGAATGAACGGGTAGTGAACGGCTGAGCCCCCGGGATCGGCATTCGCTATATTGAGCCGGTGCGTGTGCTGATCGTCGAAGACGAGCGTCCGCTGGCCTCCCACCTGGCCAAGGGGCTGCGCGAGGAGGGCTTCGCCACCGACGCCGCGACCACGCTCGCAGAGGCCCGCGAGCTCGCGATCGACACCGCCTACGACCTGGTGCTGCTCGATCGCGGGCTGCCCGACGGGGACGGCCTGCGCCTGCTCGAGGAGTGGCGCGAGCAGGGATTCGCCGCGCCGGTCCTGGTGCTGACCGCGCGCGATCTGACGGTCGACAAGGTGGACGGCCTGGACGCCGGCGCCGACGACTACCTCACCAAGCCCTTCGCCTTCGCCGAGCTGCTCGCCCGGGTTCGCGCCCTGCTCCGCCGGCGCGGCCTCGAACCGGCCGCGGTGCTCGCGGCCGGCGACCTGCAGCTCGATCGCACCGCGCGCCGGGCCGAGCGCGGCGGCGAAGAGCTGGTCCTCACCCCCAAGGAATTCGCCCTGCTCGAGTACCTCATGCTGCGCGCCGGCGCCGCGCTGTCGCGCGCCGACATCGCCGAGCACGTCTGGGATCTGACCTACGAGGCGCGCAGCAACGTGATCGACGTCATCGTCGCACGCCTGCGGCGCAAGCTCGAAGCCGGCGGCCGGGAGCGCCTGATCCAGTCCGTCCCCGGCATCGGCTACGCGCTGCGCGCCGCGGAGCGGGAGGAGCCCTGAGGCGCCCGCGGTCGCTGCGCCGGGCCTTCACCTGGTGGTTCGCCGCCACCCTGGTCGCCCTCTACGGCGTCACCTCCACGGCGCTCTGGCTGCAGAGCCGGGCGACCGCGCGCGGCTTCGCGATCCTCACCCTCAAGAACGAGGCCGAGGCGGTCGCCGGCTACCTCGCTTCCAACCCTCGGATGGACGCCCCCGAGCTCGCCGAGCCCGAGCACTCGACCCTCCAGCTCTGGATCCGGGTGCTCGACGGCGACCGGATCGTCGCGGCCACCCCCGGCATTCCGGACCTTCCGGTGGTGGCCCGCCCGCCCTCGGGCGCCAGCGTCGACTTCGTGCGCTACGTCTCCGGGGCCGTCCCGCTGGCGATCGTGCAACACGACATCGGCGGCCGGCGCGCCGGCCTGGTGGTCGAGGCGGTGGGCTCGCTCGAGCCGCTCCTTCGCCGCGAGCGCAAGCTCGGCCTCGGCCTGCTGCTCGGCGGCCTGGGGGTGATCCCCATCGCGGCGCTCGGCGGGCGCTGGCTCGCCGGCCGCGCGCTGCGCTCGCTCGAGGCGCTGGTCGGCTCGATCCGCCGGCTCGACACGCGGCGACCCGATCAGCGGCTGGAGCTGCCGCGGGCCGCGTTCGACGAGGTCGAGACGGTCGCCGCGGCCTTCAACGATCTGCTGGCGCGCCTCCAGGCGACCTTCGAGGGAATGCGCCGCTTCACCGCCGACGCCTCGCACGAGATCCGCAATCCTCTCTCGGTGCTGCGCACCGGCCTCGAGGTCGCGTTGCGCCGGCCGCGCTCCGCGGAGGAGTACCAGGAGCTGCTGCGCCAGAACCTGCGCGAGATCGAGCGCCTGCAGGCCGTCGTCGAGGGATTGCTCGCGCTGGCCCGCCAGGCGCCCGGACACGAAGTGAGACTGGTGCGGACCCGGCTCGATCTCTCGACCCTGCTCACCCAGTCGATCGAGAGCTTCGCGATCGTCGCCGCCGAGCGCCGCATCGTGCTCGACGCGCGCATCCCGCGCGGGCTCGCCCTGGACGGCGACGCCGGGCTCCTCCGGCTGATCGTCTTCAACCTGCTCGACAACGCGGTCAAGCACAGCCCGGAGGGGGGCCGGGTGCTCGTCGTGGCGGCTCCCGAGGAGGGCGCCCTGCGCTTCCGGGTCAGCGACGAGGGTCCGGGAATCCCGCCGGCCGAGCGGCCGCATCTCTTCGAGCGCTACTTCCGCGGCGGCCGGGCGGCGGCGCAGGGCGGCACCGGCGGGCTCGGCCTGTCGGTCGTGCAGTGGGTCGCCGAGGCGCACGGCGGCAGCGTCCGGCTCGTCGAGGACCAGCCGGGCGCCGCCTTCGAAGTGCTGCTGCCGGTCGGCGCCTGAGGCGCTCCTAGCGCGCCGGGCGGCGCCGCGACGCGCCCAGGCGGCGCGCCGCGATCCCCGCGAGGAGCAGCCCGAGCAGCAGCAGGCCAGCGCCGTCGAGCGCCGGGATCTCCAGCACCTCGCGCAGGATCTGGAACTCGGTCGGGTCGTCCTCTTCCGCGGTCGACGGATCGTCGGTGACCGCCGTGGACTCGTTGACCCCGTCGCCGTCCCCGTCGAAGGCGACGATCCCCTGATTCGCGAAGATCGTCCCGTGCTCGACGTCGGGCGGGATGGTCGCCTCGATGGTGACGGTGACCGCGCCGCCCGCCGGGATCACGCCGTTCCAGGTGACCACGTGGGTTCCCGGGTCGGCGGTCGCCGTCCCCGAGGTCGCCGTCGCCGAGACGAGCTCGAGCCCCGCCGGCACGGCGTCGAAGAGCTCGTCGCCGGCGGCGTCGGGCTGATCGGCCGGACCGGCGTTGGCGAGCACCAGGGTGTAGAAGATGGTGCCGCCCGGCGCGAGCTCGCCATCCACGCTCTTGGTCGCCGAGACGAGCGCCGGGGCGATCACCGGCGTCTCGACGCTCGACAGGTTGTCGGCCGGATCGGGGTCGCCGGAGGCCGACGCGATGGTCGCAGCGTTGACCAGCAGCGTGCCCGCGGGGACGGCGGAGTCGACGTGCACGGTGAGCGCGAAGAGCAGCGGACCGGCGAAGAAGCTCGGCGCCGTGCAGCTCACCACGCCGCCGCTCCCCGGTGGCGGTGTCGCGCAGCTCCACCCCGGACCCGCGCTGATGCTCACGAAGGTCGTGCCCGGCGGCAACGGATCGCTGAGGGTGACCGCGCTCGCCCAGCTCGGGCCGCTGTTGCCGACCGTCAGGTCGTAGACGAGGTCGAGCCCGGCGGTCGCCGGCGAGACCGTCGCCGTCTTGACGACCGAGAGGTCCGCGACCGAGATCACGGTGGTCGTCGCGCTGTCGCTGTCGTTCTCGGCATCGGGATCGCCGGTGGACGACGTCACCGTCGCCGAGTTGGCGAGCTCGGTGCCCGCGGGCAGCCAGGCGCCCACCTCGACGACGAGGGTGAAGACGGCGCTCCCGGGCGCGAAGGTCGGCCGCGAGCAGGAGACGGTGCCCGGCGACCCGGTCGGCGGCGTGCTGCAGGTCCAGCCGCCGGGCTCGGCCAGCGAGACGAAGCCCGTGCCCGGATCCAGCTCGTCGCTCCAGGTGACCGCGTCGGCGCTGTTGGGTCCGGCGTTGGCCACCGTGATGGTGTAGGTCAGGAGGCTCCCCGCGGCGACCGGGTCGGGCGCGTCCGCCTTGCTGATCGAGAGATCGGCCTGCGGCGGCGCGAGGTCGAGGCCGATCAGGATCGGGTCGTGATCCGAGGTGCGGAAGGCGTCGGCGTTGTACAGGCTGGCGATCTGCCCCGCCGATTTGAACTCGACGTTGTAGTCGAGCACGCCCGGCTCGTCGGCGTTGACGTGCCAGGTGGTCACGCCGGTGACCTGCGGCAGCAGGCTGGCGCCGGCCACGCTGTGGTCGAGCGAGCCGGCCTGCGCGTCGAAGACGTAGGAGTAGGCGTTGGGGCCGGAGAAGGCCACCGCGAGATCGGTGTAGCCGGCGCCCTGCAGCGCGGCGAGCGGATCCTCCAACGCGTAGGCGTTGAAGTCGCCGAGCAGGAGGACGTCGGGATCGACCGCGCCGGTGGGGTCGCTCGCCGCCCAGGCGGCCAGCGCGCCGGCCGCCAGGGTGCGGGTGTGATTGAAGCAGCTCTGACCGTCGCCCTGGTCGGTGTCGAGGCCGACCGCGCCGGTGCAGCCCTTGCTCTTCAGGTGGTTGACCACCACGGTGAAGCGCCCGCCGCCGGCGATCTGCTCGAAGGCCTGGGCGAGCGCGGGCCGGTTGAGGCTCGAGTCGTAGTTCGGGTCGACCGTGCTGTCCAGGATCGCGAAGCCGCCGACCGGCTGCACCGCCGCCGGCTGGTAGATCAGACCGACCTTGATCGCGTCGTCGCCGATCGTGCCGGTGGCGATGTAGGCGTAGGTGCCGGCGCCGGCGAGGGCGTTGAGTCCGTTGACGAGGTCCTGCAACGGCTCGACCCCGAGCGTGTTCTCGAGCTCCATCAGGCCGAGCACGTCGGCGTCCAGCGCGACCAGGGCCTGCAGCGTCTTGTCGCGCTGGCGGGTGAACTCGGTCGCGCTGTCGGCACCCCGGCACTCCTGGTTCTGCAGCGGGCCGCAGATGTCCGGGCCGGTGTCGAGCGTGACGAAGTAGTTGAGCACGTTGAACGAGCTGACCCGAAGGGTGCCGCCGACCGGGGCCGGGGCGGGGGGCCGCGGGTTGGCCGGAGTGAAGGTCGGCATGGTCGCCGGGTGCACGCGGTAGATGTTGCCCGGCGTGGTCCAGCCCGGGTTGCCCTGGGTGAACACGCCGGCGAGGTTGCTCACCGTGTCGCCGCCGCGCACGCTGTTCAACGCGGTCAGGCCGGGCGGCGGGTAGACGATCGGGTCGGGGTTCTGGGTGAGGCTGCCGTCGTCGAGGGTGATCTTGTCCAGGTTGTTGGCGGCCTGGAGCGCGTTGGCGGGCGCGCCCGGCAGCACGACGTTGGTCGGCTGCTGCAGGCGCGCGGAGGACAGCGTCAGGATGCCGCCGCGGCCGAGGTTGAAGGTCTCGGTGACGGTGAGCGCCTGCGCGAAGGAGACCAGCATCCCCTCGTAGCGCTCGGGGGCGGCCGCATTCGCGAACGGCAGGGTGACCGGGACGGCCGGCGGCAGACCGACGCCGCTCGTGCAGACCACCACGCCGGTGACGCTGCTGAGCTGCGATTGGTTCTGGAACTCGCTGACCGTGCCGTTCACCCGCACCGAGTCGCCGACCGCGACCGGCACGCCGAAGTTGTTGTCGAAGACGAACAGCCCCTCGGAGGTCGCCGGGTCGACATCGTGCTCCGCGCTCGGCTCCTCGAGGAAGAAGCCGCGGATGCTGGTGGTGCCCTGGAAGTCGGCGACCACGATCGCGTCGACCGTCAGCACCGCGCCGAGCAGCGGGCTCGACGCGCCGGAGCCCTGGATGTCGTGCAGCGCGGTGGCCGCGCCGCCGCAGCCGGTCCCCACGCCGAAGCTCCAGACGAAGTCGGCGGCCATCGGCGTCGGCGTGCCGTCCTGGTCGTTCACCTGCGCGGCGCTGAACGTGACCGTGCAGGTCGCGAGCGGCGGGAAAGCGGTGTGCGGCAGGGCGAAGGTGATCGGCCCGCCGGTGGGAGTGACGTTCTGCGTGGCGGCGCCCGTGCAGGCGATCGCGACGGTGCCGCTCACCGTCACCGGCTCGCTGAAGGTGGCGCCGACCGCGACGTCGGGGGCCTGGTTGGTGGCGCCGTTGTTCGGCGTGGTCGCGCTGACGATCGGCGCGAGGTCCGGCGCCGTCGGGGTCAGCGAGAAGTCGTCGACCGAGAGCCCGTCGTCGGCGTTGGTCGCATTGAAGTCGGTCCAGCGGATCCAGAAGGTCGCGCCGTCGACGATCCAGAGCGGCGCGATGGAGCCGCTGATCGCGGTCCGGTTGGCGGCGGCGTTGCCGTTCAGCGCGCCGACCGGACCGGTCTGGTTCGGGGCGGTGAAGTCGAGCGGGTTGACGTCGCTCCAGGTCCCGGTGTTGAGGGCAGTCGCATTGGTGCTGACCTGGAAGTCGAGCCGGTCGGTGCGGCCGAGGGTGCCGATCCGCCACTGCTCGCCGGTGTAGGCCAGGGCAAGCGAGCTGATCGCCTGCCCGGTGGCGTTGGTGAAACAGGCGCCGATCGTCGGCGTGAGGCTGCCGCTCAGCAGGCCGCCGAAGGCGCGCTCGGTGCTCGCCGCCGCGCCGAAGCTGTAGGTGTCGCCGGTGTTCAAGGATCCGGTGCCCGCGGTGTAGGTGGCGTTGGCGTTCGTCCCCGTCTCGAGGAGGTACCAGCCGGTGGGCAGCGTGCTGGAGGTCCCGCTCGAGGCCAGGGTGTCGAAGTTCTCCGTCACCGCCGCACCCAGCGTCGTCAGGCTGACGCAGGTCTGCGCGCCCGACGGGCCGGCGCCGAGCAGGACGGCGGCGAACAGGGCGAGGACCGACAGACGACGGGTGGCGCGCGCGAGGATCATGAGCGAGGCGCTCCTTGCAGAATGCGACGGTTCGGGCGAGGCTCCGCGGGAGGCGGTGGGCGGATTCTACGGGAGGAGTCGGGTCCCCGAGAGCCGTCCGAAGGGGTGGGACCCGACCGCCGGTTAACCGTCCGGGGCGCGCCGCGTTGTAGCCCTCGATGGACGCTCCGCACCCCGCGGGCGGACCCCTGACGAAGCAAGGAGGCTCGAATGGACTGGATCGCCCCGATGGTGGTGCTGACCGTGATCACGCTCACGGTCGGCAACATCGCGCGCAACTTCGCGGTCAACCGGCGGATGCGCGACATCGCCCGCGCCAACGCCGAGCTGCAGGGCAAGCTGCTCGACCGGCTCTCGAGCGCCGGCGACCTGCAGGCCTATCTCGACAGCGACGCCGGCCGGAGCTTCGTCGAGGCGGCGACGCTCGAGAAGGCCAACCCGCACGGCCGCATCCTCGCCTCGATCCAGGCCGGCATCCTGCTCGTCCTGGGCGGGCTCGCGCTGCTCGCCTCGAGCAACCTGGTGTCGAACGAGGGCCCGCGGGTCTTCCAGGTCCTCGGCACGCTCGGCATCTTCCTCGGGCTGGGCTTCCTCGCCTCGGCGTTCGTCGCCCACCGGCTCTCCCGGCAGTGGGGCCTGCTCCCCGCGGCGCCGGGGGCCGGGCGCGCGGAGGACAGCGCCGGATGAACCCGTCGGCCGGCGACGCGCTGGTCGCCGACGCCGTCCCCGAGGCGGCCGCGGCGGTTGCCGAGGGCGCCTTCCGGCGCTTCTACGAGGCGACCGCGCGGCCGCTCTGGGCCTTCCTCGCCGCCGCCACCCGCGACCGCGCGCTGGCCGACGACCTGATGCAGGAGTCCTTCGTGCGCCTGCTCGCCTCGGAGTTCGATTCCGAGAGCGCGGAGCACCGCCGGCGCTACCTCTTCCGGATCGCCAGCAACCTGCTGCACGATCACCGGCGCGCCAGCCGCCGCATCCTGGTGCCGCTCGACGAGGCCGAGCTGCTCGCGGCCGGCCCGGCGACCGACCGTGGCGCCGAGCGGCGCGATCTCTGGCGCGCCCTCGCGACGCTCACCCCCCGCGACCGGCAGCTGCTCTGGCTGGCGCACATCGAGGAGATGACCCACGCCGAGGTCGCCGCCGTGCTCGGCCTCGCCCGGGCCAGCGTCCGCGTCCTCCTCTTCCGCGCCCGCCGGCGGCTCGCCGCGGCGCTCGACCGACCGATCGCAGTCCGCGGAGCCGAACCATGAACCGCACCGCCTGTTCCGCCACCGAACCGCTGCTCGCCGCGGCGCGCCGCGGACCGCTGGAGGGCGAACACCGGCGGCATGCGGCCGCCTGCCCGGTCTGCGCCCAGGCCCTCCGCCTGGAGAGCTCCCTGCGCGGGCTCGCCGGCGCCCTCGGCGCCGGGCAACGCCTCCCCTCCGTGGCCACGATCGAGCGGCGCGCCGAGCTGCGCCGCCGCGAGCTCGCCGCCGAGCAGGCCGAGCGCTGGCTCGGCCGCTGGCGGCGCCTCGGCCTGGTGATCGCCGCGGCCGTCGCCGCCTCGACGCTGCTCGGTGCCGGCCGGGGCTGGCTCGACTGGCTGGTCCGTCCGCTCCTCGAGCGGCCGGCCGCGGGGGGCTCGATCGAGGCGGCCACCACCGCCGGGGCGGTGCTCGCCGCGAGCGCCCTCGCCCTCTGGCTGATGCAGGAGTGGGCCGGCGACTGACAAGATCGCCGCCATGCCCCCTCCGCCGCCCGAGCGCCCCGCCCGCCTGCTGCGCCCCGGCGCGCCACCCGAAGAGCGCTCCCTGCCGGTGGTCTCCGAGGCGCTCCTGGTGGTGCGCATCGCCGGCGGCGGCGACTTCTCGCTGATGCGGACGCCGGGCGACGACGAGGCGCTCACCCTGGGCTTCCTGCTCGCCGAGGGGTGGATCGAGCGCGCCGCCGACGTGGCGCGGCTCGAGCTCTGCGCGGGGGGCGACTCGGTCCGCGTGGAGCTCGCGCGGCCCCCCGCCCGGCCGGCGGCGACGCGCAACCTGGCGCTGCTCTCCTCCTGCGGGCTGTGCGGCCGCGAAGACGCGATCCCGTTCCTGGCCGGCCTGCCGGAGGCGCCGCCCGGCGAGCCGGTCCCCCTCCCCGTCCTGCTCGCGCTGTCGGAACGGATGCGCGCCCGCCAGGGGCTCTTCGCCAGCACCGGCGGCAGCCACGCGGTGGGCCTCTTCGCGCCCTCCGGCACGATCGTCGAGGTCGCCGAGGACATCGGCCGGCACGCGGCGTTCGACAAGGCGGTGGGGCGGGCGCTGCGCCAGGGGCTCGAGCTCGCCCGGCTCGGGGCCTGGATCTCGGGGCGGGCCAGCCTCGAGATGGTCGCCAAGGCGGCGCGGGCCCGCATCCCGCTGCTCGTCGCGGTCGGCGCGCCCTCCGACGCGGCGATCGAGCTCGCCCGGCGGCTCGGGTTGACCCTCGGCGCCTTCGCCCGCGGCGCCGACCTGACGCTCTTCTCCGCGCCCGAGCGAGTGATCTGAAAGGGGGGCGAAAGCCTATGCCTTCGGCCCACCCCGCGGCAAGCTCCAGGGGTGCGGGCGGAGGCTACCTGCGCGGGTGGTGCCGCGCTGCGGCATAGCACCTACGATGATCTCGGGCCGAGCCGCCCGCGGCTCGCACCGGCCCCCCCGAGGTCACTCCATGAGCACCCCTGAAAGTCGGACCGTCGCGACGCTCTGCGAGGGTTTCGAACGGGACCGCACCCGTCTGCTCGACATCCTGCTCGCCGTCCAGAAGCTGCTCGGCCGGATCGACGAGCCGGCGATCGACCAGATCGCCGCCGAGCTGGGCCTCCCCCGCGTCGAGGTCGCGGGGGTCGTCTCCTTCTACTCCTTCCTCTCCACCGAGGCCCGGGGACGGGTCGTGATCCGGCTCTGCGACGACCTGCCGGACCTGATGGTGGGAGCCGACAAGGTCGCCGAGGCGCTCGCCGACGAGCTCGGCATCCGCTTCGGCGAGACCACGCCGGACGGCGAGTTCACCCTCGAGACGACCTCCTGCATCGGCATGTCGGACCAGGCGCCGGCGGCGCTGTTCAACGACATCGTGGTGCCGAACCTGGGCCCCTGGACGGCGCGGCGCATCGTGCGCGACATCCGGGACCGCCCGAAGAGCGTCGCGCTCCGCAAGATCGTGCTGCGCGACTACGGCGACGGCGAGAACGCGCACGATCTGGTGCGCGCCGCGGTGAAGAACAACCTGCGCCGGCCGGGCGAGGTGATCTTCGCGCGCATGGAGCCCGGCGCGGCGCTGCGCAAAGCGCTCGCGATGAGCCCGGCCGAGGTCATCCGCGAGGTCAAGACCGCCCGCCTGCGCGGCCGCGGCGGCGCCGGCTTCCCCACCGGGATGAAGTGGGAGTACACGCGGGCGGCCGGCGGCGCCGAGCGCTACCTGATCTGCAACGCCGACGAGGGGGAGCCCGGCACCTTCAAGGACCGCGTGATCCTCACCGAGCGTCCCGACCTGCTGTTCGAGGGGATGACCGTGGGGGGCTACGCCATCGGCGCCCGCCAGGGCGTGCTCTACCTGCGCGCCGAGTACGTCTACCTGCGGCGCTATCTCGAGTCGGTGCTCGAGCGGCGCCGCGAGGAGAACCTCCTCGGGCGAACGATCTGCGGCAAGGAGGGGTTCGATTTCGACATCCGCATCCAGATGGGCGCCGGGGCCTACGTCTGCGGCGAGGAGACGGCGCTCATCTCCTCCTGCGAGGGGCTGCGCGGCGACCCGAAGAACCGCCCCCCCTTCCCCGCCCAGCACGGCTTCCGCGGCGCGCCGACCTCGGTCAACAACGTCGAGACGCTGTGCTGCGCGGCGCGCATCCTCGAGATGGGCCCCGGCTGGTTCGCCTCGCTCGGGTCGCGCCAGAGCACCGGCACGAAGCTGCTGAGCATCTCGGGCGACTGCAACCGGCGCGGCGTCTACGAGGTGCACTTCGGCACCAAGCTCGCCGACGTCTTCCAGATGTGCGGCGCCGAGGATCCGATCGCCGTCCAGGTCGGGGGCCCGAGCGGCCAGCTGGTGGGCGAGGCGGACTTCGAGCGCTCGATCTGCTTCGACGACCTGGCGACCGGCGGCGCGCTGATCGTCTTCGGGCCGGGTCGCGACCCGCTGGAGATCGCCTCGCGCTACATGTCCTTCTTCATCCACGAGAGCTGCGGCTACTGCACCCCCTGCCGGGTCGGCAACGTGCTGCTCAAGGAGCGCCTCGACCGGATCCGTGCCGGGCGCGGCGAGGCGGCCGATCTCGACTACCTGCAGCGGCTCGGCGAGACGGTACGCGCCGCGAGCCGCTGCGGGCTCGGGCAGACCTCGCCCAACCCGGTGCTCTCGACGCTGAAGAACTTCCGCGCCAGTTACACGCAGCTCCTGGGCGCGCCGGCCGCCGGCGGAGAGCAGCCCGGCTTCGATCTCGCGGCGCGCCTGGCGGAGGCGCGGACCCTGACCGGACGGGACTCCGTCCACTTCCCCGCGCGGTGAGGACGACCATGACCGACGCCGCTCCCCTGCAGCTCATCGTCGACCGCCGCAAGATCACCGCCCAGCCGGGCCAGACCATTCTCGAGGCGGCGGACGCGGCCGGCATCTACATCCCCCGCCTCTGCTGGATGAAGGGACTGCTGCCCTTCGGCAGCTGCCGGGTCTGCACGGTGCGGGTCAACGGCCGCCCGCAGGCCGCCTGCACCCAGCCGGTCGCCCCCGGGATGGTGGTCGAGAACGACACCCCGGACCTGCGCGAGCTGCGCCGCGATCTCGTCGACATGCTGTTCGTCGAGGGCAACCACTTCTGCATGTTCTGCGAGAAGAGCGGCAACTGCGAGCTGCAGGCGCTCGCCTAC
>CAYZWR010000059.1:0-20320 GCA_964481735.1 uncultured Thermoanaerobaculia bacterium
GCCCACCTCCAAGTCGCCGAGCCCGCGCTCACCGCGCGCTGAGGGGGTTCCGCGCCCGTCCGATCTCGGGCGCAAAAAGCGGGACAGGCACGCCATATCTAATGCGTGCCTGTCCCGCTTTTTGCGCCCGAAACCGCTCCGCATCCGAGAGAATGAGGACGCAGCACGGAGCAGGGGGAACGCATGCACGTGGCGGAGATCTGGCGCGATCCGTGGAAGTCGATGGCCGGTGGCCAGCTCGGGGCGACCGAGCTCGGGTGCTACGGCCGGATGTGCGTCGGCGACGCGGTCGAGATCGACTGAGGCACCGGGCGCGATGCGCGGCAAGCTGCAGCGTCTCGCCTTCGGTCTGATCGCGGCGCTCCTTCTCGCCGAGCTGGGCCTTCGCCTGACCGGTCGCCTGGAGACCTACTCCGAGAGCAACTTCGGCGTCTATCGCTCGGTTCTCGGGTCGACCAAGCCCACCTGGCTGCACCTGCGCACCCCATCGAAGAGCGAGTCGTACACCACCGCCGACTTCGTCTTCGCGCTCGACACCAACCGCGAAGGGGTGCGCGACGTCGAACATGCCGAAGCGAATCCGCAGGGGCGCTGGCGCGTCGTGGCGCTGGGCGATTCCTATACCGAGGGTGTGGGGGCAGCCTTCGCGGAAAGCTGGCCGCAGCGTTTCGCGGAGCGGCTTCGCACCCGCGGCCTGCCGGTGGAGCTCCTCCAGGCCGGGGTGGCGGGGAGCGATCCCTTCTTCTCGTTCGCGCTGCTCGAGCAGAGGCTCCTCCCCTACCGGCCGCAGCTGGTCCTCTTCCTGCTCAACGCCACCGACCTCTGCGACACCCTCTGGTGGGGCGGCACGGAGCGCTTCCTCCCCGACGGCACCTCGCGGGCGCGCCCCGCACCCTGGTTCGAGCCCTTCTATCGGGTGAGCCACCTGGTCCGCCTCGTCGTGCACCAGTTCTACGACTGGCGAATGATCCGCAAGGCGACGACGGCCCGAGCGAATCGTGAAGCCGAAGCGAAGCTCGTCGAGCTCCTCGAGCGCGCCCAGGCGCTCGGCCGGCGCGAGGGGTTCGCGATCTGGGCCGGGGTGCATCCGACCCCGGACGAGGTGCACTCGCGCACCCGGCCGTTCTCGGAGAGCTTCTTCGCCCAGCTCCGCGCGCGCGGGATTCCCGCCGCCGATCTCTCGCCGGGGATGGAAGCAGCGCTCGGCGCGCTCGCGCTGACCGACTACTCCTGGCCGGTCGACCGGCACTACAACGCCCGCGGCTACGCCGTCCTGGCGGAGCTGGTGGAGCACGAGCTCGACGCGACGGGACTTCTGCCGCGTCTGGCGGACACCGGCGCGGTGGAACCGATCGAGTTGGCGACGTCGACCGACTCACGGCAGTCCGAGAGTCCGCGGCGCGCTCGCGGACCGCGGTGAGCTCACCACGTCCGCGCTCGGGTCGACCGAGGGAAGGGCTCGGGAGGGCGCGAGGACGAATGCGCGCCACCCGGTTGGGTAGGCCCCCCACCCGACCGGGGCTTGCCAAGTCCTACGGGTGCCGCTTCACTGACTGCAAGCCGTCCCTTCTCTCGGGCCGAAGCGATGCTGCGCGGGCGCCGTTGCCTGCACTCTTCCGGTCCTCGATCCGCTGGGCATCGCAAACTTTCGGGCTCGTTCGGGCACCCGCGCCAGCTTCCGCTCTGGAGGTGTGCCATGCAACGGGCAATTCTCTGCATCTCGCTGCTCGGCGTCGCCCTCGCCGTGCCGGCACCCACCCCCCTGGGCGCCGAGCTTCTCCGCTTCGAGGGCGACCTCTTCGCCGAGGGCAGGCCGGCCGAGGGGGCCTTCGACTTCCGCTTTCGGCTGCTCGACGGTGCCGAAGCCGCGACCGCCCTGGAGCTCGCCGAACCGATCGAGCTTCAGGAGGTGCAGGTCGACCAGGGGCGCTTCCGCGTCGAGCTGGAGTTCGACGTCGAGCTCCCCGAGGGGTTGCCGCTCTGGCTGGCCGTCGAGGTCGCCAAACCCGGATCGCGAGACGACTTCACGGCGCTGGAGCCGGCGCACCCGGTGATCGGGCGCTCCGAGCTGGTGCCGGAGGACAATTTCCCCGCCGGGACCGTCGTCTACTTCGATCTCGCGGCCTGCCCCGCAGGCTGGACGGAGCTCACGGCGGCGCGCGGGCGGACGATCGTCGGCCTGCCGTCCGGCGGGACCCTCGGTGGCACTCAGGGCACGGCGCTGACGAATCTCGAGGCGCGGACGCACGACCACGGGCTCGTCGGCGAGGCGATCTCCAGCGCGACGGGTTCTCACAATCACGCCTGGGCTTCGATCACGTTCGCCGGTTCGGACGTCCAGTGGACGAGCTTCGACGCCGCCGGGAACGCGATCCTGGTGTTCAACTGGACGAACGGTATCGACGAAGAGGGCTCGGGCATCTACCCCTTGAGCGCGCATCCCAACGAGACCTTCTACACCAATCTGGCCGGATACCACAGCCATACTCTGAATCTCAGCACGCTCTACACCACCTTGAATGCAGGGACGCTCCCCTACCTCCAGCTGCGCGCCTGCAGGAAGGACTGACCGCCATGACGAGCGCAGTCCGCAGCTTGCTCGTCGCCCTGCTCGCGAGCGGGGCTGGGTTCGCGTTCGCCGACATCGCGCCGGAGCCCAAGTCGAGCCCGGTCAGCCATGGCGCCGGCTTCGCGCTCACTGGCCACCCTCGCGCGCTCTCGGACACAAGCGCCGCTGGCGTCTTCCGTCTTGCCGGCGCTGCCTGCCTGATGCCGCAATCCGAGTCGATCTTCGCGGATGGCTTCGAGTCTGGCGACCTCACCGCCTGGTCTCCGCCGTCCGGCATGCCCGCCGGCGCCGTCGCCTTCTTCTCGTCGGCCGCCTGTCCGCCCGGATGGGCGCCTCTCGAGACCGCGCGCGGACGCGTGCTGGTCGCTCTTCCTTCCGGCGGGCAACTCGGTGGGAGCCAGGGCACCCCGCTCGGCGATCTCGCCGCGCCGGACCACAGCCACCTCCTATCAGGCACGCGCACTCTTCCCGCAGTCGCCGGCCACCACCACTTGTGGTCGAACCTCGGGCCCGACCTGAACTGGTCCTCCTACGACTCGAGCGGTGCGGTCATCACCCTGTACGACTGGACGAACGGCATCGACACGGCGGGCACCGGGCTCTATCCCTTCACCGCCGATCCGGATCGCACCTTTGCAACGTCGAGCGGCGCTGAAGGCCACACTCACTCGGTGACCTTCGCCCACACCACTTCGACGGTCTCGGGGCCCGCGGTCTTGCCCTATCTCCAGCTCCTGGTCTGTCGCAAGCGCTGAACCAGGGACAGCTCCTTCCCAAGAAGGAGGAGCTCGGGACGACATCGGGGAGTGCGACCACGACGGCGGAGTTGCACGTCGGAGCGGCTGCGGGTCGCGCCGACGACGAGGACTCCACTGGCTCGGCCCGCCCCTTCCGACTAGGATCGCGCGGGGGTTCGACATGCGCACTTCACGACTTCGTTGGGCGGTGGCAGGCAGTCTGTGGCTCGTGCTCGCGGGCGTGGTGCCGGCGGCGGGCGCGACGTTCTCCGCCGAGCAGCAGGCGGTGGTCGACGTGGTGACCGCGGCCTACGTCGACGGCATCCACAACTTCCGCGACCCGGTGGCGATCCGCCAGGGCTTCCACCCCGACTTCGAGATGCTGATCCTGAAGGACGGCAGCCTCGAGAAGCTGCCGATCGCCACGTGGATCGAGCGGATCGAAGCGCAGAACGTCAAGGAGCCGCCGCCCACCGACGGGCGGCGCACGACCTCTGCCGTCTTCCCGTCGGTCGAGGTCACCGGCAGCGCGGCGGTCGCCAAGGTCGAGCTCACGCGCGACGGCAAGCTCGTCTTCACCGACTACTTGAGTCTCTACAAGTTCGCGGAGGGCTGGAAGATCGTGGGCAAGATCTTCTACCGGCATCCGTGACCAAGGGCGGCCGGCGAGCCCGGGTTTGATCCGGGCCCGCCGCTCCCGCCCGCCTTCCTCGGCGCTGGGGGCGCCTGCGCTTCAGCCGGCCTTCGCCACCTTCATCTTCTGGCGCAGCAGGGCGAACTGGAGGTTGGTGAGCGTGTTGTCGTTGAAGGCGCTGTCCGCGAGCTCCTTGGCCCTGGCGGGGTCCCCCTTGCCGGCGTAGGCCTCGGAGAGACGGTAGCGGTTGAACGGGTTCAACTGGTTCGCCGCCTCGAGCTCGGCGATCGCGGTGTCCCACTGTTGGCCGGCGAGCGCCACGCGGCCGGCGACCTCGTGCGCCAGACGCCGCTGGAGGGGGTTGCCGGAATCGGCGACCGCCTGGGCGAGCGCCTCCGACGCCTGCTTCGCCGCCGCGAGATCCCCCTTGGCGAGCGCCACCTTGGCGCGGTTGTAGATCGCGAAGCGGCGCTGGTTCTGCTTGTTGGCGGCCGCCACGTTGGGTGCCGCATCGACCGTGTCGATCGCCTTCTGATAATGCCCCTCGGCCGCTGCGACGTCGCCGGCCGCGAGCGCGATGTCGCCCATCGCCACCAGGTCTCCAGCCATGCCGAGCGCGTCGCGAGTCTGCTCGGCGAGCGCGAGCTGCCGGCCCATCTCGGCCTGCGCGGCCTTGAAGTCCCCCTCGAAGACGTAGGAGACCGTCTTGGCGAAGAGCGCCGCGCGGCGCTGTCCGTCATCGGCCGCCTCGACGAGCGCCCGGTCGAGCTCCTTGCGCGCCTTGGCGCCCTTGCCCTGCAGGTCGAGGCAGGTGGCGATGCCGTAGCGCGAGTTGACGAAGTCGGAGCGCACCGCGAGCGCCTTGCGGTACATCGCGATCGACTCCTCGAAGCGCCCGAGCTTGAGCAGCAGCTCGGCGTAGGAGTCCCACGGGTTCGGATCGTCGGGCAGCACTTCGGTGTACTTCTTGAAGGCCGCTTCGGCCTTGCTCATCTCACCGAGGAAGCGGTAGCTGTACCCCAGCTGGTTGTAGATCTGCGAGAAGCCGGGAGCGATCTGGGCGGCGCGCTCGTAGAGGGCGATCGCATCGCGGTAGGCCTGGGTTCCGAAGTGCACGTTGCCGAGCAACACCAGGGCGCGCTCGTCCTGCGGGTACGTCTGCACCAGCTCCTCGTAGAGCTTGATCTGGGTCGCCGTGTCCCCCTTGCCGCCGGCGTCGGCGCCCAGGATCATCAGGCGCTCGCCCGCGGAGACCTGGTCGGCGAGCGCCACGGCTTTGTCGAGCTTGGCGAAGAACTCCTGGGCGCTCGCCTGCGTGTTGGCGAGACCGAGCCAGGCGACCGCGAAGCCCGGATCGACGGCGACCGCCTTCTCGAAGTGGGCGCGCGCCTCCTGGCCGCGCAATCGTTCGGTGAGATCGCGACCCGTGAGGTAGGCCGAGCGGGCGTCGGCGGAGGCCGTGGTGACCGGGATCTTGCCGGCCGGCGCCTCGGAGGCCCGGAGGGCCGGAGCCGCCAAGGCGAGAGCGAGGGGAACGGCGAAGAGGAGTCCTGCGCGGGCGGGGCGGAGCGTCATCGGTGCCTCCATCGTAAACAGCATCGCTCGGCCGGAAGAGCCGGGCGCTCGATCACGGGGCCTGCAGCGGGGCGTGCCGTGAACCATATACGTAGCCCGCCCCGTCGGGTTCGCTCCCGGAGGCCTCCCGGGGCATGGGGAGTAAGCTTCTCGGTGGCGCCTCCTCCGCATGCCTCCGCGACCCACCCCCGACCGTTTTCCCGAGCGCACGCTGCCGCGCTTGCTGATCGCCTCGGCACGCCGGGTGCCGGAGCGGGTCTTCCTGCGCCGCGTCGGACCCCCGGGCGCGCCCGGAGTGGAGAGGGAAACACCCCCCACGCTGACGTTCGCGCAGTTCGCGGCCGGAGTCGGCCGCTCCGTCGCCTTCCTGCGCGCCGCCGGCGTCGCGGCGGGCGACCGCGTCCTGCTGCTCGCGGCGAACTCGCCCGAGTGGCAGATGATGGCGCTCGCCGCGCAGCTCCTGCGCGCCGAGCCGGCGGCGCTCTTCGCCAACCTGGCGGCGGAGCCGGCGGCGGCGATCGCGCGGCGCGTGCGCCCCCGGGTGGTCTTCGTCTCCGGGCGCGAGCCCTGGGAGAAACTGGCGCCGGCCGCGGCGGAGCTCGCCGCCGCCGGGCTCGCGGTGGTGGTGTCGTCCGCGCCGCTGCCGGCGGCGAGCCTCCCCGCAGGAGTGCGCCTGCTGCCGGTGGCCGACGTGACCGGCGAGCGCGCTCCCGGCCTCTCGCTTGCCGAGCTCGCCGCGCTCGCCGAGCAGGCCGGGGAGGAGGACCCGTTCCTGCTGCTGTTCACCAGCGGCACGACCGGGCGGCCCAAGGGGGTACGGCTGGCGCAGCGCACCATGGTGCACGCGCTCGACTACGCGCAGGCGACGGTCGGCCTCGGCGAAGACGACGTCGGGCTCCACTTCCTGCCCTACGGCCACGTCGCCGGCCACGCCCAGTTCGCGCTGGCGCTGGCGCAGGGGCACGAGCTGCTGATGGTCGAGCGTCGCGAGGAGATCGAGCTCGGCTTCGCGCTGCGGCCGACCTACCTCTTCTCGGTGCCGATGGTCTACGAGCGCCTGCGCAGCGCCGTCGAGCTTCGGATCGCCGCGATGCCGGCCCCGCTGCGCGGCCTCGTCCAGGGCGCCCTCGAAGCCGCGCATCGCCGGCGGCTCGACGGCTCGCGACGCTGGCGCGACCGGAGCGGCACCTGGCTCGCCGACCGCATCGTCGGTCGCGCGCTGCGGGCCCGCCTCGGCGGACGCGTGCGCGCGCTCTACGCGGGAGGAGCGCCGGCGCCCGTGCCGCTCTTCCGGTTCTTCGAGGCCCTCGGCCTGCCGATGGTCGAGCTCTACGGCATGAGCGAGACCTCGGGGATGATCTCGAGCAACCTGCTCGCCGGCCCGCGCCAGGCGGGCTGCGCCGGCCTGATCTCGCCCGATCACGAGGTGCGCTTCGCGGAGAGCGGCGAGCTGCTCCTGCGCGGCCCCCTGCTGCTCTCCGGATTCCTCGAGCCCGAGGACGGGCAGGACGCCTGGACCGCGGACGGCTTCTTCCGCACCGGCGACCTCGCCCGCCGGGACGAGCGGGGCCAGCTCTGGATCGAGGGGCGCTCGAAGAACCTCTTGATGCTCTCGACGGGCAAGAAGCTCTCGCCCGAGCCGATCGAAAAGGCGATCGCGGCTCAGGAGCCGTTCCGCGGCGCGATCCTCTTCGGCGAGGCGCGGCCGTTCGTCGCGGCGGCGGTCTTCGTGGAGCGCGCGGCGCTCGACCGGCTGGCCGCCGCCGGGCGCGACCCGGGCACCGAGCTCCTGAAGCGGGCGCACGCGGCGCTCGACGCGTTCTCCGAGTACGAGAAGCCGAAGCGACTCCTGGTCATCCCGGGCGAGCCCCAGGACTACCCCGACCTGCTCACTCCCACGCTCAAGATCCGCCGCGACGCGCTGCTCGCCTGGCTCGGCCCGGCGGCGACCGAGATCTTCAGCCGCCCCTAAGCAGACCCGCGTTCCCCGTCAGCGGTCAGCGCGCGCCGACCTCGACCGGCGACTGGGGCTCGTCCAGGCTCATCTCCCACAGCTCGGCCGGAGTCTGGCACAGGCCCGGGGGCGGGCCCGCGGCGCTCCCGGGGGCGAGGCCGCCGGACCTGGCGAAACACCATACTCCAGGCTTCTCGACTCGTGTTACGTTCGCGCGCCTCGGCAACACCGCGTGCACCGACGCCAGAGCGCCTCTGGCGTTTTTCCAGCCCCTTCCAGCGCCGCTGGAGAAAGAGAGGTCGCACATGAGCTCGCAGGGAGTCCCCGCCGCAGTTGCCGTCGTCCTCGCCCTGGCCGGAGTCGCCGCCGCGGGTGCGGACAGCTCGCGCGCCGTCGACGTGGCGCGCGGCTACCTCCAGCAGCAGGCCCCGACCCTTGGTCTCACCCGCGCCGACCTCGCCGACGAGGTCGTCAAGGGGGTCGTCGCGAGTCGTCACAACGGCGTCACCCATGTCTACCTCCAGCAGCGCTACCGCGGCATCGAGGTCTACAACGGCATGGTGAACGTCAGCGTCGGGCGCGACGGCAAAGTGCTCCACGCCACCAGCCGTTTCGTGCCGAGCCTCGCCGCGGCGGCGCCAGCCGGTGAGGCGCAGCTCTCCGCGACGGCCGCCGCTGCCGCTGCGGCCACCCACCTCGGACTGCGCGCCACGACGCCCTTCGCGGTGCTCGCGCGCCGCGGCGGCGCCGACGACGCGACGACGCTCTCGGAGGGTGGCATCGCTCTGCGACCGATCGAAGCGAAGCTGGTCTGGCATGCCGCCGACCGCGCCGTCCGGCTCGCCTGGCAGCTCGAGATCGAAGAGGCCAGCGGCGCGCACTGGTGGTACGCGCTGGTCGACGCGACGAGCGGCGCTCTGCTCGGCCGCGACGATCTGATCGTCCACGACTCGGCCGAGGCGATCGCCGCCGCCGTCGCGCGGCCGCGGCGCGGAGTCTCCCTCGCGCCGACGTTCGCGCCCACCGATGGCGCGATGTACAACGTCTTCCCGCTGCCGCTCGAGAGCCCGAGCGACGGCGGCCGCTCGCTGGTCACCGACGTCGCCAACCCGGCCGCTTCCCCGTTCGGCTGGCACGACACGGACGGCGCGCCCGGGGCCGAGTTCACCGTGACCCGCGGCAACAACGTGCACGCCTACGCCGACCGCGACAACAACAACCTGCCCGATCCAGGAAGCGATCCCAACGGCGGCGCGGGGCTCCTCTTCGACTTCCCGCTCGACCTCGATTCGCGCCCCCTCGATTCGCAGCCGGCCATGGTCGCGAACCTGTTCTATTGGAACAACGTGATGCACGACGTGACCTACAACTACGGCTTCGACGAGGCGGGGGGCAACTTCCAGGTCAACACCTATGGCAACGGTGGTGTCGGCGGTGACGACGTGCGCGCCGAGGCCCAGGACGGCAGCGGCCGCAACAACGCGAACTTCGGCACCGGAGTCGACGGCGTCAGGCCGCGCATGCAGATGTTCGAGTGGCGCTCGTCGGCGCCGAACCCGATCACCGTGCAGGCGCCGTCGCCGATCGCCGGCGTCTACTACGGTCCGATGGCCGGTTTCGGCGAGAGCCTGGTGACCACCGGTCCGATCGCCGGTACGGTGTTCCTGGTCAACGACGGCGTCGGCGCGACGAGCGATGGCTGCGAGCCCTTCGCCGTGCCGCCGGGCGGCATCCCGCTCGCGGACCGCGGCAGCTGCAACTTCACGGTCAAAGTGAAGAACGCGCAGAACGCCGGCGCGGCGGTGGCGATCGTGGGCAACAACATCGCCGGTCCACCGGTCGCCATGGGCGGCGCCGACCCGACGATCGTCATCCCCTCGGTGATGATCAGCCTGGACGACGCCAACCTCTTCAAGGCCAACCTGCCGCTCGACGTCGTGATCGCCGACGGCACCGGCGGCGCTCCCGACCGCGACTCCGACATCGACAACGGCGTCATCGCCCACGAGTACGGCCACGGCATCTCCAACCGCCTGACCGGCGGGCCGGCGGTGGTCAACTGCCTCAACAACGCCGAGCAGATGGGTGAAGGGTGGAGCGACTGGTTCGCGCTCACCTTGACGACCGACCCCTCCGACACCGCGACCACGGCGCGCGGGATCGGCACCTACGTGAGCTTCCAGCCCCCGACCGGGCTGGGCATCCGCCCGACGCAGTATTCGACCGACATGTCGGTCAATCCCTCGACTTACGCCTGGGTGGCGGACGTGATCAACATCAGCCAGCCGCACGGCATCGGCTACGTCTGGAACAGCATGCTCTGGGAGGTCTACTGGAACCTGGTCGACCGCTACGGCTACAACGCCGACCTCTACGCCGACTGGTCGACCGGCGGCAACAACCTGGCGTTCCAGCTGGTCATCGATGGCATGAAGTTCCAGCCCTGCCGGCCCGGTTTCGTCGACGGCCGCGACGCCATCCTGGCGGCCGACGGCGCGCTCACCGGCGGCGCCAACCAGTGCGAGATCTGGCGCGGCTTCGCCAAGCGCGGCCTGGGCGCGAGCGCGAGCCAGGGCAGCTCGCTCAGCCGCACCGACGGCGTCGAGGCGTTCGACCTGCCGGCCACCTGCACGGCAGCGACCTTCGGCGGATTCCAGCCGCCGGTCTACGAAGGACCGATCGTCAACGACGTCAACGCCGGCTCGACGGTGCCGGTGAAGTTCTCGCTCCAAGGAGTACCGAGCGTCGAAATGGATTCGCAGGAGGTCGACTGCTCGACGCTCGAGCCGACCGGCGAGGCACCGCTGGCGATCGCTTCGCCGGCGTTCCCGAAGCGGGGGACCAGCTACCACGTCAACTGGCGCACCGACGGCGCCTGGGAGGGCACCTGTCGGCGCCTGACGCTGCGCATCCCGGCGGCGAGCGACGTGCACGCGTACTTCGACTTCCACTGAAGACCGGCGGGTTCCGCCGCAGCACTCGAAGGGGCGCCGCGCCTTGCGGCGCCCCTTTCCTTTCGGCGCGGCCGCCTGCGGCGGGTGGCGCGCCCTCGACACTCCATCGATCGGCGCGCGCGGCGGCGCCTCTGGCCATGGACCCGCCGGGAGACCGGCGCGAACGCCGGCCCGGCGAGGCCCCACCCCGAGGGGTGAGCCGAGGCGGCGCGTCTGGGGCTAAGCTCCGAGCCCAGTCCGTGGAAGCAGCAGGTCGCGAGGTTCGTGCCGGTCACCCGTCGACGCACAGCTCGCGACGACGCCAGGTTTCACCGAGGAGGGGAGAACGATGGCGGACGAGCGCAGCCCCCGGCCCGATCGACCCGCGAGTCCGCAGCGCCGCAGGTTCGTCAACACTCTGCTCGGCGGCAGCCTGGCGGGATGGCTGGCGACGCTCCTCTATCCGGTGCTGCGCTACCTCAGCCCCCTGCAGGCGAGCGTCAACGCCGACGAAGTGGTGCTCGGCGACAAGGCGAAGCAGGACGTCGCCGACGCCGGATTCGCCATCGTCGCGCTCGGCACCGAGCGCGTGCTGGTCTTCCGGGATCCGCAACAGCGCCTGCGCGCCTGCTCCGCCAAGTGCACGCACGAGGGTTGCACGGTGCAGTACAAGGCGGACGAGTCGATCATCTGGTGCGCCTGCCACAACGGCCGCTTCGATCTCGACGGCAGGGTGCTCTCCGGGCCGCCCCCGCGGCCGCTCGCCGCCTACAAGGCGAGCGGTGCGCTCGACGGCAAAGTCGTGATCTCCCGCAGCGAGACGGCCTGAGCCATGCAGACCGAGCCCCTCTCCGCCCCCGCCCGCCCCGCCCACGATCGCTCCGCCTTCTGGCGCTGGCTCGACGAGCGCTACGACCTCGCCGCCGTCGAGCGCTTCGCCCGCCACAAGGAGGTGCCGGTCGGCAGGCACTCCCTGCTCTGGTACTTCCTCGGCGGCCTGACGCTCTTCTTCTTCACCATCCAGATCGTCACCGGCATCCTGCTGCTCATGTACTACCAGGCCGGCGAGTCGACCTCCTACGAGAGCATGCGCTACATCGTCACCAAGGTGCCGTTCGGCTGGCTGGTGCGCGCGGTGCACTGCTGGTCGGCGCACCTGATGATCCTGTCGCTCATGGTCCACATGTGGAGCGTCTTCTTCCTGCGCGCCTACCGCAAACCGCGCGAGCTGACCTGGTTGACCGGCATCGCGCTGTTCGGCCTGGCGCTCGGCTTCGGTTTCTCCGGCTACCTCCTGCCCTGGAACGAGCTCGCCTACTTCGCGACCGCCGTCGGCACCGACTCGGTCAAGGCCGTGCCGGTGATCGGCCACTGGCTGCTGCGCGTGCTGCGCGGCGGCGACGAGGTGTCGATCCACACCCTCTATCGCTTCTACGCGCTGCATGTCTGCGTGCTGCCGATCGCCACCTTCGCGGTGGTCGGCGTCCATCTGCTGCTGATCCAGAAGCAGGGCATGGCGGAGGGCATTCCGGAGCCGCCGGCCGAGCCGCCCGCCCCGCGCGCCGCCGAGCCGAAGCGGGGCATGCCGTTCTTTCCCAACTTCGCGCTGCGCGACCTGTTGATCTGGATCCTGGCGGTGAACCTCCTGGCGCTGCTCGCCGTGCTCCTGCCCCACGGCCCGGGCATCCCGGGCTTCGAGTGGGAGCTCGGGCTCAAGGCCGATCCGCTGAAGCCGGCCTATCCGGGCATCAAACCGGAGTGGTACTTCCTCTGGATGTACCAGCTGCTCAAGGAGTTCCCGGCGCACTTCTTCGGCATGGAGGGGCCCCAGGCCTGCCTGGCGCTGGCGACGGTGCTGCTCGCGATCTGGGCCCTGGTGCCGTTCCTCGATCGCCGCGCCGCCGCCAATCGGCCGGGGCCGGCGTTCACCGACTTCGGCGTCGGCATCCTCTACTTCCTCGCCTTCCTGATGCTCAAGGCCTGGGACGTCGGAGCGCCCGAGGTCGCGCACGGGGTCGATCCGGTCGCCGATCCCGCCAATGCCCGCCTCGTCGCCCGCACCTGCGCGCTCTGGCTCGCGGGCGGCGCCGGAGCCGTCACCCTGCTGCGCGCCGCGCTCTGGAAGCACCGCTACTTCTGGATCAGCGCCCTGCCGGTCGTGCACGCCCTGCTGCACGGTTTCGCCGGCCTGAGCTATCTCGCCTCCGGCGCCGTCGCGACGGCGCTGCTCGCCGTCGTCCTGGTCGCCACCTGGCGGCGCGGCCGCGCGGTCGCCAGTGCGGCGCTCCTGGTCGCCGGCCTCGCCGCCGCGTCGCCCGCCAGCGCACAGTCCGAGCCGAGCGGAACGCTGCCCGAGGCGAGCTGGCCAGCGAGCTTCTCGCGGTTGCTCGACGACGCGGCCCTGCCCGAGGCGGCGCGGAGCGAGTTCCGTCAGCTGCCGAAACACGCGCAGGAGCTGTTCTTCGCCGCGCAGAAGCGCGGCCTGCTCGACAATCCCCAGCAGCTCGCCGCGCTGCTCTCGCTCGACGTCGCCGACGAGCACATCGAGCTGCTGCTCAAGGACAACTGCGTGCTCTGCCACACCAACCCGGACCAGCAGCCCGAGGAGACGCTGTTCCGCGTGCCGGCGGCCGGCGAACCGGCCGGCCACCTCGATCTGCGCGAAGTGGTGGCCGACGTGCACCTGCGGCGCGGCCTCTCCTGCTCCGGCTGCCACGGCGGCAAGCCGACCGACGAGGAGATGAGCCAAGCCATCTACGATCGCTGGCCGAGCCGCGAGGCGCGCCAGGCCGACCGGAGCTGGATCCCCACCTTCTGCACCGAGGCGTGCCACAGCCAGACCGCTTTCATGCGGGCGTTCAATCCCTCGCTGCCGGTCGACCAGATGCTCAAGTACCGCGAGAGCCGGCACGGCCAGGCCGTGCTTTCACGGCGCAACGTCAAGGCGGCGCAGTGCGTCTCGTGCCACGGCGTGCACGGCATCCGGCGTCCGAGCAGCCCGCAGTCGATGGTCTTCCCGAGCAACATCCCCGGCACCTGCGCCAAGTGCCATGCCGACGCCGCCACGATGCGCGGCGTCAAGCTCGACGACGGGAAGACGCCGATGCCCACCGACCAGCTCGAGCAGTATCGCCAGAGCGTGCACGGCCAGGCGCTGCTCGAGCGCCACGACCTCGGCGCTCCGGCCTGCAACGACTGCCACGGCAACCACGCGGCGATGCCGCCCGCGGTCGCCTCGGTCTCGCAGATCTGCCGCAACTGCCACGTCAACAACGGCAAGCTGTTCGACGGCAGCCCGCACAAGTCGGCCTTCGAGTCCATGGAGTGGCCGGAGTGCGAGGTCTGCCACGGCAACCACGAGATCCGCAAGACCTCCGACGCCATGCTCGGCACGGGGCCGGGCAATGTCTGCAAGAGCTGCCACGACGAGTACGGTGGGCCGGAGTGCAACGCCACGGCGCAGCACTTCCACGACCAGATCGTCGCGCTCGATCGCCAGCGCCAGGAGACGCTGGTGGCGATCGACCAGGCCGAGAAGCAGGGCCTCGATCTCTCCGACCTGCGCTTCGACATGGTGAGCGTGCAGGACGTGCTGGTCGAGTCGCGTTCCAAGATCCACGCTTTCGACCGCGCCGAGTTCGACAAGACGGCCAAGCGCGGCTTCACCCTGACGGAGAACGCCCGCGCCACGCTCGCCGCGGGCCTCGAGGAGTACTCCTTCCGCAAGATCGGACTCGCCATCTCGACGCTCATCGTCAGCCTGGTCGCGCTCTTCCTCTACCTCAAGATCCGCGAGCTGGAGCGGCGGAAGGGCGGTGGCGCGGCGGGTTCGGCCGCGGAGAGGTGAGCTAGAGTTCGGCGCCACGCGGGTACCGCGCGATGAGCGAGCTCCCGAGCCCCGACCTCGAACGCTACTTCCGCCGCGTTGGATTCACCGGCGAGCGCGCGCCGACCCTGGCGACGCTGGAGCGCCTGCAGCTCGCGCACGCCACGACGATTCCGTTCGAGAACCTCGACGTCCGGCTCGGCCGGCCGATCGCGCTCGACCTGCCGAGCCTCGAGGCGAAGCTGGTCGGACGGCGGCGCGGCGGCTACTGCTTCGAGCAGAACACGCTCTTCGCCGCGGTGCTCGGTGCTCTCGGCTTCGCGGTCCAGACGCTCGAGGCGCGGGTCCGGCCGCCGGGCGCCACGACGCTGCTGCCCCGCACCCACATGACGCTCCGGGTCCGATTCCCGGACGGGGATCGCCTGGCCGACGTCGGCTTCGGCGGCGACGGCCCGCTCCTCCCCGTGCCCTTCGACGGCACGCCGGTGGCGTGCGCCGGCGACTCCCACTGCCTGGCGCGTGAACCGGACGGCACCCGGGTGCTGCGCCGCCGCGCCGGCGAGGGCTGGAGCGATCTCTATGCCTTCCTCGAGGCGCCGGCGCAACCGGTCGATTTCCTGGTCGCCAATCACTTCACCTCGACCTGGCCGCACTCGACCTTCGTCAGGTCCTTGACGGCGCAACGCTCGACGCTCGACGCCCGCCACGTCCTGCGCGGCCGCAGCTACACCCGCCGCTGCGGCGAAGTGAGCGAGACCCGCGAGCTCGACGACGGCGCGGCGCTCGCCCTGCTGCGCGACGTCATCGGTCTCGAGGTCTCCGCGAGCGAGGTGCGCGCCGCGTTACACGAGCCGCCACCGGCTTCCTGAGGCTTCTCCAGCAGTCTTCCAGGGAGGGGCCGCCAGGAAGCGCGCCACCCGGTTCCGCTCGAACTGCCATCCCACGACGCGCGAAGTCGACAGCCGCCGAAACGACGCGACAACGTCCCGCTCCGCCTCTCCCTGAGCCGATGTCCCGAGCCATCTTCGGTCGCATGGTGCGCCGCCGCCCCCGCCGGGAGAATCGGCCGACGCCTGCGCAGCGACATCCCGGCGATTCGCTGGCCCCCGCACCGTGATCGCCACGCCGGCGAGGTTTCCGGCTCGTTGGGCCGCTCGTGCGGAGCAGATCGGGGACAGGAACGTCACACATGTGGCGTGCCTGTCCCTGGGGTGTCACTGCTCCCCTCCACGCGATCGAGCGCGGTTGGCGAGCTTCGGGCGGGGCACCGACCTAGGCGACGCGGTTGGCTTCCCGGCGCCTCGCCATGCGCTGCGCGGCGAGCGCCGCGAGGGCGAGCGCGAGCGCCGCGAGACCGTAGGAGTCGAGCGTCGGAATCGCCTGGCTCACGATCGGAGTGAGATGACCGACCAGCAGGCTGCCGTCGGACGCCAACGCCAGGTTGTTGGCGTCGGTGAGCAGTTCGAGGTCGATGGTCCGCAGCAGCGTGCCGTCGGTCGCAAAGACCAGGATTCGAGCATCGTCGAGCAGGGCGAGGATCTCGCCGGCGGCGTTCACCTCGAGGCCGGCCACGCGCGGGTTGCCGTGCGGCTCGAGGTCAATGGTAGCGAGCTCGTTCAGCCCGAGGTCGTACTGGATGAGGAAGTCGCCGGGCGGGTTCGAACCGTTCAGCGGCTGGTAGGTCCACAGCGACGTGGCGGTCTCGTCGAGCGCCATCAGGCGGCCGAAGCGGCCGAACTCCGAGATCGCGTTCACCTGGACGCCCGCGGTGGTGAACTCGACGATGTCGCGGTTGTTGTTGCGCAGCGCGAAGATCCGGTCGCCGGGCGCGGTGACGAAGTCGGTGTAGTCGTTGAGCTGCATGCCAAAGGAGTCGATCTCGGCGCCGGCGGCAGTGAAGCGGAAGACCAGGTTCTCGCCGAGCGCTCCGCCGTCCACGACCGCGCCGAAGTAGAGATCGCCCGCGGCATCGAAGGTGAGGCCGTTCTGATTGCGGGTCGAGCCCTTGATGAGCAGCACGGGCCCGAAGCCGTCGGGCTCGAAGACGGCGATCTGGTCGTTGGGATTGAACTGGAAGGTGCCGTGCCCGGAGTCGATCCGCCCGACGTAGATCCGGTCCGTCGCGTCGCGCTCGACGAACGACATGTACTGCCCCTCGGCGAGCCCGACCGGGAACGTCGAGATCCGGGCCCCGTCGGGAGTGAACCTCGTGACGAAGCCGCCCTGGGCGGACATGACGCCGGGCAGAAAGGCGAGCATCGCGGCGGTACAGACGAGACGAACGTGATGCATCGACGACCTCCTCGACCTAGATGTTGCGGAGTCCTGCACGGCCTCGGCCGGGCGCAGGCGCTCCGAGAATACCTTCGACCTCGCGATGGGCGACGACTCGGTGGGCTGCCCTCACCCTCGGCGCCGCATCTTCGCCATCGCCGCAGCGCCCGAGCTACCCGCGAGAGGCACCAGCCCGAGTCGATCCAGCGCTGGAATCACGTGGGCTTGGGCGCTTCCTCAACAGTTCGACGAACCGCGGAGCGGAGTATAGGGGATGGCGCAGCCCGGGGCCTGTGGACTCCCGGCTCGCCGGGTCCTGCCTCTCGTGCCGGGACGCTTCTTCTAGGCCGGCGCGGACGGCGGGAACAGCGTCGCTCGCGACCCGGGCTGGGCCTCCGCGGCGCCGCGGAAGAACTCCGCCAGGGCCGCGTTGAAGGCCTCGGGCGCCTCGAGATTGCTGACGTGTCCGGCATTCGCCAGCACGACGAGCCGGGCACCGCGGATCCGCCGTGCCAGCGCGCGCGCGACGTCGGGCGGGGTGAGCAGATCGTCGCTGCCCACCAGCACCAGCACCGGCAGGTCGAAGCCCGCGAGCGCCGGAGTGGTATCGGTGCGGCCCTGCATCGCGACGAGCGCGTTGGCCATGCCCGGGGCGCGGTTGCCGCGCATCACCTCCTCGAGCGTGCGGCCGGCCGGAGAGTCCGGGCGCAGCAGGAGCCTGGGCAGGAGACCGGTGAGGAAGGGCCGCTCGCCGTCGCGGTGCAGGGAGCGGATGGCGGCGGCGCGGCCGAGCTTGCCTTCGTCGCTGTCGGGCTCGGAGCGGGTGTCGCAGAGCGCCAGCGCCCAGAACCGCTCCGGCGCGCGCTCGACGGCGCGCAGCGCGATGTAGCCGCCCATCGAGAGCCCGGCGAGGGCCGCCTGCGCGATGCCGAGCGCGTCGAGCAGCCCCAGCAGGTCGTCGACATAAGCCTCCAGCGGCTGGGGAGCCGGTCCGAGCGCGCTCTCACCCAGGCCTCGCAGGTCGTAGGTCAGCACGCGGAAGTCCCGCGCCAGGACGGCCGTCTGGCCCGCCCAGGTGGCACGAGAGAAGGGGAATCCGTGCACCAGGACCACCCAGGGGGAGCCTTCGCGACCCTGCACGTCGCAGGCGATGTCGATGCCGTTCACGGTCTGGCGCATCTCGCCCTCCTACGGATCCTGGAGCGAGGATACGCGATGGCGGGTTGCGGCTCCTGGTAGGCTCGGCGCAGTCCTCGGGGCGGTGTGCCGGCCGCTCGGCGACGCCACCCTCCCGGGCCCTCGCGAGACGCTGCGATTGGAGGCGGGCATGAAGAGCGCCATCCGGTTCCATCTGAACGGCCAACCCACCACGCTCGAGGTCGACGGCAGCCGCATGCTGCTCTGGGTGCTGCGCGGCGAGCTCGGCCTCACCGGCGCCAAGTACGGCTGCGGCGAGGGGCTGTGCGGCGCCTGCACGGTGCTCGTCGACGGCGCGGCGCTCCACGCCTGCACGACGCCGGTCGCGGCGATCGCCGGTAAACGCGTCGTCACCATCGAGGGGCTCGCCGCGGGAGACGAGCTCCACCCGCTGCAGGAGGCCTTCGTCGAGCAGGGCGCGCTGCAATGCGGCTACTGCACGCCGGGCATGATCCTCGCCGCGCACGCGCTGCTCGCCAGACTGCCGCACGCCACCCGGCAGCAGATCGTCGACGGGCTCGACGGCAACCTCTGCCGCTGCGGCGCCCACCAGCGCATCCTCGCCGCGATCGAGAGCGTCGCCGCCGGCCAGGTCGCGGCGGGCAAGGGAGGTGCGTCATGACCGCTCCGACCGGAATCGGCGCCGAGATCGGTCGCGCCGTCGACCGCGCGCTCGACCGTGGCTTCGACCGCCGCACGTTCCTGCGCATGGTCGGCGGCGGCATCGCGGTGCTGGTCACCTTGGGGCCCGACGACCTCTTCGCCCAGGGGCGCCGCGCCTACCCCGAGGACTTGAACGCCTACCTGCTGATCGGCGCCGACGGACGGGTCACCGTCTTCACCGGCAAGATCGAGATGGGCCAAGGGGTGATGACCTCGCAGGCGCAGATGGCCGCCGACGAGCTCGGCGTCGCCCTCTCCTCGATCGACATGGTGATGGGCGACACCGACCGCTGCCCGTGGGACGCCGGCACCTGGGGCTCGCTCACCACCCGCATGTTCGGCCCGGTGCTGCGCGCCGCGGCGGCCGAGGCGCGGCTGGTGCTGCTCGGCCTCGCGGCGAAGCAACTGGGCGTCGCGCGCGGCGAGCTCGAGGTCGAGAACGGCGTCGTCTTCGTCGCCTCGAACCCGAGCCGCAAGGTCACTTACGGCGAGCTCGCCCAAGGCAGGAAGATCGCGCGCCTGGTCGGCGAGAAGGCGGTGCTGAAGCAGGTCCGGGAGTTCCAGGTCATGGGCCGCTCGCCCCGCCGCTTCGACGGCCGCGCCAAGGTCACCGGCGCCGCCCTCTACGCCGGCGACGTTCGCCGTCCCGGCATGCTCCATGCGCGGATCCTCCGCCCGCCGGCGCACGGCGCGAAGCTCCTGGGCGTCGACAGCGCCGCGGCGGAGAAGCTGCCGGGGGTGCGGATCGTTCGCGACGGGGATCTCGTCGCCGTCCTGCACGCCGAGCCCGAAGCCGCCGCGGCCGCGCTCGCGGCGCTGCACGCCAACTGGGGACCGGCGCCCAACGGCGCCGATACCGAATCGATCTTCGCCCACCTCAAGTCGGCGGCCGCCGACCTGCAGGAAGTGGTCCGCGCCGGCGATCCCGAGGGGGCGCCCGCCCTGCCCGGGATCGAGGTCGTGCAGAGCGTTTTTCACAAGGGCTACGTCGCGCACGCTCCGATCGAGCCCCACACCGCGCTCGCCGAGCTCGTCGACGGCAAGCTGACGGTCTGGGCCTCGACCCAGACGCCGTTCGGGACCCGGGAGTCGATCGTCGCCGCGCTCGGCCTCCCGGCGGACCGCGTCCGAGTGATCACCCCTTACGTCGGCGGCGGCTTCGGCGGCAAGAGCGCGCACCAGCAGGCGGTCGAAGCGGCGCGCCTGGCGCGCGCGGCGGGAGCGCCGGTGATGGTCGCCTGGACGCGCGAGGAGGAGCTCTTCTTCGACATCTTCGACCCCGCGGCGGTCGTCGAGGTCGCGTCCGCGGTCGACGGTGACGGGCGGCTCGTGCTCTGGAACTACGACGTCTGGGCGGCGGGCAGGCGGAGCGCGGAGCTCTTCTACGACGTCCCCAACGTCCGGATCCGCGCCTTCAGCGGGCCGAGCTACGGCGCCGATCCGGGCAGCGGCGCGCGGCTGCACGCCTTCGCCGTCGGCCCCTGGCGCGCGCCCGGGGCCAACATGAACGTCTTCGCGCGCGAGTCGCATCTCGACGTCATGGCGGCGGCCGCCGGCCTCGACCCGCTCGAGTTCCGGCTGCGCAACCTGAAGGATGGGCGCATGCGCCGGGTGCTCGAGGGCGCCGCTGCGGCCTTCGGATGGAAGTCGGCCAGGGGGCCCAGCGGGCGCGGTCAGGGCGTGGCCTGCGGCATCGACGCCGGCACCTACGTGGCGCTGATGGCCGAGGTGGAGGTCGATCGCTCGACGGGCAAGGTCCGGGTGAAGCGCGTGGTCGCCGCGCAGGACATGGGAATCGTGATCCACCCCGAGGGCGCGAAGATGCAGATCGAGGGGTGCATCACCATGGGCCTCGGCTACGCCCTCGCCGAGGAGCTGCGCTTCGTCGGCGGCGCGATCCTCGACAAGAACTTCGACACCTACGAGTTGCCGCGCTTCTCCTGGGTGCCGAAGATCGA
>CAYZWR010000060.1:0-16049 GCA_964481735.1 uncultured Thermoanaerobaculia bacterium
GGCATCAACACCAACGTCACGATCGACGGGGTGGACTTCAACAACGCCTTCTTCGGCGGCACGGTCGGTGGCGCCGAGGGACGAGCTCCGCTCTCGGTCTCGCAGGAGTCGATCAAGGAGTTCTCGGTGATCACCAACGGCGCCTCGGTGGAGTTCGGGCGCTCGGCCGGCGGTTTCGTCAACGTGATCACCAAGAGCGGCACCAACAACCTGCACGGCTCCCTCTTCTATTACAACCAGCCGCAGAGCCTGATCGAGGACTTCGCCAACGGCGTGGAGCCGGCCGACCAGGAGAAGGACCAGTACGGCGGCTCGATCGGTGGCCGGATCATCGAGGACCGGCTCTTCTACTTCGTCTCCTACGACGAGCAGAACAAGAGCCAGACGGTGCCGATCGACGCGCGGGTGCTCGACGCCGAAGTGTTCGCCGCCTATCCCGAGCTCGCCTCGGCTTCGACCTATCCGTCCTCCCAGGACGGCGACGTGACGTTCGGCCGCATCGACTTCCAGGCCAACCCAGCGCACCGCATCATGGTGCGCGCCAACTTCACCGACTACCTGGGGGAGAACGGCACTTCGACCGCCACCACCCGAACCGACTCCTACAACGGGATCGAGGGGCTCGACACCCAGGCGTGGGTGGGCTCCTACACCGGACAGTTCGGCAGCAACGTGCTCAACGACCTGTCGATCAACTACATCACCGAGGACACGCCGCGCGAGGACAAGGGGCTCGACCTGCCTGACTTCCAGGTCGCCGGGCTCGGCGCCTACGGCGAGGTCTCCTTCCTGCCGATCACCTCGACCACCGAGCGCAAGGCGATCGCCGACACGGTGACCTGGCTCGCCGGGGACCACGTGGTCAAGTTCGGCGGCGAGTACAACGACACCTCGATCGACCAGGTCTTCAAGGGCAACTGGCGCGGTGTCTTCCGCTTCAACAGCAAGGCCGACTTCCTGGCCGGCAAGTGGCAGTCCTACAACCAGTTCGGCGGGTTGGGCGGCCTCACCGCCGACCAGGCGGGGCGGGCCGACTTCGGGCAGAAGGAAACCGCGCTCTTCGTCCAGGATCAGTGGTACGTCGACCAGAATCTCACGGTCTCCTTCGGGGTCCGCTTCGAGAGCCTCGACAACCCGGACGATCCGATCCTCAACCCCAACGACCGCAACGCCAACGGCTCTTACAATCTGACCGCCACGGTACCGGACGCGGACCTGACCGACCAGATCTCGCCCCGCCTGGGCATCTCCTGGGCGCCCGACGAGAAGACGGCGATCCGCCTGTCGCTCGGCCGCTACTGGTCGCGGACTCCGGCGATTCTGCTCGCCCAGCTCTACACCTCGAACGGCCTGCGCGGCACCCAGTACCAGATCAACGCGCCGACCGCGGGAGGCCAGGTGCTGGCGCCGACCGACCCGCTCGCGCCGGGCTGGGGTGACGAGTTCACCGTCCCCGGAACCGAACGGATCGACTTCTCGCAGGTGCCGAACCCGCGGGCTCCGGGCGTCTTCGCGATCGATCCCGACTTCGAGAACCCCTACACCGACCGCATCACCCTCGGCGCCGAGCGCGAGATCATGCCCTTCACCTCGCTGGGCCTCGACGTCACCTACGCCGAAACCAAGCAGCTGCAGCGCCTGACCGACCCCAACCTGCAGTACGACGGCACGCTGGCGGCCAACGGGCTGCCGCGCTACAGCCGGACGCGGCCGAACCCCTACTACGGGCGCGTCACGACCAGCGTCTCGGACGCCCGGTCGAAGTACCAGGCGGTGACCCTCAATCTGAACCGCCGGCTGCGCGACGGTTTCCAGTACTACGCCGCGGTCACGTGGGCGAAGGACAAGGACGACGACTCCAACGAGCGTAACTTCGCCGGCATCCAGGCGGAGGACGTGAACAACCTGGATCTCAACTACGGCTACTCGAACCGGGACCAGGAATGGCGCGGCGTGCTCAACGGGCTGTGGGAGACTCCGCTGTGGGGGATCCAGCTCTCGGGTGCCTTCCGGTTCGCCTCGGGCTCGCCGTGGAACATCACGACCGGCGCCGACACCAACCAGGACACCAACAGCGTCGACCGTCCGACCATCGACGGAGTGCACGTGGAGCGCAACAGCGAGCGCCAGCCGGACTCGTGGGCTCTCGATCTGCGGATCGCGAAGCCCTTCGCGGTGGGGCCCGGCGAGATCTCGATCTTCGCCGAGTGCTTCAACTGCACGGACGAGGCGAACTGGTCGGTTCCGACCACGAACTGGGTCTGGGGCAACCCGAACCTCTCCACGCCGAGCAACGCGAACTTCGGCAAGGAGACGACTCCCGGAACGCCGCGCACCATCCAGTTCGGCATCCGATACGACTTCTGATCGTCAGGACAGCCGGCAGTCTAGAGAGAGGGGCGGCGACGCCCCTCTCTTTTTCTTATCGCGCGCTCAGCGACGGAGGATGTAGACCATCGCCAGGGCGGCGAGGACCGTGAGAACCAGGACGATCGCGTTGAGCAGGAGGGCGATCCGAGCGAGCCCGCGGCCACGCTGCCGGGCGAGGCCGGCCAGGGCGAAGAGGATCCCGAGCAGGGCCAGCGAGGCGGCGATGCCGACCGGCAGCACGACGCCCCACGGGTAGGGGCGAAACTCCCGGGGGACGAGCCGGGAGAGGAGCCGGGCGCCGAGCGACGCGGCGAAGCAGAGCAGCGAGAGGACCGGCCAGGCCTCCACCGTCTCGACGGGCGCATAGCCGTCGTCCCCGGCTCGACTGTCCCCTCTCATGGTCCTGGCGGCGGGGCCGCCGCCGGGCCCCCCGGAGGGTCGGCCGTCGGAGGCGCGGTCGGGCGGTCGGTGGCTCGGTTCAAACTCACTTCGAGTATTCCACGGTTGCCGCCTAGAATGGTTTCCGGATGAACCGCCCGGGACTCGCCCTGACGCTCTGCGCCGCGCTCGCCCTCTCCGGCTGCTCGCTGCGAACGATCGCCGTGCGCAAGGTCGCGGACTACCTGGCGAGCGGCGGCGCGAGCTGGAGCAGCGAGGACGATCCCGAGCTGATCCGCGATGCGCTTCCCTTCGCCCTCAAGACGATGGAGGGACTGCTCGCCGAGTCGCCGCGGCACCCCGGCCTGCTGCTCGGTCTCTGCCGGGGCTTCGCGAGCTACGCCGGCGGATTCCTCGAACCCGACGCCGCCGAGCTCGAGAGCGGCGACTTCGCCGCCGCGCAAGAGCTGCGCGAGCGGGCGCGGAGGCTGCACCTGAGGGCCCGCGGATACTGCCTGCGCGCCCTCGACGAGCGCTTCGCCGGCGCGGGCCAGGGGCTGGCCGACGAGCCCGATGCCGCGCTGGCGCGGATCCCCCGCGATGGCGTCGAGCTGCTCTTCTGGACCGGCGCCGCCTGGGGCTCGGCGATCGGACTCGGACTGGACCGGCCCGAGCTGGTGGCCGACCTGCCGGTCGTGCGCTCGATCTTCGAACGGGCGCTGGTGCTCGACGAGAGCTGGGACCGCGGCTCGCTCCACGAAGTCATGATCGGCTTCGATTCGCTCCCGCCCGCGATGGGCGGCAACTTCGTGCGCGCCGGCCAGCACTTCGCGCGGGCGATCGAGCTCTCCGCCGGCCGGCGGGCAGGGCCCTATGTCACGTGGGCGCGTCTGTCCACGGTACCGCGGCAGGCGCGCAGCGAGTTCCGCGAGATGCTCGGCAAGGCGCGGGCGGTCGATCCCGACGCGTCGGTCGAGGACCGCCTCGCGAACCGAATCGCCCAGCGCTGGGCGACGATCCTGGAGCAGCGCATCGACGACTACTTCTTCGTCGAGGACGAGGCAGCGGGGACTGCCGAGGAGACATCCCACGATGATCCCAACTAGCAGCCGGTGGTCGCGAGGCGCTCGTTCGATCCTGGTGTCGGCGCTCGGCGTCCTCGCCGGGACGACAGCCTTCGCCCAGACGCTCAAGCTGGCGACGCTCGCTCCTCAGGGCTCGGTCTGGGACGCGGCGATGCGCTCGATGGGCGATCGCTGGGCGAAGGAGACCGGCGGAAGAGTCCAGCTGCGGGTCTACGCCGGCGGCGTCGCGGGCGACGAGTCGGACGTGCTGCGCAAGACCCGGGTCGGCCAGTTCCAGGGCGCGGCGATCACCGTCGCCGGGCTCGCGGCGATCGATCCGGCGTTCAACGTCTTCCAGATACCGATGCTCTTCGCCTCCTTCGACGAGCTCCATTTCGTGCTCGCCAAGATGCGGCCGGCGCTCGAGCAGCGCCTGGCCGCCAAGGGGTTCGTGCTGCTGCACTGGGGGCACGGCGGCTGGATCCACCTCTTCTCGCGCGCGCCGATCCGCACACTCGAGGACCTCAAGCGCCAGAAGCTCTTCGTCTGGGCCGGGGACGACGCGATCGTGCAGCAGTGGCGTCGTGGTGGCTACGACCCGGTGCCGCTCGCCGCCACCGACGTGCTGCTCGGACTGCAGACCAAGATGATCGACGTCGTGCCGACGACTCCGATCGCCGCGCTCTCGCTGCAGTGGTATCGGCAGGCTCCGAACATGCTGGGCCTCGGCCTGGCGCCGCTCACCGGCGGCGTGATCTTGACGGCGTCGTCCTGGGAGAAGATCGCCGAGGCCGACCGCGTCAAGCTGCGGGCGGTGGCGGCGGCGGTCGAGCGGGATCTCGAGCGCGACGTGCCGACGCAGGACCGGGAGGCGATCGAACAGATGCGGCAGCGTGGCCTCAACCTGATCGAGATCTCGGCGGAGGAGAGCAAGCCCTGGCGCGCGGAAGCGGAGCGCTTCGCCCGCACCGCCCGCGAGACCACGGTCCCGCCGGACATCCTGCAGGCCGCGGAAGCGGCGATCGCCGAGTTCCGCGCGGCGGGAGGGACCCAGCGCTGAGCCTTCGTCGGCGCCTCGAGAACCTGCTCGGCCTGCTTCCGCTGGCGGCGCTGGTCGTCGTCCTGGGGGCCGAGCTCCTCCTGCGCCAGCTCGGCACGGCCGGGCTGCGCGGTGCGGCCCCGCTGGCGCAGCACCTGACGCTGTGGATCGGGTTCATCGGCGCGACCCTGGCGGCGCGCGAGGGCAAGCTGCTCGCCATCGCGTCGGAGTCCTACTTCCCCGAGGGTCGCTGGCGGCGCGGCGCGGCGATCTTCGCGGCGGCGGTCGGCGCCGCCGTCTCCGCCCTGCTCGCCAGGGCATCGCTCGCCATGGCGCTGCTCGAGCGCGAGGGCTCGGAGAAGGTCGCGCTCGGGGTTCCGGTCTGGGTGGCCCAGCTGGTGCTGCCGTTCGGTTTCGCGGTGATCGCGCTGCGCCTCGTCGGGCGCGCCTCCAGCCGCTGGTCCGGCCGGTCGCTCGCCGCGCTGGGCCTCGCCGCCGGGCTCGCCCTGGGGCAGGTGCCCGGCTGGCTGGAAGGCGCACCGAAGCTCCTCGGACTCGCGGTGGTGCTCTGTGGGGCGCTCGCCGGGGCGCCCCTCTTCGCGCTGCTCGGTGGCGCCGCGGTCTGGCTGTTCCTCACCGACGGCGTGCCGATCGCCGCCGTGCCGATCGAGAGCTACCGCCTGGCGGTGCACCCGACCCTGCCGTCGATCCCGCTGTTCACGCTGACCGGGTTCCTGCTTGCCGAGGGTCGCGCGGCGCAGCGCCTGCTCGATCTCTTCCGTGCCGCGGTGGGCTGGTTCCCGGGGGGCACGGCGGTCGTGACGGCGGTGCTCTGCGCCTTCTTCACCACCCTGACCGGGGGCTCGGGCGTGACGATTCTCGCGGTCGGGATGCTGCTCTTCCAGGCGCTGCGCTCCGAGGGCTACCGCGACCGCTTCTCGCTCGGCCTGCTCACCTCTTCGGGTTCGCTCGGCCTGCTCTTCCCGCCGGCCGTGCCGCTGATCTTCTACGGCATCGTGGCGAACGTGCCGATTCCCGACCTCTTCGTCGCCGGCATCCTGCCCGGCGTTCTGCTGGTCGGCGCCACGGCGGTGATGGGCTACCTCGAAGGGCGCTCCCAGCAGCGCTCGGTCGAGCGCTTCTCGCTCCGCCGGATGGCGGGCGCGGCGTGGACGGCGAAGTGGGAGATCGCGCTGCCGGTGCTGGTCGTCTGGCTGATGCTCTCGGGGCGCGCCACGGCGGTCGAGGCCGCGGCGGGGAGCGTGTTCTTCGCCCTGGCGATCGGCCTGCTGGTGCATCGCGACATCGCCTGGCGGCGGCTCACGCACGTCTTCCTCGAGTGCACGCTGCTGGTCGGCGGCGTGCTGCTCATTCTTGGCGCCGCGCTGGGTCTGACCAGCTACCTGGTCGACGCGCAGATTCCGATGCGCCTGCTGGCCTGGGCGCAGAGCGAGCTCGGGTCGCGCTGGCTCTTCCTGCTGGCGCTCAACCTGCTGCTCATCCTGGTCGGCTGCCTGATGGACATCTTCTCGGCGATCGCCGTGGTGGTGCCGTTGATCGCGCCGCTCGGCCTCGCCTTCGGGGTCGATCCGGTGCACCTGGGCATCATCTTCATCGCCAACCTGGAGCTCGGGTTCCTCACTCCGCCGGTGGGGGTGAACCTCTTCCTCGCCTCCTACCGCTTCGAACGCCCGATGCTCGAGATCACCCGCGCGGTGCTGCCGTGGCTGGCGCTGCGCGCGGTCGGCGTGCTGCTCATCACCTACCTGCCGTTCCTCACCCTCGCTCTGCTGGATCGATAGTCGCGTGGCGCGAAGAGCCAAGTCTTACGACCGGCGCTACTTCGACCGCTGGTACCGGGGGCGCGCGACGCGCATCGAGGGCCCCGCGGCGCTGCGCCGCCGGGTCGCCATGGCGCTCGCGATCACCGAGCGCTACCTCGAGCGGCCGCTGCGGAGCGCGCTCGACATCGGCTGTGGCGAGGGGCGCTGGCGCGCCGAGCTCCGGCGGTTGCGGCCCCGACTCGCCTATGTCGGAGTCGACCCCTCGAGCTACGTCGTCGGGCGCTTCGGCAAGCGGCGGAACCTCCGCCTCGGCGACTTCGGCGAGCTCGCGTCCCTCGGGTTGGGTGGGCCCTTCGACCTGGTGGTGTGCGCCGACGTGCTGCACTACCTGAGCGACGCGGAGCTCGACCGCGGGCTGCCGGAGCTCGCCCGCCTGACCGGCGGCGCGGCCTATCTCGAGGTGCTCACCGCCGCCGAACCGATCGAGGGCGACCTGCGCGGCCTGGTGCTCCGCTCGCCCGGCGCCTACGCCTCACGACTGCTGGCCCTCGGGATGGCCGGCGTCGGTTGCCACGTCTGGCTCGGACCGGCGCTCTCCGAGGCCCCGTCGGCCCTGGAGCGACGAGGCGCGGATACGTAACCCGCGGTCCGGCGCGTTCAGCGCCTGCGCTCGAGCGGACAGGTGCTCCAGCCGAAGAGGGTGTAGAGCGGGCAGCTTCCGAGCAGCCCGGTGAGGAGCGGAAGCAGACCGATCCAGCCCCACGCGGACTTGGGACCGAAGAAGACGAGGCTCAGGCCGGCGAGGCCGGCCAGGACCCGAAGCGTCCGGTCGAGGGTGCCTTCGTTGATGGGGAGCAACTTGCTGGACATCGCAGTCTCCTCTCGGCGTCGCATGGACAGCCGGCCTTCGCCGAGCAAGGCGCGGCAGGGTCGTCCGAGAGCCCATCCGAGAGCCCCCACGTCCGGCCCGACGAGGTCGAGACTGGAGAGATGGCCACGAGTCGAGTCTCACCAGGCACGGACGTGGGAGGCGGGCCGCGGACGATCCGCGACCCCGGCGCTGTTACCGGCTCTCAGATCTCGAAATGCACTCCTTGCGCGAGCGGCAGGTCGGTGCCGTAGTTCAGCGTGCAGGTCTGCCGGCGCATGTAGACCTTCCAGGAGTCCGACCCGGCTTCGCGCCCGCCGCCGGTCTCCTTCTCGCCGCCGAAGGCGCCACCGATCTCGGCGCCCGACGTTCCGATGTTGACGTTGGCGATGCCGCAGTCGGAGCCGTCGACCGACAGGAAGCGCTCGGCCGAGCGCATGTTGAGCGTGAAGATCGCCGAGGAGAGTCCCTGGGGGACGGCGTTGTGCATCTCGATCGCTTCCTCCAGCCGATCGAACTCGAACAGGTAGAGGATCGGCGCGAAAGTCTCCTCACAGGTGATCGGCATGTGCGGGACCGCCTCGACCAGGGTCGGCTCGACGAAGAATCCGGGCCGGTCGAGCACCTTGCCACCGGCGAGGATCCTGCCGCCTTGCCCCGTGGCGATCTCGAGCGCCTTGCGGAAGTCCGCCACGGCGTTGCGGTGGATGAGCGGCCCCATCACGGTCGACGGATCGGCGGCGTCGCCGACCCGGATCGTGCCGTAGGCCTTCACCAGGCGCCGCTTCATCTCGGCGGCGATCCCCTTCTGCAGGAAGAGCCGGCGCGTCGTGGTGCAGCGTTGACCCGCGGTGCCGACCGCCGCGAAGAGCACGGCGCGCAGGGCGAGGTCGAGGTCGGCGTCGTCGGTCACGATGATGCCGTTGTTGCCCCCCAGCTCGAGGATCGAGCGGCCGAGCCGGTCGGCGAGGTCGTGGGCGATCTGCTTGCCCATGCCCACCGAGCCGGTCGCCGAGATGAGCGGAATGCGCGCGTCCTTGACCATCGGCACGCCGACCGCCTTGCGGTCGCCGAAGACCAGGTTGAAGATCGGCGGCGCGTCCGCGGTGCGGAGCACCCGCTCGGCGATCTTGGTCACCGCGAGGGCGGTGAGCGGCGCGTGCTGCGACGGCTTCCAGAGGTTGGAGTCACCGCAGACCGCAGCCAGCATGGCGTTCCAGGCCCAGACGGCGACCGGGAAATTGAAGGCCGTGATGATGCCCACCACGCCCAGCGGGTGCCACTGCTCGTACATCCGGTGGCGCGGCCGCTCGGAGTGCATCGACAGCCCGTAGAGCTGGCGCGACAGGCCGACGCAGAAGTCGGCCATGTCGATCATCTCCTGCACCTCGCCCTGCCCTTCGGTGGGGACCTTGCCCACTTCGAGGGTCACCAGGCGGCCCAGGTCCTCCTTGTGCTTGCGCAGCTCTTCGCCGAGCAGGCGGACGACCTCGCCGCGCTTGGGCGCCGGCCAGCGCTTCCACTCGTCGAAGGCGCGGACGCTCGCCGCCGCGACCCGCTCGTAGTCGGCCGCCGAGCAGGTTCGGACGCTGGCCAGCGGCTCGCCGGTCGAAGGATTGAGCGACTCGATGCGCGGGCCTTGCGTGTCGATCCAGCTGCCGTCGAAGGCGCCTGGATTGTCTTCGGCGAGGCCGAGGCGGGAGAGAACGGAGGAGACAGCGATCGGGCTCGAAACGGTCATGGGAATCTCCGCGGGATGGAGGTCGACGTCGGGGGCCGGCGGAGAGCCGGCAAGGGAAGTTTACCCCAGGGGGGGGCCGGCTCGGCCCGGCCACCGTACAATGCACCCGCCCGTGGCCCTGATCCCCCCCCTCCTTCTCGCTCTATTTGCTTGCTGGAGCGGGACTTTCGCCGCTTCGGGCAGCTGGCCGGCGGGCCCGGTGGGGCAGGCCGCCCTGCTCGCCACCGGGCTGCTCGGCGCCGCCTCCTGGGCCGATCCGTTGCGGCTCGGGAGGTCGGGGCGCTGGCTCGCCTGGGCGCTCGTCGCCGCCGTCGCGGGGAGTCTTGCCGCGTCGCCGGTGCCGCGCGCCGGACGCGTCGGAACGGTGCTCCTGCCGGTCCTGCTCCTTCTCCCCGGTGCGGTCGCCGCCTGTTGGCGGGATCGCGCCCGACGCGACCTCGGCCTGCCCCTGTGGGCGACCGTGGTCGCCGGAGTCGCCGCGTGGAGCCTGCTCGCCCAGCTCCAGCAGGGAACCCCGCGGGCGGCGATGCCGCTCGGGCATCACAATCTGCTGGCCGCGTGGCTGGTCGTCTCCCTGCCGCCCGCGGCGTTGCTGCTGCGCTCCGCCGGGTGGCGCCGCTGGCTGGGCGCGGGAAGCGTGCTCCTCGCGGGCGCCGCCCTGCTCGCCAGCCGCTCGCTCGCCGGCGGCCTCGCCTTCGCGGCGCTGGCGGGTGCCGCCGCCTGGACGCTGCCGCGGGCGCGCCGTCTCCTGCTCGGCCTGGCGCTGGTCGGCCTCGCTCTCCTGATTCCTCGGATCGAACGAATCGCGAGCCGCGAGGATGCCTCGGTGGCGGCGCGCACCGTCTACTGGCGGGCCGGATGGAACGGGTGGCTCGTGCGCCCGGTGACCGGCTGGGGGCCCGGGGCGACTCCCTGGACGCTGGCCCTCCATCTGGAGCCCGCACCGGGAGTCTCGCCCCCCGGCGAGGTGGTGGGCGAGCTGCATTCGCTCTACCTCTCCCTGCTCTACGAGACCGGCGCTCCGGCGGCTCTGCTCGGCCTCGCGACGGTCGGGCTCTTCGCGCTGCGGCGCTGGCGGAATCGCTCGCGGGCCGACGATCCGGGAGCCGTCGCCGCCGGGCTGGCAGCGCTCGGCGCGGCGGGGATCGCCGCTGGCGGCGCGGCGTTCCTCACCGTCCCGGCGATCCCGATCGCCATCGCGGGCGCGGCCGGCCTGGCGCTCGCCGGCGAGCGTGCGCCGGAGGCACGAGATCCCTCGCCGATCGCGCGAGCCTGGCCGGCCTGGCTCTACCTCGCCGCGGCAGGGATCGTGCTGGCGCCGCTGGCGCTCGCCGAGCGACGCTACGACGCGGCGGTCGATCGGCCGGAGGGCACACCCGCGGAGCCGTTGCTCGCTCAGGCCCTGGCGCTCGATCCGGGGTTTCCTCTCTACCAGGCGCGGCACGCCTGGTCCTCGGGCGGCCCGGTGGCGCAACGGGCCGAGGAGGCGATGCGGGCGGCACGCTCCGCGGTCGGTGTGGCGGCGCTCTGGTACCGGGCCGCTGCGTTGGCGCGCGAGGCGGGCCGGGACGACTGGCGGGAGGAAGCGCTGCGTCGCGCCATGGCGCTCGATCCACTGAGCGGATTCGCGCCGTTCCAGCTCTTCGAGCTGTCCGGCGATCTGGATTGCGCGGCGCGCGCGCTCGCCGCCGAGCCCCGCCTCGCGGCCGCGACGCTGTGGCGCGATCTGCCGGCGCTGCGCGCCGTGGCGCTCGATCGCCTGGCGGCCTGGCCGGGGCTCGACGCCGGCTGGCGGCGAGATGTCGTCGCGGCGGCCCGCGCCGCGCCGCCGGGCGGCGGCGGAGAGGTCGATCTCGCCGCCCAGATGGATCTCACGCCGGCGCTCGCGGTCTCCCTGCACCAGTTCCGGCGCCGACCCTGGCCAGCCGATCTCGCCCGCATCCGCGTCGAACGCGGCGCGGTGCGCGCGCTGCGCGGCCTGCCCTCGGCGGCCGAGCTGTCGACTTCGCTGCCAGCTGCGTTTCCGCGCGGCGGCTGCACGCCCCGGCGGGGCGTCGAGACCTCAGCCGAAGACGGCGGCTAGGGCGCGCTCGATGCGGCGCAGCCCTTCGTCCACCTCGTCCGAGGTGAGGACGAGCGGCGGGCGCATGCGGATGGCGCGCTCGCCGGAGGCGAGGCCGAGCACGTCGCTGTCGTTGAGCGCCTGGAGGGTGCGGTTCCGAATCTCGCCGTCGGGCAGGTCGAAGGCGACGAAGAGTCCCCGTCCACGCGGGTTGGTGACCTTGCCGGGGAAGAGCCGCGCGAGGCCGCGGAACCCCTCCAGGAGATGGCCGCCGACACGGGTCGCCCGGTCGAGGAGGCCGTCCTCTTCGATGATCTCGATGATGCGCTGACAGCGCACCATGTCGACCAGGTTGCCCCCCCAGGTCGAGTTGATGCGCGAGGAGACCTTGAACACCGAGTCGACCTCGTCGACCCGCGGACCGGCGGCGATGCCGCCGACCTGCGTCTTCTTGGCGAACGAGAAGACGTCGGGCTGGACGTCGAAGTGCTCGAAGGCCCACCACTTGCCGGTCGTGCCGAAGCCGGTCTGGACCTCGTCGAAGATGAGCAGGAACTCGTGGCGGTCGGCGAGCTCGCGCAGGGCGCGCAGGAACTCGGGGCGGAAGTGGTTGTCTCCGCCCTCGCCCTGGATCGGCTCGATGATCAGCGCGGCGATGTCGTGCCCGTGCGTCGCCACCGCTCGTTCGATCTCGGCGATCGCCTGCCGCTCGAGCGCCGCCGTCTCGGCGAGCGTCGCCTCGCTCAACGGGAAGCGCAGTTTCGGATTGACGATCCGGGGCCAGGGGAACTTGGGGAAGTGCTGGATCTTCCGCGGGTCGGTGTTGGTGAGCGACAGCGTGTAGCCGCTACGGCCGTGGAACGCCTGGCGAAAATGGATGATCTGGGAGCCGAGCTCGCCGCGGCCAGCGGCGAGATTCTTGCGCACCTTCCAGTCGAAGGCGACCTTGAGCGCGTTCTCCACCGCCGCCGCTCCCCCCTCGATGAAGAAGAGACGCTGGCGGAAGGGCGCCGGCACCGTGCGTGCGAACGTCTCGACGAACTCCGCCATGAACGTGGTGTAGATATCGGAGTTCGCCGGCTTGTTGAGCGCCGCCGGGAGGATGCGCGCGCGGAACTCCTCGTTCGTCATCTTGGGGTGGTTGAAGCCCACCGGATTGGTCGAGAAGTGGCCGAAGAAGTCGAGCACGTCGCGCCCCCGCACCGCGTCGTGCAGGTAGACGCCGTGGCTCCGTTCGATGTCCTGGACGAGGTGGTAGCCGTCCACCAGGATGTGGCGTGCCAGCGCTTCGCGCACCGCTTCGGGGGTGAAACGAACCGAATCGCTCAGGGTCGTGGTCATCGTCGCCTCGTCTGCGGTCGTGGAGCTGCGGAACTGGGGCTGCAGGCCGGAAGGTCTCGCGCGAGCTGGCCCGCGCGGGCAGTCTAGCAGCGGCCGCGAAGGGCGGTCAACGCGCCGCGGTGCGGGGCAGCGCGGGATCGAGGTCGAGCGCCGGATCGGCGAGGAGCACGCGATTGCGTCCCGCCTCCTTGGCCCGGTACATCGCCGAGTCCGAGAGGCGCAGCAGGCGGCTCTTCCCGGCGGCGAGGTCGCAGGTCGGCGGCACGTGCAGGGCGAGCGAGGCGACGCCGATCGAGCAGGTGAGGCCGCCCAGATAGAGCGGCTCGGGCTGGATCTCGCCGACGGTCTGGCAGAAGGTGGTCTGCTCGATCTCGCCGCGCAGCCGCTCGGCGAGCGCCATCGCCTCGCTCGCCGCGATGCCCGGAATCACGATGACGAACTCGTCGCCGCCGTACCGGGCCACGATCGCGCCGGGATGGGCCACCGTGCGGCGCAGGAGCTGTCCCGATTCGCGCAGGACCTGCGAGCCCGCCAGGTGCCCGTGGTGGTCGTTGACCCGTTTGAAGTAGTCGAGATCCAGGAAGAGCAACGCCACGTCGTCGTGCGTCGCGCGGCCGCGGACCAGCACCTGCTCGAGAATGGAGTGCAGGTAGCGGTCGTTGAACAGGCCGGTCAGGTTGTCGCGCTTCGCGGCCTCCTGGGCCAGGCGGCCATCGAGCACGTTCTGGATCGCGATCGACATGTAGTCGGCGAAGATCTCCAGCAGGTGGAGCTCGTTCTCGCTGTAGCCCGAGGCGCCGTGGCGGTTGATCAGCTCGAGGACGCCGCAGACCTCGGCGCCGATGCGGATCGGGATGGCCACCAGCGAGCGGGTGCGGTACTGCGTCTCGGCGTCGATTCGCGCGTCGAAGAAGCGGTCGTCGCCGGCGTCGGGGGTGAAGTAGGCCTCGCCCGAGAGATAGACGTGTCCGGCGATCCCCTGGTCGGCGGGCAGGGTCTGACCGACCAGGAGATCGGCCTTGTCCCCGAAGGCGGCGAGGAAGGTGAGGCGGTTGCGGCTGCGGTCGGCCTGTTTGATCCGCGGGTTGTCGAGCAGGATCGAGCCCGCCTCGGAGGGCACGAACTCGTTGGCCTTCTTGAGCACCTCGACCAGGTTGTCGGCGAGGCTCATCTCCGGTTCGAAGTGCGGCGGCGCAGCGCGGCGACGCTCGAGGAACTGCTCGAGCTTGTGAGGTTCGAGGCTGAAGACGTCGATCATGGCGTCGCGCCGCTCACTGGCCTCCGAGACTGAAAAAAAGATACCAGATTCCGGCGTGGGCCCAGTGCAGTGCTTTACCGCAGGGCGCGCGCCAGCCGGCGCGATCGCGCGACGGCGTCGGAGAGCAACGCGTCCGGATCGGCGAGCTCCGGGGCGTAGCGCAGGTAGTGCAGCTCGTGCGCGAGCTCGACGAGCTCGGCCGCGACGGCGCGCTCGACCCGTCGCTCGACGAGCCGTTCCGTCCAGTGTGCCACCGGCGTGGAGGGCGGGAGCTGCCAGCGCTCCGCCAGGTGCCGGCGCCAGGCCTCTTCGAGGCGCCCCGCGGCCTCGCGCGGCGCCGCCGGACCGGTGGCCTCGGCCGCCGCCGCGATGGCCGCGTGCAGCGCGGCGTTCGCGGCGCGCTGCGGGGCCGGGTGAGCGATGCGTCGCCAGGCGATCGCCCCGCCGCCGAACAGGGCGAGGCCGCCGATTCCGGCGAGCCAGACCCAGCCCGGAGCGGAGCGTCGGCCCGTCGTCACGGGATCGCCCTGCGCTGGCGATCGCTCCGCCGCCTGCGACGGGACCGGCGGTGCGGCGGCCGCCGCCGCGACGACCTCGAGCGGGAGGCTCGCGGTCGTCGCCTGACGGTAGGCCTGAGCGAGCGGGTCGAAATAGGTCATCTCGACCGCCGGCAGCGTGAACGTTCCCGGGTGGGTTGGCACCAGCACGAAGCTCCACTCGCGCGTGGCGACCAGCCCGTTTCCCTCCAGACGCTCGCCGGCCTGCTGCTGGGGCGGAAAGGTCTTGAGGCCGTCGGGGAGGCGCAGCTCTGGAGTCGGGAGGCTCTGCAGATGCCCGCGACCCACCGCGCGCAGGGTGAGCGTCGCGGCCTCGCCGACTTCCAGCCGGCCGCGGTCGAGCTTGGCCGAGACCGCCACCTCGCCGACCAGCCCCGCGAAGCCCGGGGGAGGACCGGGGAGCGCCCGCACTTCGAGCTCGACCGGTTCGGTTCGCAGATGGAGTGTCTCGGACCTGCCGAAGGGGGAGCCGAAGGGTCCCAGGTCCGCGAGACGGACGACCAGGTCGACCTCCGTGGGTTCGAGGCGGAAGCGACCCGGCGAGAGCGGGTAGAGCGCGCGCCGGAGCATCGGCACGCGCCCGAGGCGCTCGCCGTTCTCGCTGATCCACTCGGGTCGCAGCGGCTCGGGCTGCGGCACCTCGCGCACCCAGAACCCCTTGAAGTCGGGCAGCCGCGTGGGCTGGAAGGCGCCGATGTCGGCCTGCGTGTAGAGCCACAGGGTATACGTCGTCTGCTGGCCGACGACGACGCCGGCCGGCGTGAGCTCGGCGCGCAGGAAGATGCGTGGTCGGTCCTCGGTGCGCGCGGCGCCGCGGCGAGAGGGGGAGTTGCGTTCGAGGAAGTCGTCGAACGGGTCGTAGGTCCGCGGCTGGGGGGCCCGCCGGCGCCCGGGAGGCACTTCGCTCACGACCAGGATCTCCTGGTCGGAGACCTCGAGCGTTGCATCGCGGATCACCAGGCGAATGCCACGCACCCGCGCCGGCCCTTCGGCGAGCGGGCGGAGCCGCCAGGTGAGCTGCAGGCTCGACGACGTCTCTCCGTTGACCCAGCGCTGGCTCTGCGACTGGAAGGGGCCGCCGGCGACCTCCAGGTTGTCGAGCTCGAAGGTGGGCGTCGCCTGCAGTCCCGAGAAACCCGAGGAGGAGACTTCGAGCGTCAGCGTGGCGAGCTCGCCGAGGCCGACCGGATCGGGAGTGAGCCGGCCGACCGCGCTCAGGTCCCCGGCTGCCCAGGCGGCGGGGGTCAGCGCGAGGCCGCAGAGGACGGCCGCGAGCGGCCTCACCAGTCCTTCTCCACGCGCGCTTTGCCGCGGGCGCGCTGTTCGTGCTGCTCGCGCCGCTGCTGGCGCTCGAGGTTCTCCACCGCCTGGAGGATCGCCGCCGCCTGCTCGGCCGTCATGTCCTGCTGATCGCGAAACTGCGGCAGGGGACGCTGGGCGCCCGAAGGAGTCTGCGATTCGTCGGGGCTCCCGCTGCCCTGCGGACCTTGCTCCTCCGGGGCCGGGGGAGCGCCACGGCTCTCCTCCGGCGGCTGCGGGGATGAGCTGTCGGCCGGGTCGTCCGGCGCGCCGGACGACGGCGGGGAT
>CAYZWR010000060.1:16149-20289 GCA_964481735.1 uncultured Thermoanaerobaculia bacterium
TGTTCCTTCTGCTGCTGCTCGAGTCGGCGGAGCGCGAGCTCGAGATTCCGCTTGGCGGCGGGAAAATCGGCGCGGCGCCGCAGGGCATGCTGATAGGCGTCGATCGCTCCGCGAGGGTTCCCGCCGGCGAGGCGGGCGTTCCCCAGGTTGTAGTAGGCGTCGGGGGCGAGCTCCTCACCGGCCTGCGCGGCGGCGCGCTCGAGGAGCGGCTCGGCCTCGGGAGCGCCGGCGGCCAGGCGGGCCGTCCCCGCATTGAACGACGCGAGGGGATCGTCGGGGCGCAGGCGCAGCGCCGAGTCGAGGGCCCCGACCGCTTCGGCGGGCTTCTCCTGCTGCCACGCCGCGAGTCCGCGCGCCGTGCGTTCGCGCGCGTTGAATCGCCAGCGCTCGAGCGGCGGGGCGGCCTCGGGCGGCGAGGTCTCGGCGGCGAGCGCCGCGAGCAGCGGAATCGCCAGCAGCCACCTCATGCGCGGCCCCCGGACGGTGCGCGGTAGGGCGAGAGAGCGAGCCAGAGCAGGAGAGCCCCGGCGGCCGCGGCGAGGGGCCACTGGTAGCGCTCCTCGAGCGTCGCGACGTTCGACTGGGAGAGCTCACGCTTCTGCATGCCGCGGATCCGGTCGATCACCGGACCGGGATCGGCCTGGGTGTCGGCCGCGGCGAGGAACAGGCCGCCGGTCTGCTCGGCCAGCTGCTCGAGCACGTCGCGGTGCAGCCGGCTGATCACCACCTCGCCGCGCTCGTCGCGCTTGAACGAGCTCCGCTCGCCGGGTTGGGGGATCGGACCTCCGTGCTCGGTGCCGACTCCGATCGCGTGCACGACGACGCCGGCGCGACGCAGCGTTGCGGTCGCGCGATCGAGATCGGCGCCGTGGTCCTCGCCGTCGGAGAGCAGCACCAGCACGCGGTGCTTGTCGTTGCCGGCGGGAAAGAGCTCGACCGCGCGCTCGAGCGCCGGCGCCAGACGCGTGCCGGGCACCGGAAGCGTCCCCGGCTCGACCGCGTCGAGCAGCAGGTCGAGCACCGCGACGTCGACGGTGAGGGGCGCCATCACGACGCCGACGCCTTCGGCCTGCAGCAGCGCGACGCGATTGCCGGGGAGCTCCTGCGCCATCCGCCGGATCAGCGACTGGGCGAGCCAGAGGCGCGACGGGAGGACGTCGTAGGTCGCCATCGAGGCCGAGGTGTCGAGCACGAAGACGATGTCGACGCCGCGCTGCTCGACGTGCTCGACCGTCTCGCCCCAGCGGGGTCGGGCGAGGGCCAGCGCCGCGCCGAGCGCCGCGATCCCGAGCAGCGCCGCGAGCAGCGCCCGCGAGCGCGGCGTCGTGCCCCGCCGCAGACGGGGCTGCATGCTGCGCGCCGCCCAGGCGTTCTCCGCCGAGGCGCGTCGCAGGAGCAGCCAGAGCGTCGCTGCGACGGCGGCGGGCGCCGTCAGGGCGAGCCAGAGCAGGTCGGGCGCGGCGAGGTTCATGGCTCGGCCGTGATCCGCAGCGCGCCGGCGGCGAGTGGCAGGAGGAGGAGCGCCAGCCCGGTCCAGGCGAAGGGCTGGAAGCTCTCGCGATAGCGCACGTAGCGCTTGACCTGGACCGGCGTCTTCTCCAGCAGATCGATGCGCCCGAAGATCTCGGCGAGGGCTCGCGGATCGGTGGCGGAGAAGAAGCTGCCGCCCGTGCGGTCGGCGATCGCCTGCAGCAGCTTCTCGTCGACCTCGACGTCCATCATCACCCGGCGGACCTCCTGGCGCCCGCTCAGCGGGTCGCGCACCGTGATCGGCACCGGCACCCGGCCGGCGCGCCCGACGCCGATGGTGTAGACCTTGATCCCGAGCCCCTTGGCGACCGCCGCCGCGGAGAGCGGATCGATCTCGCCGGCGTTGTTGACTCCGTCGGTGACCAGCACGATGACCTTGGACTTCGCGGCGCTGTCCTTGAGCCGGCCGGCGCCGTTGGCGAGCGCCACGCCGATCGCCGTCCCGTCGGGGACCGTGTTGAGCTCGATCGAGGCGATCAGCTCGTCGAGCATCGTCCGGTCGGTGGTGAGCGGCGAGCGGGTGAGCGCGGTGCCGCCGAAGACGGTCACGCCGATGCGATCCCCGGCGCGACGGGCGACGAAGTCGCGCACCACCTGCTTGGCGACGGTCAGCCGGTTCTCGGGCTGGAAGTCCTCGGCCCCCATGCTGCCCGAGATGTCGATCACGATCTGGATGTCGATCCCTTCGGTGGTCGCCTCCTCCCAGGCGTAGCCGAGGCGGGGCCGGGCGAGCGCCACCACGAGCGCGAGCAGCGCGAGGAGGCGCAGGTAGAAGGGAAGGTGCAGGCGCCAGGTGCCACCGGTCGCGACCGGGAGACGGCTCGCCAGCAGAGCGCCGTTCGCCGCGCGGCGATGGTGCAGCCAGACCAGCGCCGGCGCGGCGAGCGCCACGAGCAGCCAGAGGGGGTCGGCGAACTGCGGCAGCGGGTTCACGCCGTCCCCTGGGCCTCGCCGGCGGCCGGCGCGGGGTGAAGGTGGGCCTCGAGGGCGTCGGCGACCGCGGCGGCTTCGCCGGCGGCGACGGTGAGCTCGTTGGCGGTGGCCCCACGGCGCGCGAACTTCACCTGATCGGCCTGGCGCAACACGCGGACGCCTCGCTGCACCAGGTCGACCGCCAGCCGGCGCGCGGCGAGCTGGCGGTAGATCTCGGTCGAGCTGCTCTCGACCGCCGGAAACGAGAGCGCTCGTCCGAAGTAGCGGCGCAGCGCCAGGCTCAGGCGGCGCCAGGCGGCGTCGGAATCGAGGCCGGGCAGGCTGGCGAGCGCCGCGGCGAGCTCGACGCGCGGCGGGACCGGCGGCTGCGGTGGGGCGATCTCACGGAACGAGCCGCGACGCCAGGCGAGCGCCCCTGCGGCTGCGGCGAGCGCGATCGCGGCGGCGATCGTCCAACCGGCTGCCGCCGGCAGCGGCTGCGGTCGTGGCGACGCGGGCGGTGCCGGTGCCGGCGCCGCCTCGTCCCCGGGCAGGACCGAGTCGACCTCGAGCTGCAGCGGAGCCGGCAGGGCAACCCGATGCTCCGGGTCGCGCGCCACGATCACGGCGACCGGCGGCAGCTCGAGGGGGCCGGGGCGGAAGGCGGTCAAGGTCAGTTTCTGGACGAGCAGGACCTGCTCCCCCGCAGCGATCCGTTCGACCGGCGAGGCGGCGAGGACCTCGGCGCCCCCCCAGCCCGAGCTCCAGTCGGGAAAGGTGGCGTCGAGCGCGGTGTCGGCCTCCGCCAGGTGAAGGGTCAGCGTCGCCACCACGCGGTCGCCCACCGCGAGCCGGGTCGGTGCGAGCGTCGCCTCGAGCCGGGTCTCCTCGCCGGTCGCGGGCGCGGCGAGGAGAGGCAGCAACAGGGCGAGCGCCAGGCGGCTCACCGCTGCATCCTCCGCCGGCGCGACTCGAAGAAGCCGACCAGCGCCGGCATGTAGGGCCGGTCGGTCGCCAGAGCGAGGTGATCGACCCCGAGCCGGAGCACCAACTGGCGCAGGGCCTGGCGTTCGTCGTGCGCGCGCGCCGCTTCGGCCGCGGCGTGGCGTCGGCCGTCGAAGAGCGCCACCCGGCCGGTCTCGGCGTCGCGCAGGACCAGCGGTCCCACGGCCGGCGGGGCGAGGTCCTTGGGGTCGGCGAGCTCGACCACGATCAGGTCGTGGCGCGCCGCGGCGCGCTGGAGCGCGGCGACCGGGGGCGCGCCGACGAAATCGGAGATCACGAAGAGCACCGAGCGCTGCCGGAGATTGGCGAGCACCGCGGCGAGACCCTGCTCGAGATCGGTGCCGCCCGCGGCCGGATGATTGAGCACGTCGTGGACCAGCCGGAGCACCTGGTTACGCCGCCGCTGCGGCGCGAGGAAGAGCTCCAGGCGATCCGAGACCAGGGCGGCGCCGACCCGGTCGTGGTTGCGCAGCGCGGCGAAGGCGAGCAGGGCGGCGATCTCGGCGGCGAGCTCCCGCTTCAGCAGGGCGCGCGAACCGAAGCCGAGGCTTCCCGAAACGTCGATCGCCAGGAACACGTTGAGATCGCGCTCCTCGACGTACTGCTTGACGAACGGGACGCCCATGCGCGCGGTGCGATTCCAGTCGATCGAGCGCACGTCGTCGCCGGGCTGGTAGGGGCGCACCTCGGCGA
>CAYZWR010000061.1:0-19921 GCA_964481735.1 uncultured Thermoanaerobaculia bacterium
CCATCACGCCGAGCATCGCCGGCATCGGGATGCCGAGCAGCAGGCCGCAGGCGACGGCGGTCAACCCGCCCAGAGCGACGATCCCGGCCGCCAGCAGGTTCATCGGCAGCCCCTGGTCGCGCAGTGACGCGAAGAAGCCGCGCCCGACCTGGGTGCCGATCGTATAGACGAAGAGGATGAGTCCGAACTCGCGGACGAACTCGAGGATGGAGTCCTCGAGACGGAGTCCGAGGTGCCCGCAGAAGATGCCCGCGAAGAGGACGCCGGCGACGCCGAGCGAGACGCCGCGCACCTTGAGATTGCCGAGGGCGAGCCCGAGGATCGCGACCAGCGACAGGAGCATCACCGCATAGGCGATCTCGTGCGTCAGTCCGATCTGCAGGAGCCAGTTCATGGGGCGGAGCGGCGGGACCTCGAGCGCGCGACCGCGGCGGCGAGCGCGGCCGCGGGATCCGGGAAGCGGGTGGCGAGGATCATCGCGGCGATCACGAACGGCTTGTGGCTCGCCTCGCGGTAGGTGTCGAGCCGCGCGCGCTCGAAGACCGCCTTGCTGACCTCGCCCGCCGCGCAGGAGACGTCGGTGACGTCGGCGGGCAGGCAGTGCAGGTAATGCGCCGCGCCGCCCCGGGTGAGCGCCATCTTCGCCGCGTCGCACTCCCAGGCCTCGTAGCGAGCGTTGTTGGCGAGCGCCTCGCGCTCCAGCGCGCGGAGCCCCTGCTGATCGCCGGCGCGAAGCAGCTTCGGACGCTCGCGCATCACCGCCATGGGCGCCCAGCTCTTGGGGTAGACGACGTCGGCACCGGCGAACGCTTCCTCCATCGAGTGGGTGATCGTGAACGAACCGCCGCTCTCGGCGGCGAAGCGGCGCGCTGCCGCGAGCGGCTCGTCGACCAGCTCGTAGCCCGCGGGATGGGCGAGGACGACGTCCATGCCGAAGCGGGTCATCAGCGCGATCACCCCCTGCGGCACCGAGAGCGGCTTGCCGTAGGAGGGGGAGTGCGCCCAGGTCATCGCCAGGCGCTTGCCGCGCAGGGCCTCCAGGCTGCCGTAGAGGTGCACCAGGTGCGAGAGGTCGGCCAGGCTCTGGGTCGGGTGGTCGAGGTCGCACTGCAGGTTGATCACCGCCGGCCGCTGGGCGAGGACGCCCTCGCGATGGCTCTCGGCGAGCGACGCCGCGACCTCCACCATGTAGGCGTGCCCTTCGCCGAGATACATGTCGTCACGGATGCCGATCACCTCGGAGAGGAAGCCGATCATCGCCGCGGTCTCGCGCACCGTCTCCCCGTGGGCGATCTGCGAGGTCGATTCCTCGAGCTCCTCGGTGCCGAGGCCGAGCAGATTGCAGGCCGACTTGAACGAGTAGCGGGTGCGGGTCGACTTGTCGCGGAAGATCGCGAGGCCGAGCCCGGTGTCGAAGAGGCGCGCCGAGAGGTTCGCGCGGTGCAGCTCCTCGAGCACCTCGGCGGCGGCGAGCACGAAGCGCAGCGTCGTCTCGCTCTCCCGCCAGGTGAGCAGGAAGTCGCGGTCGTGGAGGCCGGGCGCGAGCCCGTGCAGGCGCTCGATCTTGGCGCGGAGGTCGTGGAGGGTCATGGCGCGATCCCTAGCGCGTCGCCGCGAAGCGCTGCGGGAAGAGGGCGTAGAAACGGGCGGCGGCCTCGAGGTGGGCGATCGGCACCTGGTCGTCCGGGGTATGGGCCCAGATCTCGTCGCCCGGGCCGAAGCCGACCGTCGGGACGCCGAACAACCCGCACGAGGCGATGCCGTTGGTCGAGAAGTTCCAGCGCGAGACACGCGGCGCGGCGCCCAGCGCGTCGGTGGCGGCGGCGACCGCGGCAGTGATCGCCGGCGCGCTCTCCTCGAGCAGCCAGGTCGGGTAGTACTTCTTGGTCGGATAGACCAGCCCGGTCCAGGCGGCGACGGCGTAGTCGAGCACGCTCACCTTGGCGCCGGCGGCGGCCACGCCGGGCAGCGCCTCGATCTCGGCCACCGCGGATTCGATCGTCTCCCCCTTGGTCAGCCGGCGGTCGAGGTGGATCGTGCAGCTGTCGGCCACCGCGCAGAGCGAGGGCGAGGTGGCGCGGATGTCGGAGATCGTGACCGTGCCGGGGCCGAGAAACGGGTCGGGCCGCTTGGCGAGACGCTGGTTCAGCCGCTCGACGTCGGCGACGATCGGCGCCATCTTGTAGACCGCGTTGACCCCGCGCTCGGGCATCGAGCCGTGTGCCGAGCGCCCCTGGGTGCGGACCTCCATCTCCATGCGCCCGCGCTGGCCGCGGTAGACGCCGAGGTTCGTCGGTTCGGTGATCACCACGACGTCGGGGGCGAGCACCTTCTCGCGCAGGATGTACTGCCAGCAGAGACCGTCGCAGTCTTCCTCCATCACCGTGCCGGTGACCCAGAGCTGGACGCCGTCGAGCAGGCCCAGCTGCTTGGCGATCGCCGCGCCGTGGACGGCGGCGGCGAGGCCGCCCTCCTGGTCACCCGCCCCGCGGCCGAAGACGATGCCGTCCCGCTCCTCGCCGAGATAGGGGTCGCGCGTCCAGGTCGAGCGGTCACCGACTCCGACGGTGTCCAGGTGGCCGTCGAGCGCGACGACGAGCGGGCCGTCGCCGACCCGGCCCAGGACGTTGCCGAGACCGTCGAGCTTGATCTCGTCGAAGCCGAGACGCTCCATCTCGGCGCGCACGCGTTCGGCGACGGCGCGCTCCTGGCTGCTCTCGGAGGGGATCGCGATCATGTCGCGCAGGAAACGGACGATCTCGGGGGTGCGGCGGGCGGCCAGCGCGGCGACCTTCGCGACCGCGTCGGATGTGGGCTCCGGCATGGTTCCTCCTCCCGGGGGAGGGAGCTCTAGAGGCAGTTGAGGTAGTTCACTTCGGAGGGCGCCAGGAGGGCGCGTCCGACGATCGCCATCAGGCGGAAGTATGTCAGATCGACCTCCTCCACCGCCTCGCCGCTGAGCGTGCCGAGCGGGTCGGACTCCGCGAAGTGGAGCTCGAATCCCTCGCCGGCGTAGGCCGCCCGGCCGTCGTCGAGGTCCAGCCGGTACTCGTGTCCGGCGAATCGTCCGGCGATCGTGAGCCCCGTGCCGGCCCGCGCGACGTGGAAGCCGTCGCGCGGCCGGTCGGCCTCCCAGGCGGCGCGCTCGGCGAAGAACCGCGGCTTGATCGCATACGGCCCGCCGTCCTCGGGACAGAAGACGTCGCAGTTGCCGCAGTCGTTGCAGAAATCGGCGAAGTTGCCGATCTGCTGCTCCGTGGCGATGGTGGTGCTGCCGTCGAGCCGGGTCCGCCAGCGGTCCCCCTCGCGGCGGACCTTCTCGACCGGGAGCTCGGCGGGCGCCAGGGTGAAGACGAAATTGGCGTCGTTCGGGCAGACCGGCACGCACTTGCCGCAGTTGATGCAGTCGAAGAGCGCGAGGTGCCGTCCGATCTTGCGCGGTGTCTTGCGGTTGGCTGCGGCGGCGTAGCGCGGATCGGCGGCGGCGCGCGCCGCGTAGTCGGCGCTGTTGCGCAGGCGCGCCTCGGCCACCCAGCGCGAGAGCAGCGCGGGGCCGGCCGCCGCGGCGAGATCCGCGCCCGGAGTGGCGAGCGCGACCCGGCAGCGCTCCAACTCCGCGGGTTCCGCGCCAGCGCGGTCGAGCGCCCGCGCGCCATTGCCGGAGCCGCGGATCACCCACTCGTCGACCGTGCGCGCACCGGCGGCGCGCATCTTGTCGGCGAGCGCGGTGAGGTAGCCGCGGCCGTGGGCGTAGCCGCCCGGCTTGAGCAGGTCGGTGCAGACGGTGACCGGCGCGAGGCCGAGGCCGACCGCCTCGGCGAAGTTGCCGCGATCGATGCCGGCGGCGAAGGAGATCGGGAAGCGATCGCCGAACTCGCGGCGGAAGCGGTCGACGAGGGCTGCCGCGAGCACGTGGAGCGGCGCCCCCGAGAGGTACATCTCCCGTTCGCCCGCGGGAAAGAAGGCGCGGTGGTTCTCGACGATCAGAGTGTTGCTGAACTTGACCCCGAAGCCGAGACCGGCGGCCGCCGCCGACTCGCCGAGCCGGCCGACGAAATCGGTCATCTGCGCCCAGCTGGTGTCGCGCGCGAAGGCCGCCGGCGGCACGCGAATCTCCCGGTAGCCCAGGGTGTCGTGCAGAAGGTGGTGGATCGCGTCGGGGCCGAGCAGCACCGGGTTGAGCTTGACGATGCAGTGCAGCCGGTGGCGCTCCTGCAGGTGGCGGACGATGCGTTCGATCTCGGCGGGCGGACAACCGTGGAAGGTCGAAAGGGTGAGCGTCGAGGAGAGCGCGGTCCGGAACGGCAGGTCGCTGAGCGCGCCGAGCCCGGCCGGGATCTCGCGGCGCAACCGCTCGACCGTCGCCTTCGCGTCGCCGAGGCCGTCGATGAAGGCCGCGACCCGCTGCCCGGCGATCCCGGCGAGGTCGTAGCCGACGCTCATGTCGTAGAGCGTGTGGTCGAAGCCCGGGGCGAGCGGCAGCTTGCCGCTCGCGGCGAGCAGCTCGATGAGCATCGCCGCCTTGACGTATTCCTCGCGCGATTCGTCGAGGGTGAGCTCCTGCGACCACTCGACGTTGTAGCCCACCGTTTCGACGTCGATGCAGGGGCGCGGGATCTCGAGCCGATCGTTGACCTGCACCGTCTTCCACTCGACGACGCGGCCGCCGGCGAGCCAGGCGAGGACGATGTTCTGCGCCAGCTGGGAGTGCGGTCCGGCGGCCGGTCCGAAGGGCGACGAGGCGGTGAGGCCGTGGTGGCGGACCGAGAGGTCGAGCTGCGGGTCGCCGAAGTAGCCCTTGGCGATTGGCAGGTCGAAGATGGCCTGCTTCGCGTCGAGCTCCCGGAAGGCGCGGCGCACCAGCGCAGCGAACGGATAGGGTCGCAAGATGGCCATCAGCGGCCTGGCCGTTCGCCGGATCGGCGCATGGCGAGCAGCGTAGCGGCTCGCCGCGGGGTCGCGCAAGGCGAGCCGCGCCGGCCAGCCAATCCGGGGGTTGCGCTCGGCGCCCGGCGGGCGCAGAGTTGCGGCAGACTGCCGGCTCCGAGACGGCGACGAGGGCGCCGGGAGGTGGATGCTCGCCGTTTCGAGGAGTGCGGCGCGACGGAGGTGCGCGATGCAACGGCTCACGCGCGGCGCAGTCCTGGTCCTGACGGCGATCCTGGCCGGCGGTTGTCCCTTCGAAGCCGAGGTGCCGCTCGGGGAGCCGCGACCCGGCTCGCTCGACGCGCGACTGCTCGGGCTGTGGACCTGGGTGGATCCCGACGGCGGCTCGGTCAGCCAGGTCCGGGTCCAGCGCTTCAACGAAGCCGAATTCCTCGTCGACTACGACGAGTTCGGCCCGCGGGCGAAGAACGCCCAGCAGGTGACCTACCGCGCGTTCGCCGTGCCGATCGGCGACCAGCTCTTCCTGCACATCAATCCGATCCAGGACGAAGGCGAGACGCCCAGCTTCCTCTTCGCCAGGTACTCGTTCAGCGACTGCGGCGATCTGGTGCTGCGCTTCGTCGGGGATCATGCCCTGCCGAAGTCGCTCGCCGCCGACCGGAAGGCTCTGCTCGAGGCCCTGACCGCCCATCCGATGGATGCCTCCCTCGACGACACCGAGGGTCCGATGCGCTTCGTGCGCGCCGGCTCCTGACGGCAGCGCAGGCGGGGCGGGCCGGCCGCCGTCGGGTTCGCTCTAGGGATAGGTCTCCGACCAGGCGCTCGTGTCCTCGCTCTCGAAGCCGTCGGCGAAGAGGACCGTCGGGCCGTCGAGCCCCACCTCGACCAGGAAGGCGGCCGCCAGGCGGGCGAACTTGGCGGCGTGCGCCGCGCTGTTGCCGAGCGTCGTGACCGTGTCGCTGGCGGTGTGGATCCACGGGTTGTGCTCGCCCATGCGCGCCTCGAAGGCGAAAGACGCCGGATAGCCCTGGCTGTGCCACGAATAGTGGTCGGAGCAGCCGTAGCCGCAGGCGGTAGAAGTCCAGAGCAGATCGGGCTGGTAGGCCTCGAGCAGATCGACCAGGAAGGCGTTCAGGGTGGCGTTGGTGTAGTCCGAGATCAACGCGATGTCTTCCGTCGAGCCGGGGTAGTCGGTCATGTCCTGCTGCAGCATGGCGACGACGTTGACGCCTGCCGCGTCGTAGTCGGAGGCGATGTCGCCCGACCCCACCAGCCCGATCTCCTCGGCGGCGTAGGCCATCACGTGAATCGAGCGCTGCGGCTGGAAGCCCGCGGCCAGCGCGACGCGGAGGACCTCCGAGAGTGTCGCGATGCCCGAGGCGTTGTCGTCGGCGCCCGGCGCCAGGAAGTTGGGGTTCCCGCTGCCGGAAGCGGTGGAGTCGAGATGGCCGCCCAGGACCACCACCTCGTCGGGGAGCGTGCTTCCCGGCAGGACGAGGATCACCGATGGCTGCGGCGTGGTCGGGTGGGTTACCAGCGACACCGTGACCTCCGGCCGCCCCGCGGCGTAGCCGGCCCACAGATCGCGGATCCAGGTCGCCGCGGCGGTGCCGGAAGGATGGGCGTGATAGCGGTTGTTGAAGTTGGTCGAGAGCGCGCTGATGGTGGCGAGGATCTGCGCCTCGTCGATCGCCCCCGCGACCTGCTCGACCCAAAACGGCTGATCGATGAGCAGCGGAATCGTCTCCACGTCGCGACGGGGGAGCGCGATCCGCGCGAGCTCGGCCAGTCCATCCTCGAGCGTCGCGTGTTGGCGGAACCCGCCGCAGCGCCGGAGCTCCTGGTGAATCTGGTCGGCGAGGTCGGCGACCTCGTCGCGCCGCAACCGGGTCAGCACCACCCCCGAAGCTGCGGCGAGGTGGGGCAGCGCGGCGCCGAAAGCGCGCCTCTCCCAGGCGCCATTGGCGGCCGCGAAGGCGTCGGAGCCGAGGGTGATCCAGACTTCGTCGTTGCCGGCGGGGAAAGCGGCCGGCGTTTGCTGGGCTGCGGTCGGGCTCATGCCCACGAGCAGCGCCAGAGCGAGGAGGAAGGCCAAGCCCGTGAGGCGCGCGATGAAGCGGCGGCGCACGCGGCGAGCTGAGATGAGGGACTCCATGGCCGAATGATAGGCCGATCTCGCGGCCGGCGGTATCGCCGATTCGACGCCGGACCGGGTCTCGAGGCGGCGCGACCGGGGTGCCCTACGGAACCAGGCGACGCTCGAGCCGGGTGAGCGGCCGCCGCGCCGCGGCGCGGCTCGCCGCCTCGATCTGGCGGTAGATCGCGAGGACCTCGCGCCCCTCGTCGGTGAGCGCGGCCCCGCTCCGTCGCCAGCTCGAGGTCGTCACGAGGGGCCGGCGGAAGTTGCGATTCATCGCCTCGACGAGCAGCCAGGCCCGGCGGTAGGACATCGCGAGCTCGCGCGCCGCGCCGGAGATCGACCCGACGCGCGCGATGGCGGCGAGCAGGTCGGCCTTGCCCGGTCCGAGGGCGATCTCGCCGCCCCGGCTGATCCGCCAGCGGGGTTGGGCCCGCCACGTGGATTCCTCGGTTCGCTTCATGGTTCGGTCCCCCGACGATGCTTGCATTGTATTGCAGCGTATACGATGATCGCGGCTCGCGGGAGCCCGGCGCCGCCGGCGGCCCCGTGGAAGAAGCGCCATGTCGACCCGTCACCCCTTCCGCGCGCTCGCCGCGCTGCTCGTCGCTCTGGCCGCGCAACCCGTCGGCGCCGCAGACGCGGCGCCGGTCGAGCTCCAGCTCTACGGCGCGGCGAGCCTGCGCGACGGGCTCGAGGCGCTCGCCCCCGCCCTCGAGCGGGCGACCGGGACGCGGCTGGTCTTCAACTTCGGCGCCTCGAGCGATCTGGCGCGCCAGATCCTGGCGGCCGGCCGGGCCGATCTCTTCTTCTCGGCCGACGAGACGTGGATGGACCGCGTCGCCGCGTCCGGGCTCGTGGACGCGACGTCGCGCTGCTCGCCGCTCTCGAACCGCCTCGTGGTCGTCGTCCCGCTGGGCAGCGAGTTGGCGATCCGATCGGCGACCGATCTGGCCGCGCCGGCGATCGAGCGCCTTTCGCTGGCCGACCCCGAGGCCGTGCCGGCCGGCAAGTACGCCAAGGCCTGGCTCACGGCGGCCGGGATCTGGAGCGCGGTCGCCGGGCGGGTGGTGCCGGCGCTCGACGCGCGGGCGGCCCTGGTGGCGGTGGAGAGCGGCGCGATCGACGCTGGCGTGGTCTATCGCACGGATGCGGCGCTCTCCCGGCGGGTGCGGGTCGCCTTCGAGGTCCCGCTGGAGGAGAGCCCCCGCATCTCCTACGCCCTCGCCGCCCTGGCCGGGCGACCACAGCTCGCGGCAGCGCGCGCGGTCGCGGCTTGGCTCTGCGGCCCGCGGGCGGCCGAGGGCTTCGCGCGTTTCGGTTTCGTGGTGCGCGCGAGCGCGCCGTGAGCGCGGGCGCCCTCGCGGCTCTCGCCCTGAGCGGCCAGGTCGCCTTCTGGGCGACCGCGGTGATCCTCCCCCCGGGCATCCTGCTCGGCTGGCTGCTGGCGCGCCACGAGGTGCGGGGCAAGGCGCTGATCGAGACGGTGACCTCGCTGCCCCTCGTCCTGCCTCCCACCGCCGTCGGATTCCTGCTCCTGCGCCTGCTGGCGCGCGACGGCCCGCTCGGCGAGCGGGCGTTGGGCTTCGACCTCGACCTGCTGTTCACCTGGAAAGGCGCAGTGGTCGCCTCGGCGCTGATGGCGCTGCCGCTCGTCGTGCGCGCCGCGCGCCTCGCCTTCGAGTCGGTCGATCCGCGCTTGGAGGCGATGGCGCGGACGCTCGGTCTGGGGCCGGCGCGGACCTTCCGGACCGTGACCCTGCCGCTCGCCCGGCGGGGGCTCGCGGCGGCCGCGGTGCTCGGCTTCAGCCGCGCGCTCGGTGAGTTCGGCGCCACGGTGATCGTCGCCGGCAACATCCCCGGCAAGACCCAGACCCTGGCGCTCGCCATTTTCAGCGACCTGCAGGTCGGGCGCGACGCGGAGGCCATGACCCTGGTCGGCATCACCGTGGTGCTCGCCTTCGCCGCGCTGTGGACGGTCGAGGCTCTGTCGCGCTCGGAGCGCGCCCGCCGATGAGCGCCGGGATCCGCTTGGCGCTCGAGGTCCCGTGTGGCCAATTCGACCTGGCGATCGCCTGGGAGACCGACGAGCCGGCGCTCGGCCTGTTCGGACCCTCGGGTGCCGGCAAGACGACGGTGCTCGAGGCGCTGGCCGGGCTGCGGCGCGCGGCGCGCGGACGCATCGAGGTGGGGGGCAGGACCTGGCTCGACAGCGCCCGGGGAGTCCGGCTCCGCCCGGAGGAGCGCGGCGTCGGCTACGTTCCCCAGGAGCTGCTGCTCTTTCCGCATCTCGACGTGCTCGCCAACCTGCGGGTCGGCGAGCGGCGGGCGCAGCGCTCGCCGCTGCGCCTGGCGCCCGAGCGGGTGCTCCAGGTGCTCGAGCTCGCGGGACTGGCCCGCCGGCCGGTGAGCGAGCTCTCGGGCGGCGAACGGCAACGGGTCGCCCTCGGCCGCGCGCTCTGCTCGGCGCCCGACCTGCTCCTGCTCGACGAGCCGTTGGCCAGTCTCGACCTCGCACTGCGCCGGCGGATCCTGCCCTATCTCCTGCGCGTTCGCGAAGAGTTCGCCATCCCCACGCTGCACGTCTCGCACGACCCCTCCGAGATGACGCTGCTCGCCAGCGAGATCTGCGTGCTCGATCAGGGGCGGGTCGTGGCCCGCGGCGGAGCGCACGAGGTGTTCGGCGGTGCGGTGCACAGCGACGCGATCGGCAGGGAGGGAGTCGTCAACGTCCTCCACGGAACGGTCGTCGAGGTGGGGGAGTCGCTCGCCGCCCTCGAGGTGGAGCCCGGGCTCCGCGTCGAGATCGCGGACCAGGGTAGCTTCGTTGCCGGACAGCGGGTGGCGATCGAGCTGCGCGCCGCCGACATCCTCCTGGCGCGGGGTCCAGCGCTGGGGCTGTCGGCCCAGAACGTCCTCGCGGCGACGATCGGTGAGGTCCACGCCTCGCCGCCCGACGACGCGCACGCCGCCATCGCGGTGACCGCGCGGCTCGGGCGCGAGCGACGTCCGGTCCACGTCATCGTCAGCCGCCGGGCCTGCCGCGAGCTCGCGCTCGCGCCCGGCGCCGAGGTCTTCCTCGTCTTCAAGGCCCAGGCCTGCCGCCTGCTGGCCACCTACTGATCGCTGCGCCGGGGTCGCGGTGAACCGGGGCGGGGCGACCGGCCTGGCGCGGATCTGACGGATTCCTGGCAGTTCTGGCGGGCCGCTTGGGTGAGAATGGCGTTCCCCGACCCGCTCGGAGACGACCACGATGCCCTCGCCGTCCCGCACCGTCATTGCCGCCAACGCCAGCTACGTGCCGACGCGCGTGGTGCCGAACTCGGCCTTTCTCGACCGCACCCTGCTCGATTCGGCGGGCCGGCCGTTCGAGAAGTCGAACGCGGAGATCGTCGCCCAGCTCGAGGCGATCACCGGCATCCGCGAGCGACGCTACGTCGAAGACGACCAGTTGACCTCCGACATCGCGCTCGCGGCCGCGCGCGCGGTGCTCGAGCGTTCCGGGATCGACCCCGAGAGCCTCGACCGGATCATCGTGGCGCACAACTTCGGCGACGTGGCCGCCGACAATCGCCGCTCCGATTTCGTGCCCAGTCTCGCGGCGCGGGTCAAGCAGGGGCTGGGCATCGCGAACCCCTGGTCGATCGCCTTCGACGTGGCCTTCGGCTGCCCAGGCTGGCTGCAGGGAGTGCTGCTGGCGCACGACGCGCTCCGCCTGGGTGACGCTCGCCGGGCCCTGGTCATCGGCGCCGAGACGTTGTCGCGCATCTTCGACCCGCACGACCGCGACGGCATGATCTACGCCGACGGCGCGGGCGCCACGATCCTCGAGGCGCGCCCGGCGGACGGCGGCCGCCCGGTCGGGATCCTCGGCTCCGCCACCCGGTCGGACGCCAAGGACCACGCCCGGCTGCTCTGGATGGGCGAGTCGCACGACGCCGAGCGTCCCGGCCGCGAGCTCTTCCTCAAGATGGAGGGACGCAAGCTCTACAAGTACGCCTGCCACGCGGTGCCCGAAGTCGTGCTGCGCGCCCTCGAGCGCGCCGGCGTCGGCCTCGCCGAGGTGAGCAAGATCCTGATCCATCAGGCCAACGCCAAGATGGACGAGGCGATCGTTCGCCGCGTCTTCGAGCTCGCCGGCCGGAGCGACGTGACCAGCGAGGAGATCGAACAGCTGGTGCCGATGACCATCGCCTGGTTGGGCAACAGCTCGGTGGCGACCATCCCGACGCTGCTCGACCTGCTGGAGCGGGACGAGATCGAGGGGCACACGGTCGCCCCCGGCGACCTGCTGGTCTTCGCCTCGGTGGGTGCCGGCATGAACTGCAACGCCATGGTCTACCGCGTTCCGCCGCGGGAAGCCTGACGACCGTCGCGCGTCAGTCGGCGTCGGCGGAGTCGCGCGCGTGGGGCTCGCGGTGCGCGCGTGCGGTCTGCCGCTCCCGCAGGCGGCCGCCCAGCCACTGACCGCCGAAGAATGCGGCGACGAACACCGGCAGCGTGGTCCACCGGAACCCGAGACCGACGGCATAGCGCAGCGAAATCGCGAGCGGCACCGGAGCGTGCACCGCGACCAGCCAGGGCGTCGAGAAGCGGCGCAACCCGGCGCGCCAGAATCCGAACGGCAAGTTGAGGAGCAGGACGAGCGCAGCGGTGGCCCAGGTCATTCGATCGGGCCGACGGACGTCGTGGGGATGTCCGGACCCGCGCTCAACGGTAGCACGAGGGGCTCGCCGATCCTGGCGAGATCACGGCGGCCTGCGAGGCGCTCCCCGGGGCAGCCTGGGTCAGAAACTGGTGCTCGTGGTGACGAGGTACTGCACGCTGGGGATCCCGGGCTCGCGTTGCAGCGGGAACGCGAGGTCGAGGCGGATCACGTTGGCGTGGGACGTCCGGCTCGGCGCCACGCGCAGCCCGATGCCGACGTCGGTCAACCAGCCGCGGTCGGCAAGCCTCGAGGTCGAGTCGGCGAACCAGGCCTTGCCGACGTCCGCGAAGGCGGCGGCACCGAATCGAACGACTTTGAGGTACTCGCGTTCGCCGTACCAGCGCTGCTCGAGGTTGAGCAGGAAGCGGCGGTCGCCCTCCTGGTAGCGCAGGGGATAGCCACGCAGTCCGCTGTCTCCGCCGAGCAGGAGCTGTTGGTCGGGCTCCAGGGCGTGCGCGAAGTCGAAGGCGGCCGCGGCGAAGAACGCGTGCCGGCCGAAGTCCCGCGCGTGGTAGCGCAGGCCGAGCGAGGCGACGAAGGGCTCCGATCCATCCCGGTCGACTCGGCCCTGGAGGGAGAACGAAGGGAAGAGGAGCTGGCGAGGCGAGGGTCTCCAGCCGTGCGTCGCGCTCGCCTCGAAGAGCAGCGCGTCGCGGTCGGCCCCCCAGCTCTGCGCGGCGAAGCCGAGGCGGGCCGAGGTATTCCATCCGAGGTCGATGTCCTCCGGGCGGTCGATGCGGTCGACGTCGCGCTCGACGATGAAGTGATCCTCGAGCCACTGCCAGGAGACCCACGGGTAGATCAGCTTGCGATCGCCGGGGAGCGGTGCCTGCGGGAAGTCGGGGTCCGCCGCGAAGGCGTTCTGGTCGAAGGAGACGCCGACGCGCAACCGGCCGACGGCCGTGCCCATCAGGCCCCGGGACCAGCCGAACCACCCTTCGATCTGCTCGTCGTGGCGGAGGAAACGGTCCCGCACCTCTCCCAGCTCGTAGCGCGAGACGCCGGCGGAGCGGTCGAGGTAGCGCACGCCCGCCGACCACCGGGTGTCGAGGGAGAAGAAGGGGCGTTCGAGGCCGAACACCTTCATGTCGCCGTCGGTGTTGTCCGCGTAGGCGATCTCGCCGCGCACGCGCGTCCCGAGGACCTGTGGATCGCTGTAGCGCACCATCAACGAGCTGCGGTCGACGTCGTCTTCGCGCAGGACCGTCAGCTCCTTGCCGAGTCCCAGCAGGTTGGTCTCCTGGAGCTCGAAGTGGAGCTTGTTGGTGCCGCCGCTGCGCTTGAAACCGATCGAGGGTTTGAGCGACCAAGTCTCACGGGTCGTCACCCCGACGTCGACCACGCCGTCGTGATAGCGCAGCGGCACGACTTCGGCGGCGCGGAATGCGCGCGCGGCCCGCAGGTGCCGCTCGGACTCGGCGAGCCGCGCGGCCTGGAAGGGTTCACCGGTGCGGAACAGCAGCTCGCGCTCGACGACCTGCGAGCGGGTCGACAGGTGCAGCGTGTCCACGGCGCGATAGAACCACCCGTCCTCGTCCGGATTCGCGAGGTCGAAGATCTCCTCGGTGCAAACGACGATCTCGCCGACCCGGGCGCCTGCTGCTTCGAGCTCCAGCGGTGCCGGGACCGCTTCCGGCACGCAGCGTGGCGCCGGCAGCTCTTGGGTGGTTGGCTCGGTCGCGGCAACGGGGTCGGCCGCTCTCGCCAGGGCGGCGGCGAGGGTCCAGACGAGGGGCAGAGCCAGTCGAGCCGGGGAGCGGAGCCGGGAGTTGTCGCACGTCAAGCGCGCCGCGACGTCCACGGCGCGGAAACTAGGCGGCCGGGCATGAACGTCCGATGAACGTTCGACTCACCCGGCGGCGACGGGCGCCGATTCGTCGTCCGCCGAGCGGATCTCTCAGGCGCCGGCTTCGTCCGCTGACAGATCGGGGGCGGCGGCGCCGAAGTGGAAGGCGAGGCCGACCAGGATGCGCTCGAGCGCGCTCAGTTTGGCCCGCCGGGTCAGCACTTCGCGCGCCAGGTCCGGCCGGTTGGTGATCAGGCCGTCGACCCCCAGGTTCAGCATCTGGAACATGCGCACCGGGTCGTCCACCGTCCAGACGTAGACCTCCTTGCCCTGGGCGTGCGCACGCCGCACGAAACGGCGGGTCGCGAGGCCGACGTTGACCGCGAGGAAGTCGGCGTCGAGCGCGGTGAGGTCTCCCACCGCCTTGGCCGTGAGCAGCCCGACCGTCCAGTCCGGGCGCAGCGCGCGCAGCTTGCGGATCCCGTCGTAGTGGAGCGACATGAGGATCACCCGGTCGGCGGCGCCCATCTGCTCGACCAGGTCGATCACGCGCTGCTCGAGCTGGCGGTCGTGTCCGTAGTACTTGAGCTCGATCGTCACCCGCCCACGTCCTCGGGCGCGCTCCAGCACGTCGCGCAAGTGCGGCACCCGCTCGCCGGCGAACTCGGGAGCGAACCAGGAGCCGATGTCGACCTCCTGCAGCTCGGCCCAGGTGGCGTCCCAGACCTTGAGATCGACCTTGGCGACCTTCATGAAGTCGCTGTCGTGCGCCACCACGATCTCGCCGTCGGCCGTCTCCTGGACGTCGATCTCGACATAGTCCGCCTTCTGCTGGAGCGCCTTCTCGACCGCGGCCAGGGTGTTCTCGGGCGCGTAGGCGGCGGCGCCGCGATGGGCGATCACGACCGCCGCGTCGTGACCCCGCACGCCGCGCAGGAGGTAGATCCCGACTCCTCCCGCGGCGAGCGCGAGCGCGCCCAGCAGGACCAGCAGCCGGGGCAGCGAGAAGCGGTCCAGGCGGGCTCGGAAGCGGGCCGGCTCGGACGCCAGGGCGGCGAGCGTGCCGTCGCCGCTGCCTCCGCATTGTTTGAAGAGCTCCACCAGCAGCAAGGCGAAGGCCGACGCGTTGACCCAGCTGACCAGCACGTTGAGCACTGCCCACAGCACGACGAGGACCAGCATCAGGGAGAGCACGAGGCCGACGTTGTTCAGGCCGTAAGGCGCCAGCGCGCGTCCCAGCGCGAAGAGGAGCGGCGGCAGGGTGAAGGAGAGGAGGAGGGCGCCGGTCGCCCAGAGCACGAGAAGGCGGGTCGCCGCGGGGTGCGCTCCGGCGATGCGCCGCTCGCTCTCCGCCAGCGCCCTCCGCGGCGGCACCCCTTCGAAGAGCACCAGCGGCAGCGCCAGGCACCAGCCGATGATCCGCGGCACCAGCACGCGGAGCAGCACGAGCACGAGCAAGACGACGAGGCCCACGGCGACGAGGAAGGCCGGCGGCTTCTCCGCGAGATAGAAATTGATGTCGTACTCGCGCAGCAGGGCGAAGTAGACGACGGCGATCCCCGCCAGGAAAGGCGCGGCGAGCCCGAGTGTCCGCCCGACCAGCCGCAGGGCGAGCGCGACGACGCGAAGCGCGCGCCCGGCCGCCCAGCGCAGCGCCTGCGCGACGGAGAACTGGACCCCGGCGGCGGCACCGGCGGCGATCGCCATCAGGCTCGCCTGCTCGAGCGAGACGATGGCGAGAGTGAGCGCGGCGACGGCGAGCACGACGACGAGACCGAGGGGCCGCAGGGCGAAGAAGAGGATCTCCTGATCGGCGAGGACCGACCGGCCGGAGAGCCAGACGCCGGCGCGCAGGGCCAGGCCGACCAGGGGAGTCAGGATCGCGAAGGCCAGCAGCTTGTAGGCGAGATCGGTCACCAGCAGCGCGCGCCAACTCCGTCGGGCGACCGTCGCGGCGCGGCGGAAGAGGGCGAGAACGTCGGGCGACACGAGGGGTGACATGAGCGACCGCAGTCTAGCGCCACTCCCCGGACGTCGACCGGGGCGGGCGTGCCCGGCGGGATTCGACGTCCTCGGCCGAGGGTATCATCCGGTTCGAGGTGACGCCCATGGACTGGATCGTGCGATCCATTCGCGAGAATCCGGAGCTCGCGATCTTCCTCACCCTGGCGATCGGCTTCCTCGTCGGCCGGCTCCGGATCGGGAGCTTCCGACTCGGCAACGTGGTCGGCACGCTGCTCGCCGGAGTCCTGGTGGGGCAGCTCCAAGTCGAGATCCACCCCCTGGTCAAGCTGGTCTTCTTCGATCTCTTTCTCTTCGCGACGGGCTACAAGGTGGGGCCGCAGTTCTTCCGCGGACTGCGCAAGAACGCGCTGTCGCAGGCCGCGCTCACGGTCTTCCTCTGCGTGGTCAGCCTGATCACCACCCTGATCGCGGCGAAGCTCATGGGCTATGACCTCGGAATCGCCGCGGGCCTGCTCGCCGGGGCGTTCACCGAGTCCACCGTGATCGGCACCGCCGGGAATGCGATCTCGAACCTGACGCTTCCCGACGCCGAGAAGGCCCGCCTGGTCAACCACATTCCGGTCGCCTACGCGGTCAGCTACCTGGTCGGTACCAGCTTCGTGGTCTGGTTCCTCTCCAGTCTCGCGCCGCGCCTGCTGCGCGTCGACCTCAAGGCCGAGAGTCGCAAGCTCGAGGCGGAGGGCGCGGGCAGCCGTCCGGAGGAGAAGTCCGGCACGCGTTCCGCCTACCGCGAGTGGGACGTGCGCGCCTTTCGCGTTCCCGAGGCTCTCGCCGGGCGGACCGTGACCGAGGTCGAGCGATCCCTGGCCCCGGCGCGCGTCTTCCTGCAACGCATTCGTCGCGGTGAGAAACTGCTCGAGGCCGGCCCGGAGACCGTCCTGCAGGCCGGAGACTCGGTCGTCGTCGGCGCCCGGCGGCACGTTCTGCTCGCCACGGGCTTGCCGTTCGGTGCCGAGGTGGAGGACCGTGAGCTGCTCGACCTTCCGATGGCGGCTCTGGACCTCGTGGTGACTCGCAAGGAGGTCGCGGAGCGCACCTTGGCCGACATCGCGGAAGAGCACGGCCGGGGAGTCGCCCTCCTCAGGCTCGTCCGCGGCGGCGAGGAGATCCCCTTCGCGCCAGGCACCGTGCTGAACCGCGGGGATCTCCTGCGGGTCGCCGGCGCCGAACGCGACGTCGAACGCGTCGGCAAGGCGCTGGGCTACGTCGAGCGGCCGTCGAGCGAAACCGACGTCGTCTTCGTGGGCCTCGGCATCCTGCTGGGCGGCCTCTTCGGCGCGCTGACCTGGAACGTCGGGTCGCTCCCGATCAGCCTGACGGCGAGCGGTGGGGCACTGATCATGGGGCTGGTTTTCGGCTGGCTGCGCTCGGTGCGGCCGACCTTTGGCCGGATCCCGGAGCCGGCGCTCTGGGTCTTCGACACCATCGGCCTGGCCGTCTTCATCGCCTGCGTCGGCCTCTCGGCCGGGCCGAGCTTCGTCTCCGGACTGAAGTCGACCGGTCCCGGCCTCCTCGTCGTGGGGCTCTTCGTCGCGCTGATTCCGCACGCCAGCGCCGTCTTCTTCGGGAGATACGTGCTGCGGATGAACCCGGTCCTCCTGCTCGGCGCCTGCGCCGGCGCGGGAACCGCCACTGCCGCGCTGCGCGCGGTCCAGGACGAGGCGGGCAGCAAGCTGCCGGTGCTCGGCTACACTGTGCCCTACGCGATCGGCAACATCCTGCTCACCGCCTGGGGGCCGGTGATCGTCTATCTGATGAGTTAGCCGGACCGGCCGGAGGGCGCGCAACGACCCGGGAGCAGTCCCGCGAGGAGGAGATCGCATGGCGAGCCGCAAGACGAAGCACCGACCGAAGGTCGAGGCGAACCCGAAAGCCAGCGCGAAGGCCACGTCGAAGTCGGAGCCGGTCGCGAGCTGGGTGGGGCGCGTCCCAGCGCTCCAGCCCGGTAATTACGCCGACGGCCTGCCGATCCACGAGGTGCAGTACCTCTGTTGCAAGCTGATCCTGCGGCCGAATCCCTTCACCTCGCGCGAGAGCCTCTTCGATTTCGCCGAGGTGCTGCGGACACCGGCCAAGGAGCACGGCGTGGCCCTGTCGACGAAGGGCTTTCGTCAGGCGCCGCTCAAGATCCGCGAGGTCCTGTTCATCGACACGGACGACTTCCGGCTCTACAACAACGCCTTCATCCTGCGGCGGCGGATCCCGTACCGCGACGGCTTCCCGGTCGGGGACCCCGAGATCGTCTTCAAGTTCCGGCATCCCGACATGCAGGTGGCGGCCGAGACCGACGTCCGGCCGCAGATCCGCGGCGACCACCGGGTCAAGTTCAAGTGCCAGGCGCTGCCGCTCAAGGAGAAGCTGGGGGGGATCCGCCTCCTGTTCTCCCACAACGTGCAGTTTCCGCGCTCCGCGATGGGCTACGGCGTCGGCGACGTGCTGTCGGTGGACAGGATGATCGAGGTCTTTCCGGTGCTCGCCCGGATCCGCAAGTCGCCGGGCGAGAGGATCAACCTGGTCAACGAGACGATCATCGAGGAAGTGCTGCAGGACATCGGCCAGCTCGATTTCGGGGAGGGCATGATCGCCAAGACGAATGTCGCGATCTGGCGCACCCGCGGCGAGCATCGTCCGCTGATCGGCGAGTTCGCCTTCCAGGTGCGCTTCCAGGATCGCAAGCAGCTCGCCCAGCCTGCCCTGCGGAAGATGGAAGAGTTCTTCCTCGCGCTCCAGTTCGCGGCCAAGGACTGGATCACGCTCAACGCGACCAAGACCGGGGTCGTGTACCGCCTGCTCGGTAACGCCCCCAAAGCGCACGAGTGAGCACGGCGAAGTGGGGAGCCCGCCAGGCCGAGGCGCTGCGGAAGCGCTTCGGCCTCTCCTACGAGCACGTCGTCGGACTCCGCTTCGCGGTGAACGTCTTCATCGCCACGGCGATCGTCTGGTTCACGTTGCGTCGCATCGGTGACTCGAACCCGATCTGGGCCATCGCTTCCATGGTCGCGGCGTCGGATCCCGAGCCGCTCGAGGCGCGGCGGATGTTCAAGAGCCGGCTGATCAACGTGCTGGTCGGCTGTGTCATGGGGTTGCTGTTCCTGCTGCTCAACCGGGAGAGCCACTGGATGATCCCGCTGGCCCTCGCCGTCACGGTGCTGGTCTCCACCTGGGTGATCCGGATCAAGACGATGTGGCGTCAGGCCCCGATCACGGCGGCGATCGTCATCGCGGGAGGACTCGCCTACGGCTCCGCGACCTCGGGCATCGAGGAGGGGCTGCACAAGGTCGCGGAGGTCGTCTTCGGCTGCTTCGTGGGCATGCTGGTGAGCGTTTTCATGTCCCGGCTCTGGCTCCTCCAGCCTGCAGCCGCGGGAGACGACGAGGGAGACTGACGGCGAGCCCGAGCTCCGCCTTCGGTGTCGCGCAACGGCGCGCGGCAGTCACCCGCCGGATCGGGTGCGGCCGGCCCAGCGGTGCTGCCAGGCGATGCCCAGCAGGTCGAAGTTGTTGCCCGTGCGCGCCTCGACGCCGCTCGAGGCATAGAGCTTGATCGAGTTCTGGACGCTGACCGGGAACGCGTAGGTCGCGCCGACCCGCCAGTTCCGCTGCAGGTCCTGCTTGCGCGTCCCCTCGATCATCGTCTCCCCGCCGGTGAAGTAGTTGACGTCGAAGGAGGCCCAGCGTCCGCGCGGGAAGTTGTAGATCACGTGGCCCGACGAGGAGTAGATCGGATCCTGCTCGCGCGTCTGGCCGCGGTAGAAGTCGTCGTTGTCGGTGAACAGGGTCGCCGACGCCTTGACCTCGAACGTCCAGACGTCCACCGCCCGGGAGATGCCGATCTCCGGCTTGATCGTCCAGCGATTCATGCCGATGTTGACCAGCCGGGTCGCGTCGTACTGCCCGAGCGGTGGCGTCACCTGGAGGCTCGCTCCGACGATCAGCTTCTGGCGGTAGTCCTTGAATTCGGCGGCGGTGAGCGCCGGCGCGCCGTAGAGATTGACCGCCAGCCGGAAGGCCGGGTCGGCGAATCCGCTGATCTCCCGCTCGACCGGCTCGCCATTCCACAGCGCGCTGCCCGAGAGAAAGGTGTAGGGCACGATGACGTCGAACTTGCCCGACTTGCCCCAGAAGTCGACGAAGCGCGCGTAGCCGACCACGCCGCTCCAGGTCTCGAGGTCGGGCTCGGTCAGCGGCACCGCGGGGTCGATCGCCAGGCCGCCCTGGGTCACGGCCGTTCCCACGATCAGGAAGCTCGCTCCGATCGGAGCGTTCGAATAGCTGCGCGGCTCGATGCTCTGCGCGCGCAGCGGCGCCGCAGCAGTCGCGAGGGCGGCGAGCGCGAGCGCCCCGGCGGCGAGTCTTGGAACGGCGCCTTCACGACGGG
>CAYZWR010000062.1:0-19245 GCA_964481735.1 uncultured Thermoanaerobaculia bacterium
CCGCGAACGGCGTGCCGAGCAGCACGCTGAACGGCAACGACCAGCTCTCGTACTGGGCGGCCAGGATCAGGAAGACGCAGAGCAGCGCGAACAGGAAGACGACTGCCGCCGAGCCCTCCGCCGCTTTCTCCTGGTAGGACATCGCGTTCCAGGCGTAGCCGAAGCCGTCGGGCAGCGTCTCGGCCGCGACCTGCTCGAGCGCGGCGAGCGCCTGGGCGGAGCTCGCGCCCGCCGCTGGCATGCCGGTCACCTCGGCGGCGCGGAAGAGGTTGAAGCGGCTGGTGAAGGTCGGCCCCGAGGTCGGCTCGAAGCGGACCAGCGTCGACAGCGGCACCATCTCGCCGTCGGCGTTGCGCACGAAGAAGCTGTCGAGATCCGAGGGCTGGTCGCGGTACTCCGCCTCGGCCTGGACGTAGACCTTGTAGACGCGGCCGAAGCGGTTGAAGTCGTTGACGTAGGAGCCACCGAGGCTGGCCGCGAGCGTGGAGTTGACGTCGCCCACCGCGACCTCCTGCTTGAGCGCCTTGTCGCGATCGACGTCGGCGAAGAGCTGGGGAACGCCGGCGCTGTAGACGGTCGAGGCGTTGCCGATCTCCGGCCGCTTCCGTGCCGCGGCGACGAACTCCCGGGTGACCCGCTCGAGCTCCTCCGGTGTCGAGCCGATGCGGTCCTGGATCATGATGCTGAAGCCGGCGCCGGTGCCCAGGCCCGGGATCGCCGGCGGCCCGAAGGCGTAGATCAGGGCCTCCGGGATCTCCTTCATGAACCGGTAGTTGAGCTTGCGCAGCAGCCAGGTGGCGACCTGCGCCCGCTCGGGGCGCTGGCTCCACTCCTTGAGGGTGAGGAAGACGGTCGCGTTGTAGGGTGCCGCCGCGCCGGAGAGCATGCTGTAGCCGAGCACCAGCGTCGCGTGCTCGATCTCGGGCGTCTCGGCGAGGATCTTCTCGACCTTCTTCGCGACCTGGTCGGTGAGCTGGAAGGAGGAGGCGTCGGGCAGCTGGATCGCGATCAGGCCGTAGCCCTGGTCCTCCTCGGGCACGAATCCGGTCGGCAGGCGCAGGCCGAGCAGCCCGGCGCCCGCCATCAGCGCCGCCACCAGTCCGAGGCTGACCACGAGCTTGCGGGTCAGGTGACCGGCGAGCCCGAGGTAGCCGCCGGTGACGCGGTCGAAGATCCGGTTGAAGCCGCGATAGAAGCCGGCGAGCGGGCCGCCGCCGTGGCCGGGCTTGAGGAGCAGCGCCGAGAGCGCGGGCGAGAGCGTCAGGGCGTTGAACGCCGAGAGCAGCACCGACAGCGCGATGGTGATCGCGAACTGCTGGTAGAGCCGCCCGGTCAACCCCGGGATGAAGGCGACCGGCACGAACACCGCGGTCAGGATCAGCGCGATCGCGACCACCGGGCCCGAGACCTCCTCCATCGCCTTGAACGTCGCGGCGCGGGGCGAGAGGCCGTGCTCGATGTGGTGCATGACCGCCTCGACCACCACGATCGCATCGTCGACCACGATGCCGATTGCCAGCACCAGCCCGAGCAGCGACAGCACGTTGATCGAGAAGCCGAGCAGCGGGAAGACCGCCAGCGCGCCGACCAGGGAGACCGGCACGGTGAGCAGCGGGATCAGCGTCGCCCGCCAGTTCTGCAGGAAGACGAAGACCACCAGGATGACGAGCAGGATGGCCTCGAACAGGGTGTGGACGATCTCCTCGATGCCGGCGTCGATGGCGAGCGTGGTGTCGAGCGAGATGGTGTGCTCGACGTCCTCCGGAAAGCTCTTGGCGAGCTCCGCCATCGTCTGCTTGATCTCCTCGGCCACGTCGAGGGCGTTCGAGCCCGGACTCTGGTAGATCGAGAGGACCGCGGCTGGCTGGCCGTCGAGCCGCCCCTTCATGTTGTAGTTCTGCGCCCCGAGCTCGAGCCGGGCGACGTCGCCCAGCAGCACGCGCGAGCCGTCCGGATTCGAGCGCACCACGATCGCCGCGAACTCCTCGGGCGTCGACAGGCGCCCCTTCGTGGTCACCGTATAGGTGCGCTGGACGCCCGCCGGCGCCGGCTCGGCGCCGATCTGGCCGCCGGGGGCGATCACGCTCTGCTGCTGCACCGCCCGGGCGAGGTCGGGGATGGTCAGGCCGAACTGGGCGAGCCGGTCGGGGCGCACCCAGATCCGCATCGCGTAGTCGCTGCCGCCGAAGGCGGTGACCTGGCCGACGCCGCGGATGCGCGCGATGGCGTCGGTGACGTTGATCGAGACGTAGTTGGAGAGGAAGTCGTTGTCGTAGGTGCCCTTGGGCGAACGCAGCGTGACCAGCACGAGCGGGAAGTCGAACGCCTTCTTGACCGTGACGCCGAGCCGCTTGACGTCGTCGGGCAGGCTGGCGGTCGCCTGCGACACCCGGTTCTGGACCAGCACGTTCGACATGTCGAGGTCGGAGCCGACCTCGAAGAGCACGCGCAGGTCCATGGTGCCGGCGCCGGCGTTGTTCGACTTCATGTACAGCATGTTCTCGACGCCGTTGATCTGCTGCTCGAGCGGGGTGGCCACCGAACGCTCGACGTCGATCGCCGAGGCTCCGGCGTAGGTGCCGGAGACGACGATCTGCGGCGGCGTCACCTCCGGGTACTGGGCGATCGGCAGATCCTGCAGCGCCACGCCGCCGAGCAGCACGATCAGGATCGAGAGGACGATCGCGAAGACCGGCCGGTCGATGAAGAACTTGGCCATCGTCCTAGCTCCCGGCCGGCGCCGCGACCGTGACCTTCATGCCGGAGCGGATCTTCTGGACCCCCTCGACGACCACCCGGTCGCCGGCCGCGAGGCCCTTCTCGATCAGCCACTCGTCCTGGCCGACCCGGGGCCCCACCTCGACCGGGCGCAGGGCGACGGTGTCGTCCGTCTCGATCACGAAGACGTGGAACCGCCCTTGCAGCTCCTGGACCGCGCGCAGCGGCACCACGATCGCGCCCCGGCGGGTCTCGACCACGCCGCGCACGCGGGCGAACAGGCCCGGGCGCAGGCGCCGGTCCGGGTTGGGGAAGGCCGCCTCGACGGCGAGCGCGCCGGTGGCCGGGTCGACGCCGCGGTCGACCTTGAGCACCCGGCCCCGCTCGGGGTGGACCGAGCCGTCGGCCAACAGCATCTCGAGGATCGGCGCACGGCCCTCGGGCTCGAAGGTGGGTGCGCCGATGCGCCGGGTGAGCTCGAGGTACTCGGCCTCGCTGACGAAGAAGCGGACGTGGATCGGGTCGAGGTCGGAGAGCGTTACCAGATTGGAGCTCATCCCCATCGGCGAGACGTAGTCGCCGACCTTGACGTTCGAGATGCCGGCCAGCCCGTTGATCGGCGCGGTCACCCGCGTGTAGGAGAGCTTGATCTTCGCCACGTTCCACATCGCCTCGGCGCCGGCGACCTGGTCGGCGGCGGCGTCGCGCTCGGCGACCGCCGCGTCGAGATCGCGCTTCGAGACGGCGTTCATCTCGGCCAGCGGCCGGATGCGGGCGAGGTCGGCCTCGGCCTTGGCGAGCCGGGTCTTTGCCATCGCGACGTTCGACTCGGCCGAGGCCGCCTGCTCCTGCTCCTCGGCGGGGTCGATGGTGTAGAGGAGGGCCCCCTGGTCGACCAGCAGCCCTTCGCCGAAGTGGATGCCGAGCACGATGCCGGAGACCCGCGCCCGCACCGCGACGTCGGCCGAGCCGAGGGTCTGGCCGACCCAGGAGCGCTCGAGCGGGACGTCGCGCACGGCGACCGGGGCGACCACCACGCTGGGCGGGGTCTGGGGTGGCGGCGCTGGCGGGTGGCAGGCGGTGGTGAGCAGGAGGAGCGCTGGCAGCGGGCGCAGCGCGGGAAGACGGGAGAACAACGGATGCATCAGACCTCCAGACGGATCAGGTGGGGGACAGGCACGCCATTTCGATATGGCGTGCCTGTCCCCCTTTATTTCACCGGGGGCCGGTCGGTGGTGACGTCGTAGACCTTGATCAGCGGCGTCCCTGCGCTGTCGATCCGCAGGCCCTCGTCGCCGAACGTCATGCTCCCGGCGGCGATCAGCTCGCCGGTCCCCGTGCCCGAAGCGTCGGCCGTCAGCTCGAGGAAGCCGAAGGGATGGGCGTCCGAGCCAGGAGGATCGGTCTTGTCGTAGAGCCGCAGCGGGTGGTCGCTGTAGAGGCGCACCCGGCGGCGGCCGTCGGGCAGGTCGAAAACTCTCAGGACCACGATCTCCGTGGCGGCGAGGGCGCCGATCCGGATCCACCCCTTGCTCCTCAGACGGTACATGGCGTTGCGCAGCCCCACCTGGCCCTCCGCCTGGAGCGCCGCGATCAGCTCGACGACCTCGGCGTCGGTCGACGTCGAGAAGATGCGCAACTCGAACCGGTCGGCGGTCACCCCGGGCTCGACCCCTGGCGGGACCTCCATGCGCCCGGTCCAGATCTGCGGCAACGGCATTTCGGATTGCGCGTTGACGGTTGCCGCGCCGAGTCCGGCGAGCATCAGCACGACGACGAGCAACCCGGACCGGCGACTCGGTCCGGCCGAAGGAGCAGTGTGGAACCGCGAATCCGAGGGCATCGGGAACCTCCTTGATCAACGGCTGCCAGGATCGTATACCGCCGCCCTTTGAAAGTAGACTGCTCGCCTCGGGTCCGGGGCGGCGATGCGGGCCGGCGCGGGGTGGCGCCACGAAGCCGCCGCCGCCCGTTTCGCCGCCGCGAGCCGACTCGAAGAGGGAGAACTCCTGATGCAGCGAACCCAGCGCAAGCTCGGCCCGAGCGGGCCGCTCGGCCTGCTGATCCTGACCGCCGGCTTCGGAGTCGTCGCCGCGAGCCCGGCGACGGCAGCCGCGCTCGAGAATCCGAACCCGTTGCGGGCGGACCGCTACCTGACCGCCGAGCAGCTCGCCGGACCCGACTGGAAGGTGGCGCCCGAGGCGAGCAGCGACGGCTTCGGCACGACCTACACCCTGACCAGCCGCTTCGGCAGCTGGACGGCGCACGACCGGACCCAGGTGGCGATCCGGATCCGTGAGATCCAGGCGCTGGCGCAGCTCGAGGAGGTTTCCAAGACCGACGTCTTCGTCGACGCGGTCAAGACGTCGGCGACGGCGCCGATCCGCCTGGTGCAGCAGGTCGCCGAGAAACCCAAGGAGACGCTCAAGGGGATCCCGGCCGGCGTCGGGCGGTGGGTCAAGAAGACCAGCTTCCAGGTCAAGGAGGGCTACCACGACGCCAAGCAGGTAGCGGCCAAGGACGAGCCGGGCGCCGAGCCCGCGGGCACGGAGGAGAAGGAGAGCCTGACCGAGAAAGGCAAGGAGGAGAGCAAGAAGTACGCCCTCAACTACCTCAAGATCTCGGGCGCCGAACGCAACTGGTACGCCAAGCTGGGCGTCGATCCCTACACCGACAACGAGCTGCTCCGCGAGGCGGTCAGCAGCGTGGCGCGGGTCGAGGGGCTGACCAGCTTCGGCATGAAGTTCGTCGGGCTGCCGGGGATCCCGGGCGCCCGCGAGATGCGCAAGACCATGGAGATCGTCTGGCAGACCGACCCCTGGGAGCTGCGCCTGGCGAACCGGAAGAAGATGCTCGCCGCCGGACTCACCGAGGAGACGGCGCGCGCATTCGAGGACAACGAGGCGCTGAGCCTCAGCCTGCAGACCGTCATCGTCGAGACGCTGGACCAGCTGGTGGGCGTGGGTGGACGAGAGACGCTGATCGCGCGCGCGATCGACGTCGCGAGCCACGACGAGGCCCGCACGCTGGCTTCCTCGGTCGCGCTGATGCTCCGATTCCATCGCCAGGTGAGCCCGCTGCGCGACTTCCTTGCCGGCGCGCGGCTGCCGGTGGCGCACACGGCGAAGGGCGAGCTGGTCGCCGTGGCGCTGACCGATGCCCTCTTCTGGACGGCGGGGGTCGCCGAAGGGGCGCAGGAGTTCGCGGCGCTCTACGCCACCGAAGCGGCGAAATCGCGCCAGCTCTGGGTGGTGGGCGAGGCTTCGCCCGGCTTCAAGGCGGGCGCGCGCGAGCTCGGCTGGGAGGTGCACGACCGCTGGCAACAGGCGGCGCCGGAGGACATGGCACCGCCCGCGCCGCCCGCCAGCCGCTGAACGACAGGGGTCGTCCGGCCCGGGCCGGATCCGGCGGCCAGGGCGGCGCGCCCAGCGGGATCCGCGGGGCGCTCGACGGGATGCGGCTGGCGTCGACCGGGCAGCGGGCGCACCGCGCAACCCGCAACTCGGAGGCTGGCGTACAACGTGCAAGACTCCCTGGCGGCACACCCGAGCCGCGCACCACGCCGGCGGGTTGACGAGTGGAATCGCCACCGGCCCGCCCGGACCCATCGACCGCTTCACCTGGAGCCCCACGATGAGATGGAAGCCCTGGACCAGCACTCTCTGGATCGCCGCATTCCTCGTCGCGTGGGTGCCGGCATCGACGCTCGTCGCCCAGGATCCGCCGCCCGGCGATGACGACGCGCCGCTCGAGGAACCGGACCCCGATCCCTGGCCGCGGGTGGTCGAGACCGACAAGTACCTTCTCGCGATGTTCCCGCCGCAGGTCGAATCCTGGAACGGCGACCGGCTGCGCGCGAGCTCGGCGGTCGAGATCACCGAGAAGGGCAAGGAGAGCCCGATCTACGGGGTGGTCCACTTCACCGCGCGGACCCGCATCGACAAGGACTCGCGGCTGGTGGTGATCGACGAGTTCCAGGCGCTCGAAGCGAGCCTGCCGTCGCACGGCAAGTCACAGCCCCAGCTCCTCGGCTTCCTGCAGAAGAAGTTCAACGATGCCGTGCGCGTGGTGTCGCTCGACCGACTCGAGGCTGCGCTCGCCGCCGCCGGCCGCGCCGAGAACGCACCCGCGCTGGCGGTCCGCAACGACCCGCCGAAGATCCTCGTCGCCGACCGGCCGACGCTGCTGGTCCTGGTCGACGGCGCGCCGGTCTGGCGCGGCATCGAGGGCACGACGTTCGAGCGCCTGCTCAACACCCGGCCGCTGATCCTCAAGAGCGCGGCCGGCCTGTTCCACCTGCACCTGTTCGACGGTTGGTTGAGCGCCCCGAACCTGGCCGGGCCCTGGAAGGTCGCTCAGACCCTGCCGCCGGGCATCAGCGCCGCGGCGAAACAGGCCCACGCCGCCCAGCCCGCCGACCTGCTCGAAGGCGGCACGGCCGAGGAGGTCGACGAGGCGGGGCGGCCGATCGCCAAGCCGACCTTGGCCAAGGGCCCGGTGCCGGAGATCGTGATCGAGACGGAGCCGGCCGAGCTGGTGGTGCTCGACGGTCCGGCCAAATGGCAGGCGATCCCGGGTACGGCGCTCGAGTTCGTCGAGAACACCACCGGCAACGTCTTCCGGACGAGCGACACGAAAACGCACTACGTGCTGCTCTCGGGGCGCTGGTTCTCGGCGCCGGAGCTCGCCGGTCCCTGGACCTTCGTACCGCAGGCGAAGCTGGCGGAGGACTTCCGCAAGATCCCCGACGAGAGCCCGAAGGAGAACGTCAAGGCCTCGATCGCCGGGACCGCGCAGGCCGAAGAGGCGGCGATCGCGAACGCCATCCCGCAGACCTCGGAGGTGAATCGCGCCGAGGCGAAATTCGAGCCGTCGATCGACGGCGCGCCGAAGTTCGCCGAGATCGAGGGAACCTCGCTGGAGTACGTGAAGAACTCGGCGACGCCGATCCTCCGCCTCGGCAAGGAGCTCTACGCCGTCCACAACGGCGTCTGGTTCGTGGCCGCCTCGCTCACGGGACCCTGGAAGGTCGCGGTCGAGGTTCCTGCCGAGATCTACACCATTCCGGCTTCGAGCCCGCTGCACTACGTGACCTACGTGCGGATCTACGACTCCGACGAGTCGACCGTCGTGGTCGGGTACACCCCGGGCTATTACGGCGCGACGGTCTCCGACGGCGTGGTGGTCTGCGGCACCGGCTACGCCTACGACCCTTGGGTGGGAGGAGCCTGGTACGGCTACCCGTCGACCTATGGCTACGGCTGCGGGCTGACCTACTCGCCGTGGAACGGTTGGGCCTTCACCTTCGGCGTCGGTTGGGCCTGGGGTTACTGGGGCGGCTGGTACGGGCCCTACTATCCGCCCTACTGGGGACCCTACTGGGGCTACTACGGCGGCGCGGTGGTGGGACCGGGCGGCGGCTGGGCGGCCTGGGGCCCCGGTGGCTGGGCGGGAACGACGGGCAACATCTACCGCCAGTGGGGCTCCGTGAGCTCGGTGTCGCGCTACGCCGGCGGCTACAACGCCTGGACCGGAAACGCCTGGCGCTCGCAGGTGGGCGCGGCTTACAACTCGCGCACCGGAAACCTCGCGGCGGGGCAGCGGGGGGCCGTCGCCAACATCTACTCCGGCAAGTACGCCTACGGCGGGCGGGGCGCGGTGCGCAACACCGGGAGCGGCGCGACGGTCGCGGGGGGGCGGGTGACCGGCGGTGACGTGGACACCGGCCGCGAGCTCACCGCCGGCAAGGTCGGCGGCTACAACCCGAACACCGGGAATGCAGGGTCGGCGGGCTGGGTGCGCGGCGAGGAGGGTGGCGTCGCGCGGGTCGGGGACGACATCTACGGCGCCAAGGACGGCAGCGTCTACAAGCGCAACGGCCAGGGGGACTGGAGCCAGGTCGAGGGCTCGGGCCAGTGGAAGGGGGTCGACGACCGGGCGCGCACCCAGGAGCTCAACCGGCAGTACCAGGCGCGCAACACGGGAGCGCAGCGCTACCAGGGCTATCGGGCGACTGCGCCGCGCCCCATGCCGCGCGGCGGCGGCGGACGGCGCCGCTGAGCGACTAGGCTGGACCCGTGGTGGCGCCGCCCTCGCCGGCCGAGGCTGGCGCGAGGTCGACCCAGGCGCCGAGCAGCCGGTGCGCGACCGCGAGCACCACGGGTCCGATGAAGAGGCCGACCAGCCCGAACGACATCAGGCCGCCGAGCACGCCGGCGAAGATCAGCAGCAGTGGCAGGTCGGCGCCCCGGCGGATCAGCACCGGACGCAGGAAGTTGTCCAGCGTGCCGACCGGGATCGACCAGACCAGCAGGAAGATCCCCCAGCCGGTGGCGCCCGAGACGAAGAGGTAGACCACCGCCGGCACCAGCACGAGCAGCGGGCCGAGCTGGGCGATGCAGAGGATGAAGATCACCACCGCCAGCAGGGAGGCGAACGGGATGCCGGCGATCGCCAGCCCGAGGCCGGCGAGCGCGGACTGGATGATGGCGGTCACCACCACGCCGAGCGCTACGCCGCGGACCGCACCGCCGGCGAGGATCACGACCTTCTCCCCCTCTTCGCCACCCAGGCGGCGAGCGAAGCGCAGCAGACGCCTGCCCCACGACTCCCCGGAACTCCAGAGAACGGCGGCGACGACCACGGTGAGCAGGAACTGCGCGAGCAGCTTGCCGAGGCCGCCGACCTGCCCGGCGAACCAGGAGGTCACCTCGCCGAGATAGGGCGTGAGCTTGCCGGCGAGCTCGCCGAGCGGCGAGCCGGCGAACCCGTCCCAGGCCTTCACCGCGTAACTCCCGACCAGCGGCACGCGGCCGAGCCAGGCCGGGGCCGCCGGCAGGTTCTCCGTGAACAGGCCCCTCGCCCAGGCGGCAATCGTGTCGGCGTTGGTGACCAGCGCGCCGATGGCGCCGAAGAAGGGGAGCACGAAGAGGAGCAGCAGGGCCAGGGTGAGCGCCGAGACCGCGAGCTTCTGCCGGCCGCCGAGCCAACGCACGAGGGCGACGCGCAACGGCCAGGTGGCGATGACGATCATCCCCCCCCAGATCAGCGCGGCCAGGAACGGCCGCAGCACCCAGAAGGCGCTGGCGATCAGCAGGCCCAGGAAGAGGACGGCGAGGACGGTGCGCGGCAGGTCGTGGTCGAGCTTGGGCATCGGCGGCTCCCGCAAAGTGAAGGTCCGGTCCCCCTCGAAGACCGAACTCGATGATACGCCGCCAGGACGAGCCGCCGCCGGCCGGCGCGCGGTGATCGAAGAGCCGGACTAGGACGGCTGCTTCGCGGCCTCGACCTTCTCGCGCTGCTCCACCACCAGCTTGTAGGCGAGGTAGTACTTGTAGATGTTGCTGACGTACTGCACCGTCTCGCGTCCGATCGCCTCGGCGGCGACCACCTCGACGTTGTTGAACCAGACGTTGGGATCGAGCCCGCGCTTGGCGGCCCGCTCACGTAGCTGGCGAACCCGTCCCGGGCCGGCGTTGTAGGCGGCGAAGGCGAAGAGGCCCTTGTCGAGCTGCGTCATCGGCTCGTCCTTGAACTGCCGGTCGATCATCTGCCGGATGTACTTGACCCCGGCGTGGATGTTCGGCTCGAGCTGGCGGATGTCGCCGACGTTCAGCTCCTTGCCGGTCGCCGGCATCACCTGCATGATGCCGATCGCCCCGACCTGACTCTTCGCGTTCTGGTCGAGCCGCGACTCCTGATAGGCCTGGGCGATCATCAGGAGGTAGTCGAGCGAATACTGGTCCGCGTAGCGGCGGAAGATCTCGACCGTCGCCTCGAGCTTCCGGCGCTCCTCGGGCGAGGTCGCGGCGGCCACGAACTTCGTGCTCTTGAGGTAGCGCTGGAGCAGGATGTTGCGCTCCTTGCTGCCTTCCGGATGGCGGGCGAGAAACGCGTCGAGCTCGGCCCTGAGCCGAGGGCTCCCCTTGCGGATCATCATCGCGATCCGGCCGCCGCTGCGCAGCTTGGCGTCGGGGTGGAGGACGAGGCGGTCGAAGACCTGGACCCAGAACTCGGCGAGGTGATCGTCCATCACCGTCATCGGCACCAGTCCGGCGTTCACCATTTCGAGGATGTCCTCGTCGGAGAGCACCTCTGGCGCCTCGCGGACACGGACTGGCGGCTTGCCGGCGGCCGCCAGCCTGGCGTTGAGCTCCTCGACGCTCGCGTGGTAGCTGGAGGAGCGCCGGATGTAGACCTCCTGGCCGGAGAGGTCCTCCACCCGGCTGACCGGCGCGCCCGCCGGGCCGGTGACCACGATCTCGTCGACGCCGGTGAGCGTCGGGTTGGTGAAGTCGACCTGGGTCTCGCGTTCCGGCGTGATCGTGAGGTTGGCGGCGGCGACGTCCCCGCGGCCGGCGAGCAGCGCCGGGATGAGCTCGTTGCGCGCGACCGGGACGAAGACCACGATGACCCGCAGGTGCTTCTTCTGCAGTCGCTGGTTGAGGTCGTCCTCGAAGATGCGGCCGAACTCGTAGGTGAGCCCGCGCTGGGTCCCCTTGTCGACGAAGTAGTGGGTCTTCGAGTAGGCGACCAGGAGCCGGATCGTGCGGCGCTCGACCATGCCGTCGAAGTCGCCGGTCCAGGGCTTGAGCACGGCGAGCTGCTCGGCGGTCTGGACGAGATCGGGGAGGAGCTCTCCCTCCCGGGCCGGCGCCTCGGGAATCGCGGCGGGTGCCGCGCCGGTCGTCTCGCCCGCTTTGCCTCCCCCGCAACCGGTGGCGCCGAGGAGAGCGAGCAGGAGCGCGGCGGAGAGCAGCGCTGGGGAGCTTCGGCGTCGGGTCGGGGCGCTCATCGTCGATCCTCCGGATCCGGTTGGACGGTGCGTGGCGCGGGCGCTACAGGAGTGGATGAAGCACCGCTTCGCGGACCGCTTGGCACGTCTCCTCCTCGCGCAACCGCGGCATTCTAGCCGCTGGCCCTACTTCTGCAGTGCGCGGCGGGCGGCCGTGAGCTGCCGCTTCTGCTCGGGGCCGACCTCGGGGTAGGCGAGATCGAGCGAGCCGAGCGCGTCGATCACCGCGGCCGCGATCGCGAGCCGGGTGAACCACTTGTTGTCCGCCGGCACGACGTACCAGGGGGCCTCGTCGCTGGCGGTCGCGCGGATCATTTCCTCGTAGGCCGCCATGTACTCGTCCCAGTGCTCGCGCTCGGCGGCGTCCGCCACGGAGAACTTCCAGTTCTTCTCGGGGTCCTCGATCCGCTCGAGGAAGCGTTTCTTCTGCTCCTTCCTCGACACGTTGAGGAAGAACTTGCGGATCAGCATGCCGTTGCGCGACAGGTACTTCTCGAAGGCGCGGATGTCCTCGAAGCGCTGCTGCCAGATCTTCCCGGTCACCAGCTCCTGCGGCAGCTTCTGCTTGGCGAGCAGCTCGGGGTGGACCCGGACGACCAGCGTCTCCTCGTAGTAGCTGCGGTTGAAGATGCCGATGCGGCCGCGCTCGGGCAGACACTTCGTGCAGCGCCAGAGGAAGTCGTGGTCGAGGTCCTCGCTGCTCGGCGCCTTGAACGAGAACACCTGGCATCCCTGGGGGTTGACCCCCGACATGACGTGCTTGATCGCTCCGTCCTTGCCAGCCGCGTCCATGGCCTGGAAGATCAGCAGCACGCCCCACCGATCCTGGGCGTAGAGTTTGTCCTGCAGCTCGGCCAACGCGTCGACCCCCATGGCGAGAGCGGCGCGCGCGCGCGGCTTGTCCTCGGAATCGAAGCCCAGCGTGTCCCCCGGATCGAACTTCGCGAGGCGGAACTTCTTCCCGCTGTCGACCCGGAAGGGCGCGGACAACTGGCGGGCCTTGCGGACGACGTCACGCTGCTTCATGGGTTCCTCTCCGGGGACGGTCGTGCGGCGCGAATCCGCCGGCGATGATACTCCGCCGCCGGGAGCGCGCGCGGGTTAGAAGCGGAAGGTCCCGCCGAGCTGGAGCTGGCTGGCGCGCCCCTCCTGGCGGTCGAGGTCGATCCGCCGCCCCCAGAGGTACTCGGCGATCAGATCGAGGCGCGGAATCGGCGACCAGGCGAGGTTGAGCGAGTAGCGCTCGGTGCGGCGGAGCGCGTCGGCCGGCTGCGCATCGAGGTTGTCGACCCAGACGTGTCCCAGGGTCAGCGTCGAGCGCACCCTGGGGCGCCACCAGTGCTCGTAGGCGAGATAGGCCGAGGCGACGGACAGCGGTCGAAGCTCGTCCTGTGCCTCGTCGAAGAACGCGTCCTGGCCCCCCGCGGAGCGCAGGTCGTTGATGTAGCGGCCGATCCCCCGCCCGGCGTTCCAGGCCCAGCGGAAGCGATCGCGGTCGGCCGTCCAGGGAGCCGGCAGGACACCGCTGATGTTGATCCCGTAGCCGGTGGTCGAAAGCGTCTCGCGGGGACCACCGGTCAGGCCCTCGACCTCGCCGCGCAGCTGCCGGAGGAGCAGGGCGGTCTGGATGTGGCTCCCTTCGCCGAACAGCCCGAAGCCGAAGCTCGTCGCCTCGGGGTCCCAGCGCAGCCGCAGCACGAAGTCGGGGATCTGGTTGACCCCTTCGGCGCCGGTGAGATCGGGGTTCGCCTCCTCGAGCGCGAAGGCGAAGTTCGTGCGCTCGCCGAGCGGGCGGGTCCAGCGGATCTGCGGTTGACGTTGCAGCGAGATGGCGTTCAGGCCCTCGAAGTCGATCCCGTCGGGCTCGGCCTCGGGGTCGGAGAACGTGGACCAGGCCTGCCCCAGCAGCCAGCGCCCCCATTGGCCGAAGGCGTGTCGCAGCCGGAGCTGTTCGCTGCCGCCCGCGAAGTCGGCCTCGATGAAGGCCCGCACGTAGCCCACGCCGGTCGGCGTCCGCAGGTCGAAGTTGAAGCGTGAGGGGATGACCGAAAACTCGACGCGCGAAGTCTTGCCTGCCTCCTCGCTCCCTTCGACCGGGATCGACGAGGTCACGAAGCGGTCGTCGCTGCCGATCGCGTCGAAGGAGTTGATGTAGGTCATGCGGACCCGCCCACCGATGCGCAACGCCGCGTCGGTGCCCGGGATCTTGAACGAGCCGGGGAACTCCCCCTGGAGGTTCTGCACCGCCATCTCGGGAACCCGCTGCACGGTCTGTTCGACCTCGGCGAGGCGCGCCTCGACCGCCGCGGTCACCGACAGGTCGGGCGCCAGCTCCTGGAGCTCGTTCAGTTGATTGTGGGTGGAGAGGGCGAGGTCGCTCGCCTCCGCGAGCTTCTTCTCCAGGTCGGCCAGCCGTTTCTCCTGCGCGGCGAGTTGCTCCTGCTGGTCGGCCAGGGCCTTCCTCTGCGCCTCGATCAGCTGGCGCTGCGCCTCGACCAGGCGCGCCAGCTCCTCGACGGTGGGCGGAGCGGTGGCCGCTGGTTTTGCGGACTCCCCTTTGGCGGGCGGCGCCGACTGGGCGACTCCCGGAACGGTCGCGGTCAGCAGAGCGAGTGCGAGGAGCGCGACGACGCGCGACCGCCTGCCACGGGAAGGCCGGAAGAGGTCGACGAGGCGCGGGTGCGGGGACAGATCGAGAATCTCCAGGGTGGAACGCTACGACGATTCCAGAAGCCGGACAATGGCTCGCGCCCTCGAGCTCGCGGGGCCGGCGCGCCGAGCCGGGGGGCACGAATCACCGCGTGGGTGGAGCGCCTGGTTAGATGAAGGACCTCGGACCGGAGATCCGAGGGGTGCATAATCGAATCCGGCAACTCGCCTCGCGATGCCGGCTTCGGCATCGGCCGAGTGGCCGGAACGGAGGAGAGATGGTTCGGAGGTCGATGATGTCGCTGCTGGTCTGCGCGCTAGCGGTGTCCCCGGGCGCGCTCGCGGCGAGCAAGGACGAGGAACAGGCGGAGGTGCGCGAAGCGGCCGCCAAGGCGCTCGCCGCGGTCTACGAGGCGCAGCCCTCGGCGCGGGCCGCGGTCGAGTCGGCGGCCGGCTACGCCGCCTTCAGCAACTTCGGAATGAAGATCCTGCTCGCCGGAAGCGGCTCGGGCAAAGGCATCGCGGTCGACAACAAGACCCAGGCCACGACCTACATGAAGATGCTCGAAGTCCAGGCGGGCCTGGGCTTCGGGGTCAAGAAGTTCTGGCTGGTCTGGGTGTTCGAGACCCAGAGCGCGCTCGACGAGTTCGTGAATTCCGGCTGGGAGATCGGCGCGCAGGCGACCGCCGCGGCGAAGGCGGGCGACAAGGGCGACGCCTACCAGGGCGCGGTCGCGATCTCGCCCGGAGTCTGGCTCTACCAGCTCACCGAGAAGGGCTTGGCGCTGGAGCTCACCGCCAAGGGGACCAGGTACTTCAAGGACGGCGATCTGAACTGACCCGGCCTGCCGGCGGACGCTGAGGACCGTGCCGCACGAAGGCGGCCGCATTCGAGCGTATTCTTGCGCCACCGGGCCGCTGGTGGCCCAGCCATCCAGGAGAGCGACGATGAGACAGCGCACGACGTCCCGCATCCTTCTTCTTTCGGCCCTCGTGGCCATGGCCGCGGGCGCGGCCTTCGCGGCGACCAACGCGGAGACGGAACAGGCGATCAAGTCCGCACTGGTCGACAAGCTGGGGAGCGATGCCACGACGATCCGCGTCGCCTTCTTCGACGGCAAGGCGGTGCTGAGCGGCCAGGTGACCGAGGACTGGGTCCAGGAGCTCGCCAAGGAGGTGGCGCTCTTCATCCCCGGCGTCGTCAAGGTCGAGAACGAGATCGAGGCGAAGAAGGAGCGCAAGCTCGGCACCGGCAAGGTCCTCGACGAGGGGGAGGACGCCGGGCTCGAGACCGAGGTGAAGAACGCCGTGCACCGGGAAATCGGCAGTCACTCGACCGGAGTCGAGGTCGAAGCCTGCGAGGGTGTGGTGAGCGTGCGGGGCACGGTGCCTGATGCGGCGCGCCGGGACTACGCGCTCGCCGCGGCGGCCAAGGTGAAGGGGGTCAAGAAGGTGATCGACCTCCTCCGGCTCCCGGGCTGAGTCGGCCGGACCGGACACCCCGCGCGGCTGGACGGTCTGGCCGTACCGAGGCCGCTCGCTCCCGGGGTGATTCCGTTCGGAGAGCTGGCTGGTGTAGAGTCAGGGGCGGTCGGTGGTTCGGTCCAGGAAAGAGACCGGATCTGCCGAGCTGTCGAGTCCGCCGGGAGACCTGCGGCGACCGGTCTGACGATCGGTAGATTTACGGAAACCAATCGCGGCAGGCTGCCGTATACAATGGCAACAAGGCATTGGTGCCTTCGGGCCGTCCAGATCGTCTGGCCGGTCGGGGCGCAGGCCAGGAAGTTGAGCGAGCGGCTGCGCACGAATCAGCGTCGCACCGTACAAACGAGGAGTGAACATGTTGAAGAGAATCTTGATGGGCGTGGCCGCCCTGGCTTTGGTGGTCGCGTTCGCGCCTGCCGCGCAGGCGCAAGAGACGGGCGAGAAGGTGTTCGAGCTCTATGCCGGGTACTACCAGCCGGGCATCGACGATCTCGACAACGACCTGACGGGTGGTCTCCGCTTCGGCGGCCGTCCCTCCGATCAGTTCGGCTGGAGCCTCCAGGCCGGGTACCTCGACCTGACGCAGAACAACACCCGTCCGTTGTCGAACGTCATCGGCGGAGCCGACGGCTACTTCGTCGACGCCAGCGCGATCTGGTACATCGCGGGCTCCAACTTCGGCGTTTTCGGCGGCGTGGGCTTCGGCACGGTCGACGTCGACCTCCTGGGCACGACCACCGACGTTTCGGACGACGCCTTCACCTACAACTACGGCGTGCACTACGTGTGGAACTTCGGCGACAGCTACATGGTCAAGCCGGAGGTCCGGTGGCGCAAGTGGGACGGCGACACCTACGAGAAGACCGACAACGAGTACTCCCTCTCCTTCGGCTGGCGCTTCTGAGCTGACACGCCTCCGGGGCTGATGCCCCGGAGTCACCGGCTGCCTGCCGGTACGAGCCGGGTAACCCGGGTCCCCCTTGCAAGTTGGGTGGGTTCCGAGGTCGCCCGGCTCGTCGTGTCTTCGGCGATTCCGCGCCGGCCGGTGGGCTAGGATGGCCGGAGGAGTCCCCGAGCGCCGACGTCATGAGCGACCCCTCCCGGCCGAGCTCCGCCCGCGCCCCACGTCGGGGCTGATCGTCGATGTCCGCCCGCACTGCAGCCGTTCGCCGCCGCCTCCTGGTCCGCATCGTCCTCGCCATGGTGGGGCTCGCGCTCGCGGTCGGCGCGGCCGGCTTCTGGCTGGGCCGGCGGGACCTCGAAGCGGCGGTGCTCGAACGGGCGGAGCTCGGCGTCGAAGGGCTCCGTCAGGGGGTCGACCGGCGCCTGGCGGCGGGCGAGGGGCCGCTGGCGACGGTGCTCGAACGCGAGCTCGGCCAACCCGCGGCGGCGCTTCCGGCGGCCACCCGGGGGCGCTTCGTGGCGCTGGTGCTGGTGGGCACCGACGGTGGCGAGCTGCTGCGGGTGAGCCGGGAGGGCGGCGACGGCCTGCCCTGGGAGCCGTTGCTGGCGGCGCGTGGGGAGGCGAGAACCCGGCTGCTCGGGCGCCACGCGGCGGAGGGCCGCTCCCTGATCGCGGTGGCCGCCCCGTTCGATCCGCGCGGCGGGGAGATCGGGTCCGATCTCCGGGGCTGGTTCGAGCTCTCCGACCTGGCGCTGGTCGAGCTCGAGCGCCGCGCCTGGCAGTCGGCGCTGTTCGCCGCAGCGGTGGTCTTGCTCACGGCGCTGGCGATCTACCCGATCGTCCGCGATCTGCTCCAGCGTCAGGCCGAGCTCGCCGACTCTCTGCTCGCCGCCAACCTGGAGGCGGTGGCGACCCTCGGCAGCGCCATCGCCAAGCGCGACGCCGACACGGACGCGCACAATTTCCGGGTCGTGGTCTACGCGGTGCGTCTTGCCGAGGCGCTCGCGCTGCCGGACGACGCGGTGCGCGAGCTGATCAAGGGGGCCTTCGTCCACGACGTGGGGAAGATCGGGGTCCGTGATGCGGTGCTCACGAAGCCAAGCCCCCTCGACGAGCGGGAGCTCGTCGAGATGCGGCAGCACGTCGCGCACGGGCTCACCATCGTCGGCCGCTCGGCGTGGCTCGCCGGGGCGGTGCCGGTCGTCGCGGGTCACCACGAGAAGTTCGACGGCAGCGGTTATCCGCGCGGCCTCGCCAGCGAGGCCATTCCCCTCGCGGCGCGGATCTTCGCCCTGGCCGACGTGTTCGATGCCGTGACTTCGGATCGCCCCTACCACCGTCCGAGGAGCCTGGAGGAGACCCTCGCGCTGCTCGAGCGGGGACGCGGCACGCACTTCGATCCGAGCCTGCTCGACCGCTTCGTCGCCATCGCCCCGGAGCTCCATCGCCACTTCGCGAATCGCGACGAGGAGCCGCGCCGCGAGGTCGCGGCGCTGGTCGCGCGCTACTTCCTGGAGTCGACCGACCTCGAGCCGCGGTAGACTGAAACAGCGCGTCGGAAGATCGGTAACTTTGCGGATGGCACGGGCCAGGCCCGCCGGATCGAATCGCGGACGGGTGTCGGGAGGAGCGGGATGATCAAGTTGATCCACTGCGTTCGCCGGCGGCCACGCCTGACGGTCGACGAGTTCCGCGCCGCCTGGGAGTTGTTCGGCGAGAAGCTCAGCGTGGCGGCGGTCGAGCTCGGGGCGGAGCGGGTCACCCTGTCGACGACCCTCGAGACGCCGCTCAACGATGCCCTGGCGGCGGCGCGCGGCGCAGCTCAGCCGTTCGACGGCGTCGCCGAGATCGTCTGGCCGCACGGCGCGGCGATCCTCGCCGACGCGACGGCGCCCGCGGCGCGCGAACGGATCGCTCGCCTGCGGGCGCTCGAGGAGACGTTCGTCGAGCCAGGACGCTCGGCCTTCTTCTTCGTCCACGAACAGGAGCTGCTCGGGTCGCGAGAGACGCCATGAGCCGGATCCGGGAGCGGACCCGGCGGCCGGTGCTCGAGACCTACTTTCCGAGGGAGCCCATCGCGTGAGAAGAATCTCCACTCTGACCCTGAGAGTCGCCCTGGGAGCCGGACTGGCGGCGATCCCGAACGCGGCGCACGCCTCGCTCTTCGAGGGCGAAACCCTCGACAAGGTCGCCAATGCGCTCGCCTGGATCGTGCTCGTCGTCGTGCCCGTCGTGGGGATCGGCGTCTTCTGGATGGTCCACATCCTGCCGGAGAAGATCGCCGAGAAGCGGAACCACCCCCAGGCCAAGGCGATCCAGGTGGTCTGCCTGCTCTCGCTGGTCTTCGGCGGGATGCTCTGGCCGATCGCCTGGCTCTGGGCCTACTCGAAGCCGGTGCTCTACAAGATGGCCTACGGCACCGACGAGGTCGAGCACGGGCACGACGAGCATCCCAGGCCACCGAAACCGCTGGACGAGGACACCAAGGTGACGCCGGCCGACACGGACGACGTGAAATCGCTGCGGGCGCGCATCGCGGAGCTCGAAGCGAAGCTCTCCGGCGGCCCCGGCATAGCCGGCCGCCCGGCGGAAGGGACCAAGGCCTGAGCCATGGAAATCCTCCTGCTCGGCATCTACTCGTTCTTCGCCTGGCTGGTCTTCTTCAAGTTCAAGTGGCTGCCCTGGAACATCACCA
>CAYZWR010000063.1:0-19198 GCA_964481735.1 uncultured Thermoanaerobaculia bacterium
GCCAGAAGACCATCGTCTTCACCAAGGCGCGGCGGATCACCGAGCTGCTCTACGGTTGGCTGGAGCGCCGTGACCGCCGCCTGGCGCGGCGCGTGGCCTGCTATCGCGCCGGTTTCCTGCCGGAAGAGCGTCGGGAGATCGAGCGCAAGCTCCTCGACGGCACGCTCGACGGCGTCATCTCGACCTCCGCCCTCGAGCTCGGAATCGACATCGGCGGCCTCGACGCCTGCGTCCTGGTCGGCTTCCCGGGCAGCATGATGGCCACCTGGCAGCGCTCGGGGCGGGTCGGCCGCCGGGGCCGGGAGTCGTTGACCGCGCTGGTGGCGCAGCCGGACGCGCTCGATCAGTACCTCCTCGACCACCCGGACGAGCTGCTCGCCCGGCCCTGCGAGCCGCTGGTCGTCGATCCGGAGAACGAGCCCGTCGCGGCCGCTCACCTGGAGTGCGCGGCGGCCGAGATGCCGCTCACTCCCGGGCGCGACGCCGAGTACCTGGCGCGTCACGCCGCGGTGGTCGGCGACCTGCTGCGCCGCGGCGTCCTGGCCGAGAGCGCCGAGGGGGCGGGGTTGGTGGCCAGGCGCCGCCGGCCGCAGCGCGAGATCAACCTGCGCGGCACGGGCGGAACTCACGCCATCGTCGAGCGGGCGAGCGGCGCCCTGGTCGGGACCATCGACGGGGCGCGGGTCTTCGGCGAATGTCACCCGGGGGCGATCTACCTCCATTCCGGCCGGCAGTACGAAGTGGCCGAGCTCGACCTCGCGCGGCGTCGGGTCCTGGTCGTTCCGGCCGACGTCGACTACTTCACCTCGCCGCTCGCCGAGAAGCGAACCGAGATCCTCGAGGTCCTCGCCGAGACGGCGCAGGGCGGGCTGCGCGCCGGCCTGGGACGGTTGCGCATCGAGGAGCAGGTGACCGGCTTCGAGCGCAAGCGTGCACAGGGGCAGGAGGTGATCGATCAGCAGGCGCTCGAGCTGCCGCCGGTCGAGATGGAGTGCATCGGGCTCTGGTGGCACGCCCCGCAGGGGTATGCCGAGGAGCTCGCGGGCCAGGGGCGGCACATCCTGGGTGCGCTGCACGCCGCCGAGCACGCGGCGATCGGCCTCTTCCCCCTGCTGGCGCTCTGCGACCGCAACGATCTCGGTGGCATCTCGCTGGCCCACCATCCGCAGCTCGGCGGCGGCGGCGTCTTCGTCTACGAGGGGCACCCAGGGGGCATCGGGATCGCGAAGAAAGGCTTCGCGGAGCTCGCCGCCCTGCTCGCCCGGGTGCGCGATCTGGTGGCGGGCTGCGCCTGCGAGCGCGGCTGCCCGAGCTGCATCCAGTCGCCGAAGTGCGGCAACGGCAACCGTCCGCTCGACAAGGCGGGCGCGGTCGAGCTGCTCGGTCGCCTGCTCGATCCCCGCGCCGCGGCGCCCGGAGCCCGCGCCACGGTCGTCCGGCCGGCGCCGGTCGCGCGCCGGCCGCCGCCCGAGGTGGACGCGCCCACGGCTGGAGTCCCGGCCGATCGCGCGCCGCGTCCGCTCCGCGCGCGACCGGCGAGCGGTGCGGGGCCTCGCTCGACGGTGCTCTTCGACATCGAGACTCTGCGCTCGGCCGAGGAGGTCGGCGGCTGGCACCAGGCGCACCGGATGGGAATCGCGCTCGCCGTGGTCTGTCACCTCGAGGAGGGGCGCTTCGAGACCTTCCACGAAGCGCGGGTGGGGGAGCTCGCCGCGGCGCTCAAGCGGGCCGACCTGGTGGTCGGTTTCAACAGCCGTCGCTTCGACTATGCGGTGCTCTCCGGTTACACCGGGGAGGACTACGCACGCACCCTGCCGACGCTCGACCTGCTCGAATCGCTCAGCGAGCGGCTCGGCCACCGGGTCGGCCTGGGCCACGTGGCGCGGGAGACGCTGGGGGTGGACAAGTCGGCTGACGGCCTGCAGAGCCTCGCCTGGGTCCGCGAGGGGCGCTTCGACCTGATCGAGGAGTACTGCCGGCGCGACGTCGAGATCCTGCGCGACGTCTACCTGTTCGGGCGTCGCGAGGGCTACGTGGTGATCTCCGGCCGTGCGGCGGGGCGGATCCGCGTGCCGGTCGACTGGTGAATCGCCGGTCGGCTCAGGCGATTTCGAGGTCGGTGCGGGTGAAGCGGTCGTCGTCGGCGAGCAGCGGCTGGTGGGCGAGCCGGGCGGTGGCGTAGGCCAGGCAGTCGCCGAAGTCGAGCGCGGCGCGGTGCTTGCCGGCCCCGAAGCGCTGGTGGGCCTCGAGCGCGGCGCGGAAGTGGGCGTCGCTGAACGGCACCACCTGGAGCTCGAATTCCTGGACGAAGCGCGCCACCAGGGCGTGGACGTCGCGCCCCAGCGGCTTGGCGAGCTCGAGGCTCGCCTCCGCCAGGGTCGGGGCGCCGACCCCGGCGAAGCGGGCGGTGGCGATCGCGTCGATCAGGCGTTCGCAGCCGGGCTTGCGAAGGAAGATCGACGTGACGGCGGAGGCATCGACGATCACGTCCGAGGCGCCGGTGAACCGAGGTGGGCGCGGTTCAGTGCTGGCCGAGGCGGCGGCCCGCCGAACGGGCGCGAATCACCGACCAGACCTCGCGCTCCAGGAACTGGCGCAGCTCGTCGGCGCGGCTCTCGCGCACGACGTGGAACGCCAGACGCTGCTTGCGCTCCTCGAGGGCGCGACGAATCGCCTCCGTCTTGGACTCGCCGGTCAGCTGCGAGACTTCGGTCGCGAGGCTCTCCACCTGCGAGTTCTTGATGTTCAGCGCCATACCCCACACCTCCCGGGCTTTCTCGGGAGGATAGGTGTAAGGGTGTAATTTGTCAACTAGGGTGTAAATCATCCGTCGGGGCCGCCGATCGCCGGGGGCGCCCGGACCTGCGCCATCGGGCGGGCGTGCCCGGGGCCGAATGGGGGAGAATTCGCCGCCATGACCACCACCGACCGTCCTTCCCGCGCGCGGCGGGCGCTGCTCTGGATCGCCGCCCTCCTGCTCACCTTCGCGGCTGCGGCCTACCAGCGGCGGAGCGGCCCGACCTACCCCTATCGCGGCGAGCTCGAGGTGGGCGGCGAGACGGTCGCCTATCGGCTGCTGCGCAGCGCCGAGACTTCGGCCGACGCGCGGATCGCGCTGCCGGCTCCGGCCGGGGTGACCGGAGCCCGGCTGCTCTGGCGGCGCTACGGAACCGGCGAGGCGTGGACGACGATCGATCTGACCGCGGAGGCGGAACGCGGCGAACGGCGGCTGGTGGGCGCGTTGCCGCGACAGCCCGCGGCTGGAAAAGTCGAGTACGCCGTGGAAGTCGAGTCGGTGGCCGGCCGGCGGAGGATTCCGGCCGATCCCGGCGAGAGCATCGTGCTGCGCTTCAAGGACCCGGTCGCGACGCCGCTCCTGGTGACCCACGTCGTCATGATGGTGATCGGATTGCTCGTCGGCATGCGCGCGGCGCTCGGCGCGCTGCTCGCGCCCTACAACGTGAAGCTGCTCGCCGGGATCACCTTCCTGGCGATGACCCTGGGCGGCATGGTGCTCGGACCCTTCGTCCAGAAGCAGGCCTTCGGCGCCTACTGGACCGGATTCCCCTGGGGGCACGATCTCACCGACAACAAGACGCTCATCATGTGGCTGGCCTGGCTCGTGGCCTGCCTGGCGGTGACGGGCCCGCTCGGCCGGCGGCCGATGGTGGGCCGCGTCGTGGTGCTGCTGGCGGCGTTGATCACCACCGGGGTCTATCTGATTCCGCACAGCGTGCGGGGCAGCAGCCTCGACTATGCCGCGGTCGAGCGCGGAGTCGAGGCGCGCGACGCCGTGAAGACCGGCAACTGAGGCTGCAGGTCCCTCACAGCAGCATGCTCGCGAGGTTGGCGAGCTCGCTGCGCTCGCCCTTGTCCAGGTTGATGTGGGCGTAGAGCCGGTGCCCCTTGATCCGGTCGATCAGGTAGGAGAGCCCGTTCGACTGGGCGTCGAGATAGGGCGTGTCGATCTGGAAGATGTCGCCGGTGAAGATGATCTTCGTGCCCTCGCCGGCGCGGGTGATGATGGTGCGCACCTCGTGCGGCGTCAGGTTCTGCGCTTCGTCGACGATGAAGATGATGTTCGAGAAGCTGCGCCCCCGGATGTAGGCGAGCGGCGTGATGTGCAGCTTCTCCATCTCCACCATCTCGTCGATGCGCTTGAACTCGCGGTCCTTCTCGTCGTACTGGTGCTTGATGATGTTGAGGTTGTCCCACAGCGGCTGCATGTAGGGATTGATCTTCGACTTGATGTCCCCGGGCAGGTAGCCGATGTCCTTGTTGGACAGCGGAACCAAGGGGCGCGCGAGGTAGATCTGGCGGTAGTCCCGCCGGCGCTCCAGCGCCCCGGCGAGCGCCAGCAAGGTCTTCCCGGTGCCCGCCTTGCCGGAGACCGAGACCAGCGGCACGGCCGGGTTGGTGATCGCGTGCAGGGCGAAGGTCTGCTCCGCGTTGCGCGGCGTGATGCCGTAGGACGGCACTTTGTGCACGCGCTCGATCAGCCCCGACGTCGGATTGAACCAGCCGAGGGCCGAATGGCTCGGGCTGCGCAGGATGAAGTAGTGGTTGGGGTACGGCGGCTCGAATCCGAACTCCGCCGGATCGATCCCTCCGATCTCGTAGAGCTTCTGGATCGCCACCGGATCCTCGATCTCGAGCTCGGACTTTCCCTTGTAGAGGTGATCGACGTCCTTGATGCGAACCGTCTCGTAGTCCTCGGCGCGCAGATTCAGCGCCCGCGCCTTCACCCGCAGGTTGATGTCCTTCGAGACCAGGATCACCTCACGCAGCGGCTCGCGTTCCTTGAGCGCCAGGGTGGTGTTGAGGATCCGGTGGTCGTTCTTCGCCGAACCGAAGACGCTCCGCGCGTCGAGCGACGCCTCTTCGTCGGTGACCACGCGGAAGCGGCCGCGATCGGTGCCGTCGAGGGGAATCCAGGCCTGCAGCATGTCGTGGCTCGACAGCTTGTCGAGGTGGCGGATGAACTCGCGAGCCTGCAGGTTGACGACGTTGTCGCCCTTCTTGAAGTGGTCGAGCTCCTCGAGCACCGTGATCGGAATCGCCACGTCGTGCTCCTTGAAGTTGTACACCGCGTTGGCGTCGTAGAGGATGACCGAGGTGTCGAGAACGAAGATCTTGGTGGGTCGCTGCGACATGACGGCGATTTTTTCACAGCCGATCCGGCGGGGCGGCGTCGGCCGCCGCGATACGGCTAGAATCTGCGCCGGAACCCCAGCCAGCGGATGAGAGAGATCGCCGCCGCAACGGAAGCCAATCTGGTCGCCCAGGCCCTCCTGGCGGCCCTGCTCGGTATCCTCCTGCGCCGCTTCTTCGTCGGCCAGCGGCACCCCTATCTGCGCCACTGGGCGCTCTCCTGGTGGGCGCTCTGCCTCGCCCAGCTCGGCGCCACCGTGGCCCTCTCGCTCTCGGACTCGTTCCTGGCCTCCGACTGGCAACGCCTGGCCGCCACTTTCGTCGCTCAGCTCGGCGCCTATTACCAGGCGGCCTGGCTCCTCCTCGGCGCCACGGAGCTCGCCGGCGGCCACGCGACCAGCGATCGCGGGATCCGGGCCATCTTCATGGCGCTGGCCGGCCTCGCCGTCGTGTCGACGCTCGCCTGGGCCTTCGCCCCGGCGGCGTCGTCCTACCGCGTCTTCCTGCGCATCAGCGTCCGGGCCCTGGTGGTGGCGATCGCCTACCTGATCGCGAGCTTCCTGCTCTGGCGGGCGTACCACAAGAGCGACGAGACCGGCCCACGCTTCGTCGGCTTGGCCTTCCTGGGTTACGGCTCGCTGCTGGCGTTCGTCTTCGTCGCCTCGATCGAGTCGCGGTTGCAGCCGCTGCTGGCGTTCGCCGGCGCCTTCGAGCTGGCGGCGCTGGCGGTCCTCGGCATCGCCACCGTGGTCTGGCTGCTCGAGGACGAGCACTTCCGTCTGGTCGACGCCTCGCGCCAGATCGAGAAGCTGGCCTACTACGACGTCCTCACCGGGCTGCCCAACCGCAAGCTCTTCCTCGACCGGCTGAAACAGTGGATCGATCGTCGCGGCCGCTCCGACGGCGCCGCGGCGCTCTTCTTCCTCGATCTCGACAACTTCAAGCGCATCAACGACACCCACGGGCACGAGACCGGCGACGCGCTGCTGGCGGCGGTCGCCGAGCGGCTCCGCTACTCGGTGCGCGAAGGCGACACGGTGGGCCGGCAGGGCGGCGACGAGTTCACCCTCCTCCTGCCGGGCATCCGCTCGGGGGAGGACGCGGCGTCGATGGCTGCGAAACTCCACGAGCGGCTGGCCCAGCCGCTGGAGGTCGGCGATCTGCAGCTCTTCGTCGGTGCGTCGATCGGGATCGCCCTCTTCCCGCAGCACGGGGAGGACCCGGCGGTCCTCCTACGCAAGGCCGACACCGCGATGTATCGCGCCAAGGATGCCGGCCGCGGCAACTTCGTGATCTACGACTCCGAGATGTCGGACGACAGCCGCGAGCGGTTCGTGATGGAAACGGCGCTCCGGGTCGGCATCCAGGAAGATCAGCTGGTGCTGCACTATCAGCCCATCGTGCAGGCGGGCAGCGGCGACATCGTGGGCATCGAGGCCCTGGTGCGCTGGAACCATCCCGAGCGCGGCCTGATCCCGCCCGCGAAGTTCCTGCCGCTGGCCGAGAGCGCCGGCATCTCCGACGCGCTCAGTCACTGGGTCCTCGGCCGCGCCTGCGCGCAGGTCCAGGCCTGGCGCGAGCGCTTCGGCCTCGACCTCCGCGTCTCGATCAACCTGACGGCGCGGGCCTTCGAGAACCCGCGGCTGGTGCGGCGGATCGACGACGTGCTGGCCGAGTCGAAGCTGCCCGCCAACGCGCTCGAGCTCGAGATCACCGAGACCATGGCTCTGCTCCACGCCGGCGGTCCGGTTTCGCTGCTCGGCGAGCTGCGTCGCCGGGGCGCGCGCGTCGCCGTGGACGACTTCGGAATCGGCTACTCCTCGCTCTCCTATCTGCGCGAGCTGCCGATCGACACGGTGAAGCTGGACTCCTCGTTCATCCGCGAGCTGGGAAGGCGCCGCGAGGATTCGAAGATCGTCGGCGCGGTGATCCAGCTCGCCCACGGCCTCGGCATGGAAGTCGTCGCCGAGGGCGTGGAGGAGGAAGAGCAGATGGTGATTCTCGAGATGCTCTACTGCGACAAGATGCAGGGCTTCCTGTTCAGCCGGCCGCTCGAGCCGGAGGCCTTCGAGCACCTCATGGAAGCTGCAAGGCCTTTTCGAAACGGTCGAGGGCCCAGTCGAGCTCCGGTTTCGCGATGACCAGCGGCGGCGACACCCGGATCACGTGGGTGTGGGTCTCCTTGCAGAGGATCCCTTCCTCGGCGAGCGCCTCGCAGAAGCGGCGGGCGCCGCCCGCTTCGGGCTTGAGCTCGATGCCGATCCAGAGCCCGCGCCCGCGCACCTCCTTGACGTGCGGCGAGTCGACCGCCCGCAGGCGCTCGAGGGCGTAGGCACCGAGCTTCGCCGAGTTCTCGATCATCCCCTCCTCGACCAGCACTCTCAGCGCCTGGCGTGCCACGGCCGCGCCCAGCGGGTTGCCGCCGAACGTGGAGCCATGGTCGCCGGGATGGAAGACGCCCATCACGGCATCGTCGGCGAGCACGCCCGAAACCGGATAGAAGCCGCCCGAGAGGGCCTTGCCGACGATCACCGCGTCGGGGCGGATCCCCGAGTGCTGGTAGGCGAAGAGCTTGCCGGTGCGCCCGAGCCCGGACTGGATCTCGTCGACCACCAGCAACGCCCCGTGCCGCGAGGTGATCTCGCGCAGCCGCGGCAGGTAGTCGGCCGGCGGAATGATGATCCCGCCCTCGCCCTGGATCGGCTCGACCAGCACGGCGATGGTGCGGTCGGTCATCGCCTTGGCGACCGCGTCGGCGTCGCCGTAGGGCAGCATGCGGAATCCTCCGGCGAAGGGGCCGAAGCCGGCGCGGTACTGATCTTCCGACGAGAAGCCGACGATGGTGGTCGTGCGGCCGTGGAAGTTGTTGGCGAAGACCAGGATCTCGCTCTCCCGGTCGGCCACGCCGCGCACCGTCTGCCCCCACTTGCGGGTCATCTTGATGGCCGTCTCGACGCCCTCGGCGCCGCTGTTCATCGGCAGGAAGCGGTCGTAGCCGGAGAGGCGGCAGATCTCCTCGCAGAGACGGCCCAACTGATCGTTGCGGAAGGCGCGCGAGCAGAGGGTGAGCCGCGCGGCCTGCTCGACGACGACCTGGATGAGCTTCGGGTGACAGTGCCCCTGGTTGACGGCCGAGTAGGCGGCGAGGAAGTCCAGGTAGCGCTTGCCCTCGACGTCCCAGACCCAGGGGCCTTCGCCCCGCGTGATCACGACGTCGAGCGGGTGGTAGTTGTGGGCGCCGTAGCGGTCCTCGAGGGCGATCAGGTCCGCGGCGCGGAGCGGCGAAGTCACGGGCAGGGTGTCGGTCATCTTTGGGGCTCCAAGGCAGGATGGCGCTGCGGGAGGATCCTACCGCGAACGACTAGGATGGCGGCAACGTGATGGGTCGACGATCCGGGAAGGTGGCGCTCGAACGGGCGCTTTCGAAGCTCGGCCTGATGTCGCGCGCCGAGGCTCGCCGGGCCATCGTCGCCGGCCGGATCACGGTGGCCGGCCGCAGGGTCACGGATCCCTTCGCTCCGGTCGAGCCGGAGCGGCTCGCGCTGGCGCTCGACGGCGCGCCGCTCGTTCCTCCCGCTTTCCGCTGCCTGATGCTCCACAAGCCGCGCGGCGTGGTCACCACGCGCGCCGATCCGGAAGGACGACGCACGGTGTTCGACCTGGTGACGGAAGAGGCGCACCTGATCGCGGTCGGCCGCCTCGACTGGGCCACCTCGGGACTCCTGCTGCTGACCAACGACACCCGTCTGGCGGACTGGCTGACCGACCCCTCCCATGCCGTACCGCGGGTCTATCTCGCGACCGTGCGTGGCCGTCTCGACGAGGCGACGGCCGCGCGGCTGGAAGCGGGCCTCAGGGTGGACGGCGAGCCGCTCGAGGCCGCTGCGGTGACGGTGCGCAAGGCCTCCGGGCGCGAGACCCACTTGACGGTGACCCTCCACGAGGGCCGGAACCGCGAGGTCCGACGGCTGCTCGCCGCGGTCGGTCACGAAGTGACCCGCCTCAAGCGGGTGGCTTTCGGCGGGCTCGAGCTCGGCGCGCTGCCGCCGGGACGCTGGCGCGAGGTCGACCTGGCGGAGGCGGAGCGGGCGTTCGGCGGGGCCTGGCGTCCGCGCGCGCAAGGGCGCCGGGGCGAGCCCGGGGGCCCGCGAAGGGGTCCTGGAAATCGCTAGCCGAGTCTGTTAGCTTCCCGCGGTCGAATCCAACCAAGGGGAGGTCTGCTGATGGCTCAGCGATGGATGGCGGTGGTGGGACTCTGCCTGGCGGCGCCGATGGCGGCAGCCGAGATGGGATCGAAATCGCCCGGCGACATTCACTTCCTCGGCGAGGATGGGCTGCTGCAGCGCGGCTACCGCTGCGCGGCGCCCGCCCTCGATGCCGCGCTGGCGGCCGAGGTCAACGAGGCGATCGCGCCGCTGGTCGAGTCCTTCCTGGCGCAGCCGCTCGCTCCGGAAGCGGACAAGCTGGTCGACGTCGCCTTCCACGTGGTCACCAACGGCTCGACCGGCGCGGTGACCGACGCGCGGATCGCCGACCAGATCGCGGTGCTCAACCAGGCCTACCAGGGCAAGGGCTTCCAGTTCCGCCTGGTGCGCACGACACGGACCAGCAACCGCTCCTGGTTCACCGGCTGCTACGGCGGCGGCGAGATGAAGATGAAGAACGCCCTGGCGTACGACGTTCCCAACACGCTCAACATCTATTCCTGCAGCCCGCGCAACGGCATCCTGGGTTACTCCTATCTGCCGGCGTCGTTCCCGGAAGGGGACAAGCACCACGGCGTCGTCGTTCTCCATTCCTCGCTCCCGGGCGGCTCGGCGGAGCCCTACAACCTGGGGGACACGGCGACTCACGAAGTGGGCCACTACCTCGGTCTCGACCACACCTTCGCCAACGGCTGCAGCGCGCCGGGCGACAGCGTCGCCGACACGCCCTACGAGGCGAGCGCGGCGTTCGGCTGCCCGGGCGGCCGCGACACCTGCAGCTCCGCTGGCCTCGATCCGATCGAGAACTTCATGGACTACACCGACGACGCGTGCATGGATCGCTTTTCGAGCGGTCAGGCAGCCCGCATGCAGGCCCAGGTGGCGACGTACAAGCCGAGCCTGTAGCTCGCGGCGATCCGGCAGAGCGACGAGGGGGCCGGGTCCGGCCCCCTCGTTCTTTTTTTGGAGGCGCTCGATGAGCGAGCAACGACTGGAACAGCTGCGGCGCCGCATCCGCAACCTCGACGCTGCGCTGCTCGGCCTGGTGGCCGAGCGCATGGAGCTGGCTCGCGAAGTGGGGCGCGAGAAGCGCTCGACCGGCGTGCCGCTGCGCGACTTCGAAGTGGAGAAGCGAGTCCTCGAGCGGGCCCAGGGGCAGGCGAGCGAGCTCGGCCTCGCGCCCGAGCTGGCGCGCGCGGTGATGCACCACCTGATCGAGGAGGCCTGCCGGTTGCAGGAGCTCGAGCCCTCGTCGGCCACCTCGGGCGAGGCCGAGTCGGTCCTGGTGATCGGCGGAGCGGGCAAGATGGGGCGTTGGCTCGCCCACTTCCTGGAGAGCCAGGGACACCGCGTCGCGATCCACGATCCACGCGCCGAAGGGTGCGGCTGGCCCGTCGTGCCGTCGCTCGCCGAGGGGCTCGGCGGGGCGTCGATGGTCTTCGTCGCCGTGCCGCTCGAGCAGGTCGGCGGGACCCTCGAGGAGGTCGCGGCGAGCGGCTACCGTGGCGTCCTCTGCGACCTCGCCAGCCTCAAGGAGCACCTCCGCCCGGCGCTCGAGGCGGCACGCCAGGCGGGAGTCGGGGTGGCCAGCATCCACCCGATGTTCGGGCCCGGCGTGCGCACCCTCGCGGACCGGGTGATCGTGGTCTGCGACTGCGGCGTCCCGTCCGCCACCGCGCGCGTGGTGGCGCTCTTCCGCGAGACGGCGGTCACCCTGGTGCCGCTCTCCCTGGCGCGTCACGACGAGATCGCGGCCTACGTGCTGGGGCTCTCGCACCTGCTCAACCTGCTCTTCGCGCGCGTTCTCGAGCGTTCGGGGCTCGAGCTCCACGAGCTGCAGGCGGTGGGCTCGACCACGTTTCAGAACCAGCTGGCGACCACCGCCAGCGTGGTCGGGGAGAGCCCCGACCTCTACTTCGCCATCCAGCGGCGGAACCGCTTCACGGAGCGGCTCTACGACGAGCTGCGGCGCGCCGCGGCGGAGTGGACCGGCTGGGTCGAGCGCGACGCCGGCGAGGCCTTCGCGGAGGCCATGAACGACGCCCGCGCCTGGCTCGCCCGGCGCTGAGCCCTGCGGGGCGCGCCTTCAACTCCTCCTCCGACCAGCGGTGGCAGGTCTGGCACGCCTTGTCGACGTTGAGCAGGGGGCTGCGCACGTGGTGGTCGGAGATCTTCCGCGCGCCGACCCGCTGGTACGGCATGTGGCAGTCGGCGCAGGCGACGCCCGAGCGGGCGTGGATGCCCTGGCTCCACAGCGCTATGCCGGGGCGATTCCAGCCCCGCTACGCGACCCGCCGGGTGAAGCCGGTCATGGCGTCGCGGCGGCAGTCCCCGCTCGCGCCAGCAGCGCCGCGAAGTCGGCCCGCTCGCGCAACGAAGCGAGGTCCGCGTCGGTCGCCATCTGCTCGGGGTGCGGCAGTCTGGCGTCGAGCGCCCGGCCGAGCGCGGCAACGGCGCGTTCGGGAGCGTTGGAGCGGGCGAGCACGCAGGCGAAGTTGTACCAGGCGAACGGATCCTCCGGGCGCGCCTCGGTGGCGAGCTCGAGGGCCGGCAGCGCCCGCCGGTAATCGCCGGCGGCGATCCACTCGCGCAGCAGGTAGAAGGAGAACTGCGAGTGCAGGCGCGCCAGCAGGCGGTGCGCGGCGTCGCCCATCGCTCCTGGCTCGCTGGCTCGCCGCAGGAGATCTTCCAGACCCAGCTGGTGGCGCAGGGCGGCGACCGTGGGCGGCTCCTCGCGCTGCAACGCCGCGGAGGCCTCGGCGATACGCCGCGTGCCGAGCGTCTCGTAGCGCTCGGCGGCCTTCGCTGCCTTGACCGCTTCGCGATAGGCGCTGCTCTCGGCGAGCTCGTCGGCGCGACGCTCGAGGTCGCCGACCTCCGCGAGCCCGCGGAACGCCGTGGCCACGGCGCGCGCCCGCCGCTCCGCGGCGATCGGGTCGCCTCCGGCGAGGAGCGCCTCGGCAGCGGCGCGCTCCTCGGCGAAGAGCTGGCCGATCTTCTCGGCCGAGAGCGTCGCCAGACCGGCCCGGCTCTCGCCGAGCTCGAGCCAGGCGATCGCCTGGCGCGCCAGCTCCGGCGGGAACCAGGCGTGCGGCCCGTCGAAGACCTCCAGCCGGCGGCGCACGCCGGCCTCCTCTGCGATCTTCATCAGCTCGAGGGTCGGCAGATAGTTGAAATCGGTCCTCCCGGTGGCGGCGTAGAGGGCGAAGCTCGGCCGCCGGTCGAGGTGCTCCGGAGCCGGCCGGCCGCAGACCGAGATCACGCCGGCGAGCTTGCCGCCCAGGAGCCCGATCGTCCAGCTGAGCACCGCGCCGCCCGAGAAGCCGGTGGCGTGGATGCGGCGCTCGTCGATCGGCAGGCGTCGCATGACGTCGGGGAACATGGCGTTGATCGCCCGCTGATTCGATTCCGCGAGCCCGTCGCTCGCGGTGCGATTGGAGGCGGCGAGGATCCAGCCGAACTCCTCGGCGGCCGGACGAAAGAGCTCGGCCGCGTCCTTGCCGCGCGCCCGCGGATCGAAGATCAGCAGCAGGGGCCACTTCTGCCGGGGGTCGAAGCGGGTGGGGAGGTAGAGCTCGTAGGTCTGCGACGGGTCGGCGAGCGGGGCGACCTCGGAGACGATTGCGCCGCGCGGCGCGGCGGTGAGGTCGACCGTCGCCGCGCCGGCGAGCCCCTCGGCGGCGAGGAGCAGCACGAGCGCGCCGCCGAGCGGGCGAAGGCGGGTCGAGTCGGTGGAACGCTGGAACACGGCAACCTCCTGGTATCTCTTCTACGCCGCCGGTGGGGCGCGGGTTCTCGGCCCGGCTCAGCCGGCCTCGCGCGGTGCCCTCCCCAGCCGCCAGGCGACGACCCGCGGCCCGTGCGGCCCGAAGACCACTTCGGCCACGATCACCCGCTCGAAGCGGGCGAGCCGTGCGCGCGCCGTCACCTGCAGGCGCCCGGCGGCGAGGGTCGCCACTTCGCTCTCGATCTCCCCGCCGCCGAATGGGTGGGGGAGAAAGCCGGCGGAGTCCGGGTCGAGCGCCAGGTCGGCGATCGCCTCGGCCAGCGCCGAATCGGCGAGCGCGCCCAGGCGGACGCGCCGGTCGTCGTCGCGCTGCGCTCGCAGGTCGAGCGCCAGCCCCACCGCGACGAGGAGGCCGGCGGTCGTCGAGAGCACCAGCACGAAGAGCGCCACCAGCAACGCCGAGCCGCGTTCGCCGGCGCGTCCGGAGGTCAGCGCGCTCACGGTTCCGCTTCCAGCCGGCTGCCGGCGAGGACCGTCGCGAGCTCGAGGCTCTGGCCGTGCGGCCGCCAGGCGGCTGTCGTGGCGCCGAGCGCGCTGCCAGGGCGCGGCCGGCGCCGTACGAGATCGACCTGGGTCAGGCCGGGCGCGATCACCCGCCAGCGGCAGGAGATCATGCCGTCGAGCATCGGTCGGGCGCCGAGATCGGTGCCGTCGAGGCTCCAGAGCCGGCGCTCGAGCCGTTCGTCCACCAGCTGCCAGACGGCGATCGCATCCGCCTGGCGCGCGACCAGCGGCGCCGACGTGGCGATCGGATCGGGGGGCCCGGGGGGCAGGGCCGCGCGCAGGTCCTCGCCCAGTTGGCGCAGCGCGAGCAGCTCGTTCGGCTGACGCAGCTCCCGGCCGGCGAGCGAGAAGATCCGCAGGCTCTCGACCAGGAGCCCATTGGTCACCAGCAGCACGAGCAGGAAGAGCAGGGTGGCGATCGCCACCTCGACCAGGGTGAAGCCGCCTTCGCCGCGCCCCGTGGCCCGGGAGATGCCGCTCATGGCAGATCGCGCAGGTAGAGCAACGCAGTGAGGCCGCGGCGGAAGGGCTCGCCGCGCACCCGATAGGTGGCGACCAGGTCGATGCGCCGCGAGTGGGCGAGCGGTCCGGGCTGCTCGTCGAGGGTCACCACGAGCTGGTGCTGCGGCGAGGTCGCGACGACCCCGTCGACGAGTGGCAGGGCTTGGGCGCGCAGCTGCTCGTAGCAGCCCTCGAGCGTGGCCGAAGCGAGTCGATGCGCGGCCAGGCGCTCGGCGACGCGGCTCTGTTGCCAGTAGAGGCCGAGCCCGAAGAGGAGCACCAGGCCGACGAGCGCCAGCGCGATCATGGTCTCGATCAGGGTGAATCCGGCGTCGCGCCGCATGGCATCGCTCCCGCGCCGAGTTTACTCTCGGGCCGCGAGGCGGATCGCGCATATGCTGCGGCGCTAGATGGCACGGCCCGCGAGCCACGTTTCATTGCTGCAGCGCTGTCGGGCGCCCGCGCTCGTCAGCTTGGCGCTGCTCCTCGCGGCCTGCGGTTCGGCGCCCGCCGCCGCGCCGCGGACGTCGCCGGTGGCGCGTGCCGCCGCTGCCGACAGCGACTGGATGATCTGGCCGCGGCGCCTCGCGCCGGGGGACACGATCGCTTTCGTGGCACCGGCCAGCGGGCTCGACCGCGAGCGCATGGCGCTCGCCCGGGAGCGCCTCGAGGCGCGCGGCTACCGCGTGGTCGAGAGCGGAGACCTGTACGTGAGCGAGGGATACCTCGCGGGAAGCGACGAGCGGCGGGCCGAAGAGCTCATGAACGCCTTTCGCGATCCCCAGGTCGCCGCGATCTTCGCGGGCAACGGCGGCTACGGAACGATGCGCCTGCTCGAGCGGCTCGACTACGCCTTCATCCGCGCGCACCCCAAGCTGGTCGTCGGGTTCAGCGATCTCACCGCCCTGCATGCCGCGCTCAACCGGCGCGCCGGACTGGTGACGCTCCATGGTCCGACGGCGATGTCGGGACTGGGGCGCGGCGAAGGGATGGACCCGGTCGCCGAGCGCTGGTTCTTTCACGCCGTCGAGCGGCCGGCCGGGGTGCCCTGGGTGATCGACGCCGCGGAGGCCGCGAGCGCGCCAGCCGAGACCGCCTTGCCCGCAGTCGGGACTGCGGCGGAGGCCGAGGCGCCGCCCGCGCCGCCCGGCTCGTGGGGGCGCGGCAGGGCGCGCGGCCGCCTGGTGGGGGGCAACCTCTCGCTCATCTCGGCGCTCGAGGGGACGCCCTTCGCGGTCGACCTGCGCGACGCGATCCTGTTGATCGAGGATGTCCGCGAGGCGCCCTATCGCATCGACCGGATGCTCCGTCAGCTGCAGCTGGCGGGCAAGCTCGTCGGGCTGCGCGGCGCGGTTCTCGGCCAGTTCACCCGCAACTACGACCGGGAGGACGAGGCGCCGCGCGACGACCCGCGATGGACGGTGGACGGCGTGCTCCGCCAGTACTTTGCCGACGCCGGGATTCCGGTGCTGGTCTCCTTCCCGATCGGCCACGTGCCGCGCAACCTCACCCTGCCTCTCGGCGGCCAGGTCGAGATCGACGCCGACCGGCTGACCCTCACCGTGCTCGAACGGGCCGCGAGCCGGTGGCGGGTGGATGGCGAAGCCCGCGACTCCGGAGAGCGCTGAGCGGCCCCGCGCCGCCGCAGCCGCGCCATGCTCAATCGGATCTGGGCCGCTTTCTTCCTCGTCGCGGGCGCCGCCGCGGCGGCGCGTTCGCTGTTCGCCGGCGACACCACCGTCTGGGCGGCGATGGTCGCGTCGGCCTTCGAAATGGCGAAGACCGGCTTCGAGATCGCGCTCGGGCTCACCGGAATGATGTGCCTCTGGCTGGGCATCATGCGGCTGGGCGAACAGGGCGGCGCGGTGGACCTGATCGCGCGGGCCTTCGGCCCGCTGCTCCGCCGGCTCTTCCCCGGCGTGCCGAAGGGGCACCCGGCGATGGGCGCCATGGTGATGAACATGGCGGCGAACATGCTCGGGTTGGACAACGCGGCGACGCCGCTCGGGTTGAAGGCGATGCGCGAGTTGCAGAGTCTCAATCCCGAGCCGGACCGCGCGACCGACGACCAGGTGCTCTTCCTGGTCCTCAACACCGCGTCGGTGACCCTGATCCCGGTGGCGATCTTCGTCGTCCGGGCGCAGATGGGCGCCGCCGACCCGACCGACGTCTTCGTCCCCCTGCTGATCGCGACCTTCTTCGCCACCCTCGCCGGCCTGCTGGTGACGGCTCTCTTCCAGCCCCTCCGCCTGGGTGATCCGGTGGTCCTCGCGTACCTCGGGGGTATGACCGCGGCGGTGGGCGGCCTGGCGCTCTACTTCGGCAGCCTGGACAAGGAGACCCTGCAGCGCCAGTCGTCGGTGGTCTCGAACCTGGCGATCTTCGGAGTGATCCTCGCCTTCCTCCTGCTCGCCCTGCGCCGCCGGGTGGCGGTCTACGAGACCTTCGTCGCGGGGGCGAAGGAGGGTTTCGAAGTGGCGGTCGGGATCATCCCCTACCTGGTGGCGATGCTGGTCGCGATCGGCGTGCTGCGCGCCAGCGGCGCGCTCGATCTGGTGCTCGACGGGGTGCGCTGGGCCGTCGTCGCGAGCGGGCTCGACCCCCGCTGGGTGGACGGCCTGCCCACCGCGCTGATGCGTCCGCTGTCGGGCAGCGGGTCGCGCGGCATGATGATCGAGACGATGAAGACCCACGGCGCGGACAGTTTCGCCGGACGCCTCGCGAGCCTGGTGCAGGGCTCGAGCGAGACCACCTTCTACGTGCTGGCGGTCTACTTCGGCGCGGTGGGGATCCGCCGCGAGCGCCACGCGCTCACCTGCGGGCTGCTCGCCGATCTCGCCGGCTTCGTCGCCTCGATCCTGGTCTGCTATCTCTTCTTCGGCTGAGGCGGCCCGGCGCGCCGGGCGCGGTCAGTAGCGATCGGCGCGAAACGGCGCGGGGTCGAAGCTCGGCGCCGCGCCGCTCATGAGCTCGGCGAGCAGCCGCGCTGTGCCGAGCGCCGTCTTCAGCCCGGTCATCTGGTGGCCGGTGGCGAGCCAGACGTCCTTGCGGCCGCGCGCCCGGCCGATCAGCGGCATGCCGTCGGGGGCGCAGGGGCGGAGGCCCCGCCAGACCTCCGTGACCACCGGGGGGTGGGGGATCGCGAGCATCTTCTGCGCGCCGCGCAGGATCACGTCCACCCGCCGTTGGTTGATCGAGGAGTCGTGGCGCACCAGCTCGAGGGTCCCCGAGAGGCGCAGGGCATCGGCGTGCGGGTTGACCGCGATCTTGCGATCGATCAGGTAGATCGAGCGGGTGGGGTGAGGCTCGAGCCGGGGCAGGACGAGCGAATAGCCCTTGGCCCCGAGGATCGGTACCCGCAAGCCGAGCGCTCGGCCGAGCTCCTCCGACCAGGCGCCGGCGGCGAGCACGATCTCTGCGGCGGTCACCGGCCCGCGCGTGGTGGTGAGCCGATGCGGGCGCGGGGCGTGCCCCGAGAAGGCGTAGACCTCGGTCTCCTCGGCGATCGCGACGCCGGCGCGGCGCGCCTCGGCAGTGAGCGCCTGCACCGCGGGATAGGGCTCGCAGTGCGCGTCGTCGGGAAAATACCAGCCGCCCACCTGCTCGCCGACCACGGCCGGCTCGCGTTCGCGGACCTCCTCGGCGCTCCAGCGCTCGGCGCGAATGCCGTTGCGCCGGACCAGCTCGATCATGCCGCGCGCCGCCTCGAGCCCGGCCTGGCGTTGATAGACCGCGATCATCCCGCGACGGGCGAAGCCGAAGCGCTCGGGAACCTGCCCGGCGAGCTCCTCCCAGAGATCGACGCTCACCCGGCAGAGCTCGAGCAGCGCGGCGGCCCCGCGCTCGAAACGGTCGCGGCGGGCGGCGAGGAGGAAGCCGGCGAGCCAGCGCAGGAACCCGGGATCGATGCGGGGCTGGATGTAGAGCGGGCTCTCCGGATCGAGCATCCAGCCGAGCGACTTCCACACCACGCCCGGGTTGGCGAGCGGCAGGGAGAGCGAGGGGGTGAGCCAGCCGGCGTTGCCGAACGAGCAGGCGTGGCCGACCCGGTCGCGCTCCAGCACCAGGACCTGGGCGCCGCGGCGCGCCAGCTCGCGGGCGCAGGCGATCCCGACCACGCCACCGCCGATCACGGCGACGTCGACGGTGGGGGGGAGTGGGGTGGCGGGTGAGGCGTCGACCATGGCGTCCGGTTCAGAGTATTTCAGCGTTCACCCTCCCATGATGTCGCGCCGTGGCCGCGATCGGAGCCGCCCGACGGGGCGGTTCGGCGGCTCCGAGTGGACAGCGCTGTGGGCGAAGCGAGCGGATCGCAGGGTGCAAGGGGCGGGTGGGCTCCCCGGAAGAGACGCGAGGTGCCTCGCCAAGCGTTGCGAGCCCGAGCGCGACGGAGGAGAGACCGCCCGCCCCGGCGTCGGGCAGGGGTCAATGGAAGTCGTGGCTGGGGGTCTCCAGCAGCTCGTGGATCGGCCAGAAGCGCTCGGCCTGGAGCGAGACGCTGCCGTCCCGGTTCTGCACGACCCCCTCGACCACTAGGCCCGGGTTGCCGACGATCACCGCCCGCTGGCTGAGCAGCAGGGCCCGGCGGACGATCGCCTGCACCATGCCGGTCTCGTCCTCGAGGGTGATGAAGAGCGTGCCGTTGGCGGTCCCCGGGCGCTGGCGGACGATCACCGAGCCGGCGGTGCGGATGCGCTGCCCGGCGGCGATCTTCGGCACCTCCGCCGCCGGCACCACCCCTTGGCGCGCCAGCGCGGCGCGGGCGTAGGTCATCGGGTGCGCACCCACCGTCAACCCGGTGCCCGCGAAGTCGGCGGCGGTCTCTTCGAACGGGGTCATTTCGGGGAGGGGGGAATCAGTGGCGCGCATTTCGTCGTTCCTCCTTTCGCGACCGGCTGGTGCGCCGCTCCGGTGCCCGTGCTCGCTGGCGCTCGCATCTTCCGCTCCTGCGCGGCGCCCCAGCCGATCGGCGTCACCGTCCCGCCGCGGGGGCAGGGCCGGCGTGTCTGGCTCCTCGGTAGCGACCGTTCCCCCGCGTCCGGTCCGATCT
>CAYZWR010000064.1:0-18975 GCA_964481735.1 uncultured Thermoanaerobaculia bacterium
TACGAGCGCTTCACCCACACCGTCACCTCGAAGCTCAACAACTACACCACCGGCCGGATCTACGAATCGGTGATCAACAAGGAGCGCCGCGGCGACTACCTCGGCAAGACCGTGCAGGTCATTCCGCACATCACCGACGAGATCAAGGACGGCATGCGACGGGTCGCCGATGGCCACGACGTGGTGATCGTCGAGATCGGCGGCACGGTGGGCGACATCGAGTCGCTCCCCTTCCTGGAGGCGATCCGCCAGCTCCGCCTGGAGCTCGGCCGCAACAGCTCGGTCAACGTCCATCTGACCCTCGTGCCCTACATCGCCGCTTCCGAGGAGCTCAAGTCGAAACCGACCCAGCACTCGGTGCGCGAGCTGCGGGCGATCGGCATCCAGGCCGACGTCCTGCTCTGCCGGGTCGATCGGCCGCTGCCCGACGACCTGCGGCGCAAGATCGCTCTCTTCTGCAACGTCGCGCCGGAGCAGGTGATCGCGGCGCGCGACGTCTCGACGATCTACGAGGTCCCGCTGATGTTCGCCCGTGAGGGCCTCGACGACATCCTGCTCGATCAGCTCAACCTGCCGCACTACGAGCGGGATCTCGCGCCCTGGGAGACGCTGGTCTCCAAGGTCAAGAACCCGAAGCACCTGGTGCGGATCGGCATCGTCGGCAAGTACGTCGAGCTGCCCGACGCCTACAAGAGCCTCAACGAAGCGCTGATCCACGGCGGCGTCGCCAACGACGCCCGGGTCGAGCTGGTCTACATCAACGCCGAGGAGATCGAGGGCGGCGCCTGGCCGCGCGAGCTCTTCGAGGTCGACGGGCTGCTGGTGCCGATCGGCTTCGGCAAGCGGGGCACCGAGGGGAAGATCCGCGCCATCCGCTACGCGCGCGAGCACCAGGTGCCGTTCTTCGGCATCTGTCTCGGCATGCAGTGCATGACCATCGAGTTCGCGCGCAACGTCTGCGGCATCAAGGACGCGACGTCGACGGAGTTCGATCCGGACACCGGTCAGCCGGTGATCTTCAAGCTGCGCGACCTGCTGGGCATCGAGGAGATGGGCGGCACGATGCGGCTGGGCGCCTATCCCTGCCGCCTGCAGGAGGGCACGCTCGCGCGCTCGATCTACGGCCGGGACGAGATCTCCGAGCGTCACCGGCACCGCTACGAGGTGAACCACAAGTACCTGGGCAAGCTCCAGGAGCACGGGCTGACGGTCTCGGGACGCAGCCCCGACGGCAAGTTCATCGAGATGGTCGAGCTCCCCGGGCACCCCTGGTTCCTCGGCTGTCAGTTCCACCCGGAGTACAAGTCGAAGCCGACCGAGCCGCACCCCCTCTTCGTCTCCTACATCGGCGCGGCGCTCGCCGAGCAGCGGCGGCGCGCCGGCGCCGCGCGCCCGGCCGCGACCCCCGTCGCCGCCCGCGAGGGCCAGCCGGCGTGAGCCGGACGCCGGCGTTCGAGCTCGCGCCCGGGGTCCCCATCGGCGGCGCGCCGATGCCGGTCGTGGCCGGTCCCTGCGTGGTGGAGAGCGAGGCGACGACCTTCGCGGCGGCCGAGGCACTCGCCGCGATCGCCGCGCGACTCGCCCTGCCGCTGGTCTTCAAGGCCTCGTTCGACAAGGCCAATCGCAGCTCGGTACGCGCCTACCGCGGACCGGGGCTCGCCGAGGGGCTGCGCGTGCTCGCCGACGTGCGCCGGCGCTTCCGCCTGCCGCTGCTCACCGACGTGCACGAGCCGGCGCAGTGCGAGCCGGCCGCCGCGGTCTGCGACGTCCTGCAGATCCCCGCCTTCCTCTGCCGGCAGACCGATCTCCTGGTCGCCGCGGCGAAGACCGGACGGGCGGTCAACGTCAAGAAAGGGCAGTTCATGGCGCCCGACGACATGCGGCGGGTGGTCGAGAAGATCCGCCACGCTGGCAACGAGCGGGTGACCGTCACCGAGCGCGGCGCCTCGTTCGGCTATCACAACCTGGTGGTCGACATGCGGAGCTTCGGCTGGATGCAGCGGGACGGCATCCCGGTGATCTACGACGTCACCCACTCGCTGCAGCTCCCGGGGGCGAGCGCCGAAGGGACGGGCGGTGCCCGCGAGTTCGCCGAGCCGCTCGCCCGCGCCGCGGTCGCGGCCGGCGCCGACGGCGTCTTCCTCGAGGTCCACCCGCACCCCGATCAGGCGCTCTCCGACCGCGACACCCAGCTCGACCCCGAGCGCGCCGAGCGCCTCCTCGCCTCGCTCCTCGCGATCCGCACCGCGATCGCCGGCTGAGCGCGAGGGCTCCCCACCCGGCGGCGACCTCGACCGCCAGGGTGCCGTCCTTCTTCCTCGGGCTTCCTAGGTGCCGGAAAAGAGGGACAGGCACGCATTTCCGACGCTTCCGAGGGCACGGCCGGCCCGTCGTTCTGAAATGCGTGCCTGTCCCTCTTTTCCAAGGGAGGGTGGAGCGCGGGGCGCCCATCGCTCGGGCGCTCGCCGCGCTGGCAGCCATATACTCTCCAGCCGTGACGAGATCCCCCCGCGAAGTCGCCCGTGAGGTGCTGGAAATCGAGTCCGCCGCCCTGCGCGGGCTCCTGCCCCAGCTCGACGAGTCCTTCGACCGCGCGGTCGAGGCGATCCGCGCGGCGCCCGGGCGGGTGGTCTGCACCGGCATGGGCAAGAGCGGCATCGTCATGCAGAAGGTCGCCGCGACGCTCGCCTCGACCGGCACGCCGGCCTTCTTCCTCCACCCCGCCGAAGCGATCCACGGCGACCTCGGCATGGTCGTCGAAGGGGACATCGTCCTCGCCGCCTCCTACTCCGGCACGACCGAGGAGCTCCTCCGCCTGCTCGAGATCCTCCGCCGGCTCGGCGTGCCGTTGATCGCGATGACGGGCAACGCGGCCTCGCCGATCGCCCGCGCCGCCGACGTCCATCTCGCCGCGGCGATCGACAAGGAGGCCTGTCCGCTCAACCTCGCCCCCACCGCCTCGACCACCGCGACCCTCGCCCTCGGCGACGCCCTCGCCATGGCGCTGCTCGAGTCGCGCGGCTTCACGCCCGAGGATTTCGCCCGGCTCCACCCGGGGGGGCAGCTCGGCAAGCGACTGTTGCGGGTCGAGCAGCTCATGCACGCCGGCGACCGCCTGCCGGCGGTCCGCAGCTCGGCCTCGATGCGCGAGGCGATCTACGAGATGTCGAAGAAAGGGCTGGGCATCACCGGCGTCACCGACGACGACGGCAGGCTCGTCGGGGTGATCTCGGACGGCGACCTCCGGCGCCTGCTCGAACGCGACGAAGGGCTGCTCCAGCGCACCGCCGGCGAGTGCATGAAGCGCGGGCCGCGCACCATCTCCGGCGACGAGCTCGCGCCGGCCGCCTTGCACGTCATGGAGGAGAACCGGATCACCTCGCTCTTCGTCTGCGATGCCGGCGGGCGCCTGACCGGGATCGTCCACCTGCACGACCTCTGGGGCCTCGAGCTCTTCTGACCGCGGCCCGAGCGATGCGCGAGCCCTTCCCCGCCAACCGGAGCTGGACCGCGGAGCTCGACGAGCGCGCCCGGCGCCTGCGCTGGCTGCTGCTCGACGTCGACGGGGTGCTCACCGACGGCCGCCTCTGGTTCTCGGCCGAGGGCGAGGCGATGAAGAGCTTCGACGTGCGCGACGGCCTCGCCGTCCAGCTCGCCCGCCGCGCCGGCCTCGAGATCGGCATCCTCTCGGCCCGCTCGAGCCCGGTGGTGGCCCGTCGCGCCGCCGACCTCGGCCTCGTGGAGGTGCTCCAGGGCGAAGACGACAAGCTCGGCGCCTTCGAGCAGCTGCTCGCCCGGCACGGCCTGAGGGCCGACCAGGTGGCCTACCTCGCCGACGACTTGCAGGACCTTCCGGTGCTCGGGCGCTGCGGTCTCCCGGCGTCGCCCGCCGACGCGGTGGCCGAGGTCCGCGAGCGGGTCCTCTACGTCACCGCGGCGGCCGGCGGACGCGGCGCGGTGCGCGAGCTGGTCGAGCGGCTGCTCACCGCGCGCGGCGCGTGGAGCGGGATCGTGGCGCGCTTCGCGGGGAGCGAGGAGCCGGACGATTCCTGAGCCCGGCCCGTCGCGCCCTTCCCGCCCCTCCCGCCGCGACCGCCGATCACGCGCGGCGCTCTTCGCCCTCCTCACCCGCCTGTTCGACGTCTATCCCGGCCGCGCCGGCTGGCGGAGCGCGCAGCGCTTCGGCCGCGCCCTCGGCGCCCTCGGCTGGCAGCTCTCGCGCCGCGACCGCCGGCGCGCGCTCGATCACCTGACGATCGCCTTCCCCGAGCTCGCCCCGGGCGAACGCAGCGCGCTCGCCCGCGCCTGCTTCCGCCACCTCGGCGAGATGCTGGGTGAGGCCTTCCACCTGCGACACGTCGACGCCACGGCGCTCGAGCGCCTCGTCCGGCTGGAGGGCTGGGAACAGGTTACGGCGGCGCGCGCCTCGGGGCGGCCGATCCTGATTCTCACCGGCCATTGCGGGAACTGGGAGCTCCTGGCGGCGCTGCTCAACGTGCGCGGCCTCGGCATGGCGGTGGTGGCGCGCGAGCTCGAGGACCAGGGGCTCCAGACCTCGCTCCTCGGCCTGCGCCAGCGCTTCGGCACCCGCACCATCGTGCGTGGCACGCCGGGTGCGGCTCGCGAGCTCCTGAAGACGCTGCGCGGCGGCGGCGCCCTGGGGATGCTGATCGACCAGGACACCAAGGTCGACGGGGTCTTCGTCGACTTCTTCGGGCGGCCGGCCTACACCCCGGTGGGCGCCGCCGAGCTCGCGGCGCGCTTCGACGCGGTGGTCCTCCCGACCTTCATCGAACGGCTGGGCGACGGCACCCATCGGGCGCGGATCGAGACGCCACTGGACCTGCCGGAAGATCCCGTCGCGGCGACCGCCGCGATGACCCGGCGCATCGAGGCACAGATCCGGCGGGTCCCGGAGCAGTGGGTCTGGATCCACCGCCGCTGGCGGCGGCGCCCGGAAGCTAGCTAGCCGCGGCGCGCCTGGCGCCGCGCGTCACCACCCAGGCGGCGGCGGTCCCCAGGAGGTAGAGCGCGATCGTCGGCACCGCGAAGAGGCAGAGGTTCACGATGTCCGAGGTGGGCGTGATGATCGCCGCCACGACGAAGATGACCAGCACCGCCCAGCGGAAATTGCGCATCAGGAAGCCCGGCGTGACCAGGCCGATCTTGGCGAGCAGGACGATCACGATCGGCAGCTCGAACATCAGCCCGAGGCCGAGCATGATGGTGAGCATGAAGCCGTAGTAGCGGTCGGCGGTGATCAGCGGCGTGAAGTCGCCGCCCATCTGGAGCAGGAAGCGGACCGCGAACGGAAAGGCGATGAAGTAGGCGAAGGCTCCGCCGGCGACGAAGAACGACCAGCCGCAAACCACGAAGGGCGCCGCCCAGCGGCGCTCCTTGGGATAGAGACCGGGCGAGATGAACCCCCAGATCTGGTGGAGGATCACCGGGAAGGCGAGGAATGCGCCGGCCATCAGCGAGGTCTTGAAGTAGAGCAGGAACGGATCGGTGACGCCCAGGAAGGCGAGCTTCTGGCCAGGCGGCAGGAGCCCCATCTGGTAGATCGGGCGCGCGAAGAAGCGGCAGATCTCCGGCGCCCAGCTGAAACAGGCGATCACCGCGACGAGCAGCGCGATGAGGCAACGGAGGATGCGCTGGCGCAGCTCCTCGAGGTGTTCGAGCAGCGACATGCGCGGCAGCTCGGGGGCGGCCGACTCCGCTCCGCCGGGCTCGGAAGCGCCGGGTCGCGCGACGCTCACGCGCGGTCGGCGCCGCCGGGCGCCTCCGGATCGGCCGCCGGCGACGGCGCCGGCGGCGCCGCCGCGGTGGTGGCAGGCGCGGCGGGCGGAGCGACCGCGGGCGCGCTGACCGAAGCGACGGTCGCTGCGGGGGCCGCGGTGGGCGGCGCGAGGCCCAACGGACCGATCGGCCTGGTTCGCTTCTGGGCGTCGTCTTCGAGCGAGATCTCCGACTCGATGGTCCGCTTGAGGTCGGTGGTGGCGCGACGAAAGTGCGCCATCCCCTTGCCGATCGTCCGGCCGACCTCCGGAAGGCGCTTCGGTCCGAAGATCAGCAGGGCGAGCACCAGGATGAACAACATCTCCGGAAAACCGAGAGGGCCGAACATCGTCGCTCCGGGCGAATCATCGGCCCCGGCGCGGAGCGCTGTCAAGGCGGCGCGCGACCGGTCGGCACGCGAATCGCATGCTAGGATGCGCGCCGTGCGTCGCCCCTGGCGGACTGCCGCCATCGCCCTCTTCCTGGCCCTCTTCATGGCCGGCGGCTTCGCCGGCCGGCAGCTGCTCGCCGTCACCGACGCCACCCGCGAGAACCTCCGCCTGTACAGCGAGTTGCTGCAAGCTGCCCGGCAGCGCTACGGCGGCGAAGTGAGCTATCGCGATCTCGTCTACTCCTCGATCTACGGCATGTTGCGGGTGCTCGATCCGCACACCAGCTTCCTCTCCCCCACCGCCTACACCTCGATGCGCGAGAAGCAGCAGGCGAGCTTCTACGGTCTCGGCATCCTGGTCGGCCTGCGCAACGGACGCCTGACGGTGATCACCCCGATCGAGGGGACGCCGGCGTCGCGCCTCGGAATCCGTGCCGGGGACGTCATCCAGAAGATCGAGGACGAATCGACCGAGAAGCTGTCGCTCGACGAGGCCGTGTCGCGTCTCAAGGGGCCGAAGGACACCCAGGTGCGCATCACCATCGTGCGCGTCGGGCTGGAGGAGCCGCTGGAGATGACGGTGACGCGGGCCGAGATCCCGCAATCGACGGTGCGCTACGCCTACATGCTCGACGCCGAGACCGGCTACCTCTCGATCAGCGACTTCACGCGCTCGACCAGCAGCGAGGTCGAGCGGGCGCTCGACAAGCTGCGCGCCGCCGGCATGAAGCGCCTGTTGCTCGACCTGCGCAACAACGGCGGCGGGCTGCTCGACCAGGCGGTGGACGTCTCGGACCAGTTCCTGCCCAAGGGGGCGACCATCGTCGAGACGCGCGGCCGCACGCGCGACTCGGCGCAGGCCTTCACCGCCGACGGGTCGCACGCCGCGCTCGACCTGCCGGTGATCGTGCTGGTCAACAGCGGCACCGCCTCCGCCGCCGAGATCCTCTCGGGCGCGATCCAGGATCACGACGTCGGCCTGGTGGTCGGCACGCCCACCTGGGGCAAGGGCCTCGTCCAGACGGTCTACAGCCTGTCCTACGGCGCCGGCCTGGCGCTGACCACCGCCAAGTACTACACCCCTTCGGGCCGGTTGATCCAGCGCGACTACAGCTCCTATTTCGACTACTACACCCGCAGCGGCATCGAGCCCGGGGACGACGCCCCGCACGCCGGGTCCCCGGGAGGGCCGGCGAATGGCGACGCCGCGACCCCCTATCAGACCGATCTGGGACGCACGGTCTACGGCGGCGGCGGCATCACTCCGGACGTCGCGGTCGAGCCGGCGGAGCTCGCCCCGTTCCTGCAGTTCCTGCTCGGCCGCTCGGCCTTCTTCGGCTTCGCCGTCGATTACGGCCGCAAGCACCCCGATCTCGGTCGCGACTGGCGGCCCGGCCCGGAGGTCCTCGCCGAGTTCGAGCGCTGGGTGATCGAGCAGAAGCTCGACACCGCCGAGAACGTCGCCCAGGGGCTCGCCGGCGAGGCCGATCGGGCCTGGGCGCTGCGCCAGATCCGCGCCGAGACGCTGACCTCCAAGTTCGGCATCGAGGCGGCGCATCAGGCGCTCGCCGAAGGGGACCGCCAGATCCAGACCGCGCTCACCCTGTTCCCGCGCGCCGAGGAGCTGCTCGCCGAGCGTCAGCGGCTCGGGCGCGAGCCCGCCGTCGCGGTCGCCGACCCGGCGCGCAACTGAGCGCCTCCCGTACCCCTTCGCGCCAGCTTCCCGCCCCGACGCCCGGTCTCCCGCGACCGGGCGCGCCGACGGTCACGGCCAGGCCAGGAACACCGCGTGGTAGGAGGGCTCGCCGCGGCGCAGCAGATCGTCCTCGGCGTCGAGCAGCTGGCCGACCGCGGCGTCGAAATCGGCGCGCGGCGAGGGCGGCGTCTCGCTGGGGCGGCGGAGATTGCCGTAGATGATCGACAGCAGATTGCCGCCGTAGCCGTGCTCCTCGACGGTCGAGAAGTGGCGCGCGATCGCCGGCCGGATCTCCGACGACGCGACGGCCTCGGTCGGGTCGTCGTCGTTGATCGGCGGCCGGATCCGGCCCACCCGCCGGACGCTCCGCGGCAGATGGTAGTAGTGCCAGTTCCAGCGCAGCTCGTGGGTGAGCCGCCACTCGTCGCGCGACGGTCCCACGTACTCGTCGAGGTAGAGCAGGCCGCCCGGCTTGAGCGCCCGCCGGAGCAGGACCGCCATCTCGTCGAGCCGGTCGAAGTGGTGCAGCGAGGCGTGGAAGAAGACGGCGTCGAGATCGCGCGCCCGCGCGATCTCGTCCCAGGCGTCGGCGCAGCGATAGACGATCCGCTCGCTCTGACCGGCCTCCGCCGCGGCGCGCGTCGCCTCGGCGACGCAGACCGGAGCGATCTCCACGCCGACGATGCGCTCGACGAGGTCGAGACGCACCAGATCGCGCTCCAGATTGCCCATGCCGCACCCGATGCTCAGGGTGTCCACCAGCCGGGGCGAGCCCTGCAGGCGCCCCTTGAGCCAGGTGGTCGTCCAGGTGTGAGGGTCGCCGGAGATCCGCGTGTTGATGCGTTCGCGCACCAGCGGATGACTCGCCCAGATCTCCTCGATCCGGGAATGCGCGGCCACCGAGTCCCAGTAGTTGACCGGCTCGCTCACGGCAGGGGCGCGCTCGCGGAGCCGGCGGCGCGAGGTGCGGAGGATCGGCTCAAGGCGCCGGCAGGATATCCGAAGCCGGACGCGGGGCGGAAGCGCGGCGCCGGCGAGCGCCGCGCCACACCTGATAGTCTGACTCGCCGCCGATGAACCGCGCCGCGAGTCCGCTCGCCGTCATCATCCCGACCCACGACCGGCGCGCCATCCTCGAGCGCACGGTCGGCGCGCTCGCGGCGCAGTCGGATCTCGACTTCCGCCTCATCGTCGTGGACGACGGTTCGAGCGACGGCACCTGGGAGTGGCTGCAGGCGACCGCCGCCGCGCTCGCGCGCCCGCGACTCGAGATCGTCCGGCAGGAGAACCGGGGGCAGGGCCAGGCGCGAAATCGCGGCCTTCGCCTGGCCGGCGACGGCCTGGTGCTCTTCCTCGGCGACGACGTCATCCCCTGCCGCGACCTGGTGGCCGAGCACCGGCGCGCCCACGCCGCAGCAACTTCGCCGCGCGCCGTGGTCGGCTTCATCGACTGGCGCCGCACGGAGATGCGCGTCACTCCCGCCCTCGAGATGGTGAACCGGGAGGGGCACCAGTTCGGCTTCGCCCACATGCGGCCGGGCGAGGAGGTTCCCTTCACCTGTTTCTACACCTCCAACCTCTCGCTGCCGCGCGAGCTGCTGGGCGACGACCCGTTCGACCTCGCGTTCCGGCAGTATGGATGGGAGGACGTCGAGCTCGGCTACCGGCTCGATCGGCGCGGCGTGAAGCTCTACTACCATCCGGCGGCCGCCGCCGAGCACCTGCATCCGATGACCCTCGCCGACCTGTTCGCCCGCCAGCGAGCGGCCGGCCGCGGCATCGACGGACTGCTCGGCCTGCACCCCGAGCTCGCCGGAGACTCGCGGCTCTCGCCGGTCGAGGCCCCGCGCTGGTTCGCCGCCGGCCGGCGCGCGATCCCGCCGCTCGTGCCGCTGCTCAGCCGCCTCGACCGGCTGGGCGTCCCGCTCGGCAAGCGCCTCCTCCACCGCGTGCTGATCTGCGGCTACTACCTCGGCCGGGACGAAGCCCGGGCCATCGCGGCATGAGCCGGGTCCTGCTGCTCTCGCCCGAGCCGGTGCGGCCGGCCATGGCCGGCGTCGGCATCCGCTTCTGGGAGATGGCGGGCCGGATCGCGGCGCGCCACCGGGTGATCCTCGCGATCCCGAACGCGGTCGAGGAGTGTCCGCCGCAAGCGGGCGTCACCGTGGAGCGCTACGACGCGGCGCGCCTGGCCGAGCTCAGCCGCCAGACCGACGCCGTGCTGCTCCACGGCCACGTCTCGAACCTCTACTTCGCGCACACCACCGATCGTCCCCCGCTGGTGATCGATCTCTACGACCCCTTCCCGATCGAGAACCTCAACTACTTTGCGGAGCTCGGCGAGGAGACCTACCGCCACGACCGCGCCACCCTCGAGCGCCAACTGCGCGAGGGCGACCTCTTCCTCTGCTCCTCGGAAGAGCAGCGCCTGTTCTATCTCGGCATGCTCTTCGCCCTCGGGCGGCTGAATCCGGAGACCTACTTCGCCGACTTCGCGCTCGGCAACCTCGTCCGTCTCGTCCCCTTCGGCGTCAGCACGCCGGCGGTCGAGAGCGGCGCGCCGGTGCTGCGTGGCGTCGTGCCCGGCATCGGACCGGCCGACCCGGTGGTGCTGTTCGGCGGGATCTACGACTGGTACGACCCGATGCTGCTGCTCGCCGCGCTCCCCGCGCTGCTCGCCCGCTTCCCCGACCTCCGGGTGGTCTTCTCGGCCAACCCCAATCCGGAGACGACGCCGCAGGGCACCTACGGCGAGGTCGTCGCCGCGAGCCGCGAGCGCGGCTGGACCGGACGGCACGTCTTCTTCGTTCCCTGGGTCCCCTCCGCTCGCCGCCACCGGCTCTATCGCGAGGCGACGATCGCCGCGGTGCTCCACAAGCCGCGATTCGAGACGGAGCTCTCGATGCGCACCCGGGTCCTCGACTACCTGGGCTGCGGCGTGCCGGTCGTCGCCACCGCGGGGGGCACGATGAGCCGCCTGCTGCTCGAGCGGAACATGGGCTGCGTGGTGCCGCCCGGCGACGCCGTGGCGCTCGGCGAGACCGTCTCCCGGCTGCTCGGCGAAGGCGAGCTGCGCCGGGAGCTCGCCGGCCGGGGCCTCGCCTGGGCGACGCAACAGGGCTGGGACCGGATCCTCGAGCCGCTGATGACCTTCCTTGCGGCGCCGCAGCGCGACCGCCACAAGTCGCGTTATCCGCCCCTCGAGAGCGGCGCCTCACCGCCGCGGCGTTCCCTCCTGTCGCGGATTCGCCGCCGGCTCGGCCGGCGCTGAAAAGGAAAACGGCCGGCCCCGAGAGGCCGGCCGTCGGCTCGCGGCGCCGGGTCGCGCGCCGGGCTACGGCGCCACTTCGTTGTCGATCGAGAAGTAGCGCTCGCCGAGGATCGTCGGGGCGCCGACGTCGTCGATCACCCGGACCTGCAGGTGGTGCAGGCCATCGGAGGTCGCCGTGGTGTCCAGGATGTAGACCCAACCCGGCGCTGCGCTGTCCGGGAAGCCCGGATAGAGGGAGGTGACGTCCGGCCGCGGCGTTCCGTAGATCGCGTAGCCGACGAAGATGCCGTCGAGGTAGATCTCGACCGCGCCGACCCCCTCGGCGTCGAGCGCCCAACCCGAGACGGTGGTCAGCCCGGCGGTCAGCTCCCCTCCCAGCGGGTCGTCGATGAAGCCGATCGAGCCCGCGTTGGGCAGGTTCTCGTCGCAGTAGAACGCCACCGGGATCTCGGCGATGTTGGCGACCGCGCCCGCGTAGTCACCCGCCCGGATGGTCAACTGGTGGAAGCCCTGCGAGTAGCCGAGCCCCGAGACCAGGAACCCGACGTCGAGCACGAAGCGGAACTTGCCGTGCGGCGCGTTGGCCACCGTCGGGAAGATCTCCTCGAGCCAGAGGCTCGGCAGACCGTAGCAGTTGGTCAGGCCGCCCCAGTATTCGTCGTAGAAGCAGTCGGTGGTGGTGTTGGCGTAGAGCCCGCCGTTGATCAACAGCTCGACGTACTTGACGCCGGTGTCCCCCGTCTCGATGCCGACGTCGAGCGCGTAGCCCTCGACCGCCGCGAGGCGCGGCGTCGGATCGTTCAGGTCGCAGGTGCCGTAGAGCTCGGCGCTCGCGTTCGGGTGCGTGATCGCGCCGAACGGCGCCAGGTTCCAGGTCGTGTTGTTGATCTGCACGACCCAGGGATTGAGCACGACCTGTTCGCCGGTGTTGCTGGTCACCCGTGCGGTGACGGTGTGCAGGTCGTTCGAATAGCGCGTGGTGTCGAGGAAGAACCCGAAGCCGTTGTGGGCGCCGTCGGGATAGCCGGGAAAGAGCTGATCCACCACCGGATTGTTCTGGCCGTAGTCAGCCAGCCCGCCGAAGACACCATCGACGAGGTACTCCACTCGTTCGATCCCGTCGTCGTCGAGCGCCCAGCCGGTGATCCCCACCACGCCGCCCGCGGCATTCTGACCATCGGGGAGCCCGTTCAAGTTGCCAAACGGCGTCGCCGCTCCGGCGAACGCCGGCAAGAGTCCCACAGACAGAGCCAAGCCCAAGAGCACACTGAGGTTGCGCCGCATTTCGGTCTCCTTCGTGTTGACTCCAGGGTAGTGTGCGGGGGAATTCCTGGAAAGTCAAGTGATTTCAGCATATTGAGCGTCGAGATAGGTCAGGACGAGCTCGGGCAGGGCCGCGAGATCGTAGCCCCCCTCCAGGACGGAGAGCAGGCGGCCCGCCGAGACCTCCCGGGCGAACCCGGCGAGATCCCTCCCCCACGCCGCGAAGCCCTCGCGGCTCACCCGCAGGCCGCCCAACGGGTCGTCGCGCCAGGCGTCGAAACCGGCCGAGACGAGGAGCAGCCCGGGCCGGAAGGCCCGCAGCGCCGGAAGGATCTCGTCCGCCAGCGCGGCGGCGGCCTCCGCGTCGCCCGCGCCGGCCGGCAGCGGGACGTTCAGCGTCGTCCCGGCCCCGGCGCCGTGCCCGCGCTCGCTCGCCGCGCCCGTGCCCGGGTAGAACGGATACTGGTGGAGGCTCGCGTAGAAGACGTCGCCGCGCTCCTCGAACAGATGCTGCGTGCCGTTGCCGTGGTGGACGTCGAAATCGAGGATCGCGACGCGCCCGAGGCCGAGCGCGACGGCGCGCTCCGCCGCGACGGCGACGTTGTTGAAGAAGCAGAAGCCCATCGCCCGATCGCGCTCGGCGTGGTGACCGGGCGGCCGCACGGCCGCGAAGGCCGGGCGGCCGGCGAGCGCCTCGTCGAGGCCCGCGAGCGTCGCGGACACCGCCGCGCGAGCGGCCACGAAGCTCGCCGCCGCGATCGGATTGTCGGCCGTGTCGAGCAGCCCGTCCCCCCGCTCGACCGCCCGGCGGAAGCGCTCCACGTAGCGCGGCTCGTGCAGCGCCTGGATGGCCTCGGCGGTCGCCGGGTGCTCGCTGGCTTCCAGGACCTGGTGCGCTGGCGCCGCGGCGAGCCGCGCCAGGATCCTCTGCAGTCGCTCCGGGCACTCGGGAAAGCCGGACGGTGCCGGGTGAGCCAGGCAGCGCCGGTCGGTGTAGATGCGCACCTCATCAGTCTAGCGAACCCCCCTGGCCCGCCGCGGCAGGTCGACGCCCTGGGCCGCGAGGCGGCGCCGGAGCCGGCAGATCAGGGTATCGATCGCCCCGGGGCGGAGGCGGCCGTCGAGCCGCCGGGCGATCTCGCCGCTCGACATCCCGCCGAGCAGCGCGAGCTCGGCGACGCGCAAGGCGAGCGGCGAGGCGCGGCGCCCGAGGGCGAACCGGCAACGCTCGAGCACCAGCCGGCGGCGTTCCACGGCGAGCAGCCGGAGCTCCGGCGAGGAGCGGTCCGCCACCCGCGCCACCGCCTCGCCCACCTCCTCGAGGGAGAGCGTGCGATCGACCGAACGCTTTTGCGCCCGCGCGGCCCGAGCCGCGTCGGCGACGACGCTCTCGACGATCCGGTGCAGGTAGTGCGCGGCCTCGCCTTCGCTGGTGCCGCGGATTCGGCGGGTGCCGTCGCCGCGACCGAGCAGGCGGCACCAGACCTCCTGCGCGAGGTCCTCCGGCGTGTCGCTTCCCGCCTCCAGGCCATGACGGTAGAGGGCGCGGCGCACGGCGATGACGAGGCGAGGGTGATGTTGCCGGACGAGATCGCTCCACCAACGCTCGCGGGTGGTCTCGGCCGGGAGGGAGGGATCGAACAGCGGACGGACGGCGACGTTCTCCAGCATTCTCGGCTCCTTGCGGTAGGCGGAGCGGAGGCGCCGAGAACGACGAAAGGCCGAGCGCGCCGCGCTCGGCCTTTCCGGAACGAAGAGAGTCTAGCGGACGGCGGGCCGGGGACGCAAGCCCCGCCGCGGATCAGGCGAGCCCGGCGCGCTCGAGCAGCGCCGCCAGGTGGCGGCGCGACTCGGCGAGGATCCGCTCGAGATCCCCGGCGACCAGGCGGCCCTCTTCGACGCGCAGCTCGCCGGCGACCAGCAGATGCCGGACCGCGGCCGGCGAAGCGCCGAAGGCGACCTGGTCGTGCGGATCGACGCTCGCCGCGACGGCGAGCTCGGGCCGGTCGAGGCGGAGGACCAGGACGTCGCCCGCCTTGCCCACCTCGAGCGAGCCGATTTCGTGCCCGAGGCCGATCGCGCGGGCGCCCTCGCTGGTCGCCAGCCGGAGCGCGTCGAGTCCCGAGCAGGAAGCCGGACCGCCGCGCACCGCGGCCAGCCCCGCGGCGAGCCGGAGCTCGCTCCAGGCGTCCAGCCGGTTGTTGCACGGCGGGCCGTCGGCGCCGATGCCGACCGGAATCCCGGCGCGCCGGATGCGCGCGACCGGTGCGATGCCGGAACCGAGCTTGAGGTTCGAGCTCGGACAGTGCACCACCCCGAAGCGATGTCCGGCGATCCGGGCGAGGTGACTGCGGCGCAGCCAGACGCCGTGCGCGATCGACATCTCGCGCTCGAGCAGCCCGAGCTCGGCGAAGTAGACGATCTCGTCGCGCCCCTGCTTGGCGCGGCGCACCGCCGCCCCCTCCTCGCGCTGCTCGAGCGCGTGCGTGTGGACCGGCCAGGAGCGCTCGCGGGCGACCGCCTCGAGCTCGCGCCAGAGGCCGTCCGAACAGGAGAGGATGAAGCGCGGATTGAGCGCCGCGCGCAAGCGCCCTTCGCCGCGCCGCGCGAAGCGCTCGCCGAGCTCGACCGCTTCGGCGAGCGTCGCGTCGGTCGGCTCGGCCAGGCGCGCCGGCAACCTCTCGCCCTCGTCCATCAGGCACTTGCCGGCGGTGGCCCGCAGGCCGGACTCGGCGATCGCCTCGAGCAGGCCGGCGATGCCGGGTCCGAGGCCGATGTCCTGGATCGTCGAGGTCCCGCCGAGCAGGCATTCGGCGGCGCCAAGCCGGCCCGACCAGTAGGCGCTCTCGTCGTCGTGCGCCGCCTCCAGGGGCCAGATGCGTTCGCGCAGCCAGGAGAGCAGGGTCCGGCGCTCGGCGAGCCCGCGAAACAGGGTCTGCCCGAGGTGCACGTGACCCTGCACCAGGCCCGGCATGACGATCTGGTCGGTGACGTCGAGGATCCGCGCTCCGGCGGGCGCGGCGAGCCCCGGCCCGAGGGCCGCGATGCGGCCGCCGGCGAGCAGGAGATCGGTGGAACGGAGGACGGTCGCGCGGTCGTCTAGGGTCAGCAGGGTCCCACCGCGCAGCAGGACCGGCGGGGGCACGACCCTAGCGCAGCTTCTCTTCGACGAACTCGACGTGCTGGCGGACCTTGGGGTCGTACTTCTTCATCCGCAGCTTCTCGCTCGACGTCTTCTTGTTCTTGGTGGTGGTGTAGAAGTAGCCCGTCCCGGCCGACGAAACGAGCTTGATCTTGTCGCGCATGGCGCAGCTCCTCGGGTGTGCTGGCGGGGCCGACGGGACTCGAACCCGCGACCTCCGGCGTGACAGGCCGGCGTTCTAACCAACTGAACTACGACCCCGCAGTCGTATGGCGCGCTCGGAACGCCTCCCATGTCTGGTGGGAGGTGGGGGATTCGAACCCGCGACCCCCTGCGTGTAAGGCAGGTGCTCTACCGCTGAGCTAACCTCCCCCTCCCGAGCCGGAGGATTCTATGGAACGCAGCGTGCCCGAGTCAACGCCGAAGATCGCTCGCTGGACAAGCCGGCGCGGTTGACCAAGAATGACCACCCCCGGCCGCGAGCCGGACCGTCGTCCAGAGGAGACCCGAGCATGCACGAGCTGCCCAAGCTGCCCTACGCTTTCGACGCGCTCGAGCCGCACATCGACGCGCGCACCATGGAGATCCACCACGGCAAGCATCACCAGGCCTACGTCGACAACTTGAACAAGGCCCTGGCGCAGGCCCCGGAGCTCGCGGGAAAGCCCGTCGAGGCGCTGCTGCGCGGTTTCGCGAGCGTTCCCGACGCGATCAAGACCGCGGTGCGCAATCACGGCGGCGGCCACGCCAACCACTCGCTCTTCTGGGAGGTGCTCGGCCCCCACGGCGGCGGCGCCCCCACGGGAGCGCTCGCCCAGGCGATCGACGGCGCCTTCGGCTCGTTCGCCGCCCTGCAGGAGAAGCTCACCAACGCCGCGGCGGGACAGTTCGGCTCCGGCTGGGGTTGGCTCGTGCTGGCCGACGGCAAGCTCGACATCTTCGCCCGGCCCAACCAGGACAGCCCGCTCGCCGAAGGCAAGACCCCGATCCTCGGGGTCGACGTCTGGGAGCACGCCTACTACCTCAAGTACCAGAACCGGCGCGCCGACTACCTCAAGGCCTGGTGGAACGTGGTCCGCTGGGACAAGGTCGCCGAGCGCTTCGCCGCGGCGCGCGGCTGAGACGATTCGCCGATATAATCCGCGCGCAGAGATCTCGGGGCTCCCCGCGGAGCCCCGGTCCCATCCCGGCGGTGTAGCTCAGCGGTTAGAGCGAGCGACTCATAATCGCTAGGTCGGTGGTTCGAGCCCACCCATCGCCACCATGTCCATCCTCGAGATCCCCCGACGAACCGCGGCCGGCCGGGCGCTCGCCCGCCGGGCGGTGGCCGAGCGTGCGGCGGGCTCGCGCGGGCCCTGGCTCCTCGCCTTCTCGGGCGGTCCGGATTCGCTGGCTCTCGCCCTCGCCCTGGCGGCCGCCGACGCCCCCGGGCTGACCCTGATCCACGTCGATCATGGCCTCGACGCCGGCTCCGGCGACCGCGCGGCGCACGCCGTGGAGCTCGCCCGAGCGCTTCGTCTGCCGATCGAAGTCGTCCCGCGGCGGGTGGAGGCCGAGCGCCGGCGCGGCGAGAATCTCGAGGCTGCTTCGCGGCGCGTACGTTACGACGCGCTCGAGCGCCTGCGCCTGCGGTGCGGCGCCGACCGCATCCTCACCGCCCACCATCGCGACGATCAGATCGAGACCGTCCTGCTGCGCCTGCTCTCGGGGAGTGGTCTCTTCGGTCTCGGCGGAATCCAGGCGCGCTCCGCCGCGCTCTGGCGGCCGGCGTTGGATCTGAGTCGTGCCGCGCTGGCGGAGATCGTCACGGCCTCCGGCCTGGTCGCGAACCTCGATCCCTCCAATCTCGACCTCGCCCGCGCCCGCAACCGGATTCGCCGCGCGCTGCTCCCCTTCCTGCGCCGCCAGGAGCCGGGCGTCGAGGAGCGGCTGGCGGCGCTCGCCGGCCGCGCGACCGCGGCCCGGGAGCGGCTGGCGAGGCGCCTCGTCGACGCCTGCGATCTGCGCACGGAGGCCCACGGCGCGAGCCTCGCCCGGGAGGCGCTCGCTTCCCTTCCCGGAGTCCTGGCGCTCCTCGCGCTGCAGCTCCTCGAGGAGTGCGCCGGCTTCTCGACCCCTTCGTCGAGCCGCGCCCGGCGAGAGCTCCTGCGCCAGCTCGCCGAGCGCCCGGCCCGGCGGCTGCCATCCTTCGCCGGCCGGCGTTGGACGCTCGACGCGGCGGGCCGGGTCGTGCTGCCCGGCCCCGCCGCGAACACCGCCGGCGGCGCGGCGTTCTCGTATACTCTGACCGCGCCGGGAGAGGTCGCGGTCCCCGAGCTCGGAGGGCGCTGTCGCCTCGCCACGAGCCCCGTCGAGCCCTGGATGCGGCGCGGCGAGGCCCATCGCGCCGCGCTCCGGCTTCCGGCGATGCCGCGCTGCGAGATCCGCAACCGCCGGCCGGGAGACCGCTTACGGCCGCTCGGGGCGCCGGGAATGAGGACCTTGAAGGATTTGTTGATCGATCGTAAGGTGCCGCGCGCCGAGCGGGACCGGATTCCCTTGCTGGTCGTCGACGGCCGGCTCGCCTGGGTGCAGGGGATCACGATCGAGGACGACCTGCGCCTTCGGGACGATCGCGAGTGCTGGGTGATCGAGTGGCTTCCCGACGTGAACCAAGGCGGCGCCGCCGCGCGTAGTACATTGAGTCCACACCGGGACGCCAACCCGGAGGAAGGAAAGCCTTGAGCTCGACCCTGCGCACGCTGCTGCTCTGGATGGTCATCTTCGTGGTGGTCATCCTGCTCTGGAACACGTTTCAGGCCGGCCGGCCGGCGCGCCACGACCTGACCTACAACGAGTTCACCGAGCAGCTCGCCAAGGGTCACATCGAGAAGCTCACCCTGCGCGACCAGACCGCCTCGGGCATCTTCAAGGAGGGCGGCCAATACGCCAAGGGCGAGGAGTTCCGCGTCGAGCTCCCCTTCCGCCCGGATGCCGAGTTCATCGACAAGCTCCTGGCGCGTGACGTCGAGGTCGTCGCCGAGCAGCCGAAGGAGAATCCGCTGATCACCATCCTGGTCGGCTGGGCTCCGGTGCTGCTCCTGGTCGCGCTCTGGATCTTCTTCATGCGCCAGATGCAGTCGGGCGGCAACAAGGCGCTCTCCTTCGGCAAGTCGAAGGCCAAGCTGCTCTCGGCCACCGGCAAGAAGGTGACCTTCAAGGACGTCGCCGGCGTCGAGGAGGCGAAGGACGAGCTGCAGGAGATCGTCGAGTTCCTCAAGGACCCGCAGAAGTTCCAGAAGCTCGGCGGCAAGATCCCCAAGGGCGTCCTGCTCATGGGCCCGCCGGGAACCGGCAAGACCCTGCTCGCACGCGCCATCGCGGGAGAGGCCAACGTCCCCTTCTTCTCGATCTCGGGCTCCGATTTCGTCGAGATGTTCGTCGGCGTCGGCGCG
>CAYZWR010000065.1:0-18833 GCA_964481735.1 uncultured Thermoanaerobaculia bacterium
TGTAGAAGTGGCCGGCGGCGCGCATCAGCGTCTCGAGCGCGGTCTGCGCGGTGACCTCGCGCAGCTCGATCGCCAGCTCCTGGTCCTTGAGCGCCGGATCGAAGAGCACGTTGATGCCGAAGGCCTTGCCGAGCGCCCGATAGATGTCGAAGATCGACACCGGCTTCGGGAAGTCGAGCGAGATCGGCTCCTTGGAGCGCGGATTGAGCACCGGCGGCTGCGCCGGCAGGTCGCGGGTCTTCTTCTTGAGCTCGTCGAGCGTGCTGATCGGTGCGCCCTTGACGCTGCGCGCCAGCTCGTCGCGCACCTTGTCGAGCTCCACCTGGGCGTACTGGTTGGTCGGGTCGAGCTGGACGGCCTGCTGGTACTCGATCAGCGCGCGCTCCAGGACGCCGGCCGCGTAGAAGCGCTGGCCGTCGCTGAAGTGGATCTGCGAGGCGCGAATGCGCGCCCGCAAGAGCGCCGACTTGAAGCGCACGTTCGAAGGCTGCAGCTCGGTGAGGCTGATGTAGCTGCTCACCGCGGCGTCCCAGTCGCCGCGCTCCTCGGCCAGCCGCGCGTCGCGCGCGGTGCGGTAGGAAGTGCAACCCGCGGCCCCCAGGGCGAGCGCCACGGCGAGGGCGAGCGTGGCGGTCCGTCTGACGTCGCGCATTCGCGATCCTTTCGACACTTCAGCCTCCGATCGGCAGCCGCTTGGCCGGCTCGTCGGGGAAACCCACGAACTTGATGTCGACCGACTCGAATCCGATCCGGTCGACGATGAACTTCTCCTCCAACACGTCCCCGGGACGGGCATTGTAGAGATTCTCGCCGCTCTCGTCCGCGAACACCGCGATCCGACGCCCTTCGGCGCCGAAGCTGCCGAGGAAGACGAGGGTCACCGGCGGCGGCTTCGGGATCGCCGCCAGACGGCGCTCCTCCTCGAGCCGCCGCAGCCGCTCCTCCTCCTCGCGACGGCGCCGCTCGAGCTCCTCGGCGGACGGCGGCGGGGGGGGCGGGGGCGGCGGCAAGGGGCCGAAGCGGAAGGGGTCGCGTCCCACCGTGAGATCGCGCGGCGTGACCTCCATGTCGGCGAGGTCGAGCTTCGCGATGGCGGTCGGCAGCTCGGCCACGCCACGCCGCCGCTGGCCGAAACGGGAACCTGCGGCGGGCGGAGCGGCGAGGCGGCCGGCCGTCTCGCCGGCCGGCCGCGCCGGGAGGCGATTGGCGGCGGCGTTGAACAAGCTGCGGGCGAGCAGCAGCCCGCCGAGGATCCCGAGCACGGCCAACAGTTGCCTCTCGCGCTTCTGCAGCGTCACGAGCCGCCTCCCGGCGCGGGCACCGGCGGCTCGCCGGCGAAGAAGGTCGCGAGGCGCAGGCTGACGCCCAGGCCGCGGTTGCCGCTCTGCTCGTTGACCCGGATCTGCTCGATGGTCACGAACGAGGGCGAGAGCTCGAGCAGGTGGAGGAATGCGCGCAGGTTGGCGTAACTGCCCCGGACCGAGAAGACGAACGAACGCCGGCTCAGACCGAAGTCCTCGAGGATCTCCTCCGGGTAGCCGATCTCGCGCGGATCGAGCCCGGCATGCTCGGCGAGCTGCTTGATCTCGCGGATGAGATCGGTCAGGCGGCTCCGTTCGGTCGCGAAGCGATCCGCGTAGAGCTTCGCCAGCTCGGCCCGGCTCACCTCGGCCGCGTCAGCGAGCTCGCTCAGGCGGGCGAGCTTCGTGGCTGCCTCTTCGCGCTCGCGCGCGGCGCGCTCGAGCCGGCGGTCGAGCTGCTGCAGGCCCGAGCCCAGGCCGCTCTCGAGATAGACCAGGAAGCCCACCGCGCCGATCAGCACCAGCGCCGGTGGCAGCCAGAGCCAGATCTTGCGCTGCCACAGACCGTAGGAACGGCGGCTCATCGGTCGCCCCCCGCCGACGAGGCATAGGGTTTGAGCGGCGTCGGCACGAGGTTGTAGGGATAGGGCCGGGTCCCCGGCGCCGCTCCCGCCGGGGCCGCGGCGGCCGGGCCACGCGCCGCGGCGGCGCCACTCGCCGGGCGGGCCTCGGCGGCGCCGAGCATCGACTCTTCCGCTGGCGGCGCCGTCGACGGCGCCCCCGGCAGCGCGCCGCGCGACGCAGGTACCGGCGCTCGTCCGGCGGTTGCCGGCCGAGCCGCCGCGGCGCCGGCTCCGGACGGCGCGGCGCCGGGTTCGCGCCCGGCCGTCGCGGTCACGGACGCGGCTGCCGCCGCGGGCGCGCCGGACGACGGCGCTACGGCTCCCGGGATCGCCGCTTCGCCGCCGAACACCGTGCGCGGCCCCCCGGCGGACGGCTCCACCGCCACCGGCGCCTCGGTTTGCGCCGCGCCGGCCTGCGGGAGAAAGTCGACCGTGAGGTCGAAGTCGATGAGCAGGTCCTTCTTCTCCGCCTCGCGCACCAGGTTGGGACGATCGAAGGCGGGGTGCGCGAACAGCCGATCCACCAGCTCGAGCAACGCCTCGGTGTCCTCGGCCTGGCCGTCGATGCTCAGCGCGACCCGCGTCTGGGCGGCGGTCGTGGCGTTCACCCCCGTGCGACGGGGCACCTCCTTGGCGAACGCCTGCGGCGTCAGGGTACGCAGTCGCACGCCACGCGGCATCGCCTCGGTCAGGCGGTCGAACAACCGGTTCCAGGAGAAGGCCCGCTCGGCGATCCGCCGGTTGAGGAACTCGGTACGCAAGTTGAGCGCCGCGAGGTCGGCGCGCTCGAGCGCGCTCTGCAACGCGGCCGCGCGATCGCGCGCGCTCGCGGCCTCCTCGGTGAAGCGGGCGAGATCGGCGTTCTTCGACCCGAGGTCCTGCTCGATGCTGCGGAAGCGCCAGGTCGCGAAAGCCCCGACGCCCAGCGCGAGCAGCCAGAGCAGGAGGGCCAGCCGTTCGATCGGCCGCTGGTTGAGGAACGGCTGACGGGCGAGATTCGGCCCCTGCCAGGCGCGCGGACCGCTCATGCGACCTCCCGGCACGCGGCGCCGACGAGCGGCGCGAGCTCCGCCACCGTCTCCAGGTTCACCTCGCCGGCGAGCGGCAGATGCTCGGCGCCGAGGCGCAGCGGCCGGCAATCGAGACCGGTGGCGAGGACCTCCTGCCAGAACGGCTCGACCTCGCGCGGCGCGGCGAGGAAGACCGCGCCGAGATTCTCCGCCGCCAGGCGCTCGCTGAGGAAGGTGCGGGTGAGTCGGAGCTCCGCGGTGAGCAGCCGGGCCCGATCGGCGTCGGCGAGCCCGGGGGTGAAGCTCTTCTGGCGCCAGAGCACCGGCTCGGAGCCGCTCACGATCGCCAGGGCGAACCCCTCGGCGTCGACCAGCGTCACCCCCCAGAGCGCGCCGGTGCGGCCGCCTCGCGCCAACGCGGCGACGGTGGCGAGCGTCGCGCCGACGATCTGCCCGATGCGGATGCCGCGCCGCGCGAATCCCGCCTCGAGCGCGTCGCAGAGCGCCTCGCTGGCGAAGCTCACCAGCGAACGGCCAGGCTCCGACGGCCCCAGCAGGGAAGCGACCGGCTCGACGTCGACCCGCAGCTCCTCGACCCGGAACGGCAGCAGGCGGCGCAGCCGGAAGCGCAACACCTCCTGCCAGGCCTTGGGCTCCCGGGGCAACTCGCCCAGCTCCACCATCAGGTGGCGGGCCCAGCTGTCGGGCAGCACCAGGGAGGCCTCCTTGACCGGCACCGAGATCCGCGCCTGGAGGCGCTCGAGCGCCGCTTCGAACGGGGCGAGATCGGCGACCGGCGTGCCCAACGGGCCGTTGCCGAACAGCTCCGCGGGCAGCGGCACCGAGTGGAACTCCTGGAAGCGATGCCCTTCCGGCGCGACGAGAAAGGCGCCGTAGCGCAGCTCCCGCCGTCCGACGGCGAAGACGTGCGGCGGAACGGGCCGGGCCGCGAGGCCCAGCCCGCGCTCAATCCACGAAGGTAAAGCGATTGATCTCACGCAGCGTGGTCATCCCTTGCAGAGCCTTCTCGAGCGCCGATTCACGCAGGAACCGCATCCCCTCCTCCTTGGCCGCCCGCTTGATCTCGGACGCCGGCCGCTTCTCCAGGATGAGCTCCCGGATCCGGTCCGACAGGTCGAGCAGCTCGGAGACCGCCAACCGCCCGAGGAACCCGGTGCCGTTGCACTCCAGACAACCCGCACCCTCGTAGAACTGGTGGTCGCCGTAGACCGCCGGCGAGAGCCCCGAATCCTCGAGCAGCTGGGCCGACACCTTCGCCGCCCGCCGGCAGTGCGGGCAGATCCGGCGAACCAGGCGCTGCGCGAGGATGCAGTTGAGCGCCGACACGAAATTGTAGAGGTCGACCCGCATGTTGAGGAAGCGACCGAGCACGTCCACGACGTTGTTGGCGTGCACCGTGGTGAAGACCAGGTGGCCGGTGAGCGCCGACTGGATGGCGATCGACGCCGTCTCCTCGTCGCGGATCTCGCCGACCATGATCTTGTCCGGGTCGTGGCGCAGGATCGAGCGCAGGCCGCGCGCGAAGGTGAGTCCCTTCTTCTCGTTGACCGGGATCTGCGTGATGCCGCGCAGCTGGTACTCGACCGGATCCTCGATGGTGATGATCTTGTCCTCGGGGGACTGGATCTCGGAGAGGCAGGCGTAGAGGGTCGTCGTCTTGCCGCTGCCCGTCGGGCCGGTGACCAGCACCATGCCGTAGGGCTCGCGGATCGCCTTGCGCACCTTGCGCATGGTCTCGTCGTCGAAGCCCAGGATGTCGAGGCGCAGGTTCTTGAACTCGGCCGACATCGACTCCTTGTCGAGGATGCGGATCACGCAGTCCTCGCCGTGCACGGAGGGCATGATCGAGACGCGGAAGTCGATCGTCCGCCCCTTCAGGCGCAGCTTGAAACGGCCGTCCTGAGGAACGCGTTTCTCGGCGATGTCGAGCTCCGACATCACCTTGATGCGGCTGATGATCGTCTGGTGGTGGCGCTTGTCGATCGGCTCCATCGCCTGGTAGAGGACGCCGTCGATGCGGTACTTGATCACCACCTCCTGGTCGCGGGTCTCGATGTGGATGTCCGAGGCGCGGCGCTGGATGGCGTTGAACACCGTCGAGTCGACCAGCTTGATGACCGGCGAGGCATCGGCGGTGATGCGGTCGATCGACAGCACTTCCTCGCCCTGCTCGTCCTCCTGCACGAGCTGGATGCGGAACTCCTCGGTCGCTTCGTCGAGCACCCGCTGCGTGGACTCCGACTTCTGCAGGATCTCGTCGATCGCCGAGGGCGCGCCGACCCGAACCTCGAGCGGCTGGCCGAGCAGCAGCTCGAGCTCGTCGAGCTTGCCCACGTCGGTCGGGTCCTTGAGCACCACCGCGAGCCGGCCGGGCAGCTGTTCCTGGGGGAGGAAGCCGTAGCGCAGCATGAGCTCGAAGGGGATCGAATGGAAGAGTTCCGAGTCGACCCGGAAATGCGCGAGGTCGACGAACTCCAGGCCGTGGCGCTCCGCCAGATGCTCGGCGGCGCGCCGCTCCTCGCCCGGCCGCAGCCCCTCCTCCGCGGCGAGCAACGCCGGGTCGACGGGATGTTGCGGAATCACCATGCGTCGTCCCTCTCGCCTCTCACTGCATCCGACCCAGGGCGCTGAACATCGGCAGGTAGACCGAGACCAGGAGCAGCGCCACGATCGTCCCCATCACGATGAGCATCAGCGGCTCGACGAGCGACAGAATGCGTTGCATCCGCACCTCGACCTCCTCGTCGAGGAAATCGGAGACGTTCGACAGCATGACATCGAGCGAGCCGGTCGCCTCGCCGACCTTGACCATGTCCACCGCCAGATCGGCCACCACGCCGGTGGACTCGAGCGCCTCGTGCAGCGAGCGGCCCTCCCGCACCTGCTGCAACGTCGGAGCGATCTTGCTGCGGATGAAGCGGTTGCTGATCGCCCGGATGGAGATCTCCATCGACGGGACCAGGGGGAACCCGCCCGCGAGGAGGGTCGCCAGCGAGCGGCAGAACTCCGCCAGGGAGAAGCGGTGCAGCACCGGTCCGAGGAAGGGTAGGCGCAGGCGGAGCCGGTCGAGCGCCAGGCCGCCGGCCTCGGTGCGGCTCACCCGGCGCAGCAGGAACCAGCCGACCGCCGCGGCGAGAATCAGGAAGACCAGGTTGTCGCGCAGGAAGAGCGACGTGCCGACGGTCACCCGGGTGATCAGCGGCAGCTCGAGGTCCATGGCGTCGTAGAACACGGTGAAGCGGGGCACCACGAAGATCGCCATGACGAACAGCATGCCGATCGACAGCGCGACCAGCACCGCCGGATAGACCAGGGCCGAGATCACCCGCTTGCGGGCCTCGATGACCAACCGGAGGTAGCGGATGAAGCGGCGGATCACCTGCTCGAGCTCGCCGGTCCGCTCGCCGGCCTTGAGGGTCGCAGCGTAGAGCGGCGGGAACATGGTGTCGAAGGCCGCGAAGGCGTCGGAGAGCTCCTCGCCGCTCTTGACCCGGTCGCGCACCTGGGTCAGCACGTCGCGGAAGGTGGGATCGCGCAGCCGCTCGAGCATCAGGTTGAGCCCCTGCAGCAGCGGCAGGCCGGCCTTGAGCAGCGCCGCGAGCTCCTGGTTGAAGACCAGCAGGGTCTTGAGTGGCAGCCTCCGGCTCCGCCGCCAGGCCGCGACGAGCTCGCCCAGCGAGTCGAGCCCGACCCGGCGCTGGATCGAGAAGACGTGCAGGCCTTGGCGGATCAGCTCCTCGCGCAGCGCACGCTCGCTCGCCGCGGCGCGCGTCTCGCGCACCACGCGACCGTCCGGGGTGCCGAAGTGGCAGACGAACTCCATCTCAGGGGCTCGTCCGCGGGTGATCGCAGCGCAGGACGAGCATCAGCGCCCGGTCGGCCGACTCGTCGCGGGTCAGGCCGAGGATGAGCGGTTGGTGGAGTCCCAGATTGACCGACGTGTGCACCAGCTCGCGCTCCGGAGCGCCGGAGGCGAGTCGCACCATGCGCAGATCCGAGAGCCGCACCCGGCGGCCGTCGACCACCGTGCCGACGCGGAAGACCAGCCGGTAGCGGTTTCCCAACTCATAGGTCACCTGCTCGCCCTCGCGACTGTCGATCTCCGCCCGTCCGATCAGGGCATAGTGCTGGAACCGGAGCAGCTGCTTCAGCTTGGCGAGCAGCGCGGGGTCGAGGTCGGCGCTCGGCGGCACCGGCGAGAGCGCCGACGTCTCGGCGTGCACCAGCTGCACTTCGAAGCGCAGCGGCTGAGCCGCGTGGTCGAAAGCGCGGATCGCCATGGTCACCCGGCTGAGCGACGCCAGCGTGTCGCGCACCGCGAGGGTGTTGGCCGTCTCGTCCAGGTCCACCGCGCCGCGCACCGAAAGCAACGGCCGGACGACCGCCAGCGCTTCGATCGCGCGCTGATGCTGCAGGCTGAAGACGTGCAGGCGAAGCTCCTCGGGAGCCGGGGCGGCCGGCCGGGTCGCCACCGGGGGACCGACCGCCGAGCGCGGCTCGGGGGCCGGCGCGCTCTGCGCCGCGAGCGGGCCGCCGAGCCCGGCGAGCAGCGCGAGCGCGAGGGCGCTCGCCCGGCGGAGGTCCGCGAGGCCGGTCCAGCCGGCCGGCGACTCAGACATCGAGGCTCGAGTCGACGATCATCACGACCGCGAGATCGTCCTGCGGCAGCTCGTAGATGCGCGCTCCCGGGCGGTCCAGGTCCTCGAGAATCGCCGCCGCGGGACCTTCGTCGATCGCGAGCGCCTCCGCCGCGGCACGGCTCGCCGGTTCCGGGGCCCGCCCCGGCGGGCTCCCGTAGAACATCAGCAGGGCCACGGTGCCCAGCCCCGCCGCGAGCTTGGCGAGCCCGGCGGCACGGGTCGAGCGGCGCGGCGCCTCCAGGCGGGCGGCGCGAATCATGGCCGCGACCGCGCCCTGCATCTCGTGTTCCATGCCGGGGTCGGCGGGCGGCTCGGCGAGGCGGGTGAAGGCGAGCAACGGGTCGGCCGCGACGGCTTCCCGGCGGCAGGCCGGGCAGCTCGCGAGATGGCGGCGAGCCGACTCCCAGCCCGGTGGATCGAGCTCCGGCTGCGCCTCGCGCAGGGCGGCGAGCCGCCGCCAGTCGGGGCAGCTCATCGCTCGCCTCCGCCGTGCCCGCCGGCGTACTCGGGATAGCGGCTGAGCAGCGCGGCGCGCAGGACCTTGCGGGCGTTGAACAGATGGTTGCGCACCGTCGACTCCTCGCAGCCCGCGATCTCGGCCACCTCGTGCGAGCTCAGCCCCTCGATCTCGCGCAGCACGAAGACCAGCCGCTGTTTCTCCGTCAGGTCCTGGGAGAGCTCGCGGAAGATCCGCTCGACTTCGTTGCCCTTGAGCTCGGCGAGGGTGCCGAGGTCGTTGCCCTCGGCGCGCTGCAGGAGGTGGAAGCGCACCGGTTCGGCGGCCTGCTCGCGGCTCCGCCGGGAGCGCCAGTGGTCGATCGCCAGGTTGGTGGCGATGCGGTAGATCCAGGTGTTGGGGCTCCAGCGCGGGTCGTACTTCCGCCGGTTCTCCCAGAGGCGGAAGAAGGCGACCTGCACGACGTCGCGCGCCTCCTCCTCGTCGGCCAGGATCCGTCCGACCACTTGCACCAGGGCGCGGGTCTTCCGCGCCACCAGCTCCGCCAGGGCGAGCTCGTCGTCGCCCGCGAGCAGGTCGAGCAGCTCGCGGTCGCTCCGCTCGGCGAGGCTCGAGCGGTGACGGGTCGCGGAATAGATCAATTCGGGCATACCTGGTTCCAATCGCTTCTACGGCCGCCGAGGCCCGGGCGTCCAAGCTCCCTTCACCCGCCGGCCGATTCCGGCAAAACCTTGAAGCGCTTGATTATACTGCCGCGAACGCGATGTGGTGGCTCTATCAAGCAGGGCTCGCTCTGGCCCTCACCCTGGCCGGTCCCTGGCTCCTCCTGGCGCGCGGCCGGCACTACCTGCCGACCCTCGCCGGACGCTTCGGCCGGAGCCCCGGCGCGCCTCCGGCCGGCGGGCGCCGGCCCCTCTGGATCCACGCCGTCTCGGTGGGCGAGGCCAACCTCGCCGCGGCACTGCTGCGCGAGCTGCCGGCGGGTCTCCCCGTGCTGCTGACCACGATCACGCCGACCGGCCAGGCGCGCGCCCGGGCGGCCGTCGCGCCGTTCGGCGAGCGGGCGGCCGCCGCCTATCTGCCGTTCGACCTCGGATTCGCCGTGCGCCGCTTCTTCGCCCGGCACGACCCCACGGCGCTGGTGCTGGTCGAAGGGGACCTCTGGCCGCTGCTGCTGCGTGAAGTGACGCGCCGCGGGATGCCCAGCGCGGTGGTCAACGGCCGGGTGAGCGATCGCAGTTTCGCCCGCCTGCACCGGCTGCGCCGCTGGGCCCGCCCGCTGCTGCTCGCCCCGATCCAGCGTTTCGGCGTGCAGACCGAGCTCGATCGCGAGCGCTTGTTGGCGCTCGGCGTCACGCCCGAGCGCGTCCGCGTGACCGGAAATCTCAAGTTCGAGAGTCCCGAGCCGCCCCCCCTGCCGGCACTCGCCGAGCGCCTCTCCCGGCTCGCGGCGGGCCGGCCGATCCTGGTCGCCGGCTCGACCATGGCGCGCGAGGACGAGGCGGTGCTGGAGGCGTTCGCGGCGGCCGGCGGCGCGGAGGCGGCGATGCTCGTCCTGGCACCGCGCCACCCGGAGCGCTTCGCGGCGGTCGCGGCGCTCGCCGCCGCACGCGACCCCCAGCTCGTCCGGCGCTCGGGCGACGACCGGCCACGCCCCGGCGTCTTCCTGCTCGACTCGATCGGCGAGCTCGCCGCGACCTATCGTCAGGCGACGGCGGCTTTCATCGGCGGGACGCTGGTGCCCACCGGCGGCCACAACCCGCTCGAGGCGGCGCGCTTCGGCGTGCCGGTCGCCGTCGGGCCGTCGATGGAGAACTTCCGCGAGATCGCCGAAGTCTTCGATCGTGCCGCGGCCTGGGCGCGGGTCGGCGGCGCCGCCGAGCTCGGCGCCACCTGGCGTGCCTGGCTCGCCGAACCGGCGCGCGCCAACGCGCTCGGCGAGCGTGGGCGGGAGCTGGTCGCCGCCCATCGCGGCGCCACCCGACGGACGCTGGAGCTCCTGGCGCCGCTCCTCGACGCGGCGGCGGAGGCGGCACGGTGACGCTCTCGCCTCCCCCCGCCGGCCGCTCCCCCTGGCAGCGGCTCTACGCCGCGGCGCTCGCGCTTCGCCGCCGGCGTGGCCTGCGCGACGCGGAGCGGCTCTCCCGGCCGGTGGTGAGCGTCGGCAATCTGCACTGGGGGGGCGGCGGGAAGACGCCGTTCACCCTCGCCCTCGCGGCCGGTCTCAGCCAGCGCCGGCTGCGGGTGACGATCCTCTCGCGCGGCTACCGGCGGGCCAGTCGCGGGCCGCTCCTGGTCTCGCGCGGCGCCGGCCCACTCGTCTCCTGGCGAGTCGCCGGCGACGAGCCGTTCCTCCTCGCGCGCGCTCTCCCCGGCGTGGCGGTCGCGGTGGGCGAGTCCCGCGCCTCCGCCGGCCGGTTGGCGCTGCGTGAGCTCGAGCCGGCGCCCGACCTCTTCCTGCTCGACGACGGCTTCTCGCACGTCGCCCTGGCGCGCGACCTCGATCTGCTGCTCTTCCCCGCCGCCGATCCCTTCGGCGGCGGCAAGCTCGCCCCCGGCGGCCGGCTGCGCGAGCCGCTCGCCGCCGCGCGCCACGCCTCCGCCGTGATCCTCACGGCGGCACCCGCCGACCACCCTGCGGCCGGCGAAGCGCTGGCGCGCGCGCTCGTCCCGCACGGCTTCCGCGGCCCGGGCTTTGCCAGCGCGACCCGCGCCCGCGCGCCGCAGATCGCCGCCGGGGCGCGCATCGTCGCGGTGGCCGGCGTCGCCCGACCGGAGCCCTTCTTCGCCAGCCTCGGCGCCTTCGACCTCGAGCTCGCGGCCCGGCTCGCCTTCCCCGACCACCACGCCTATCCGGACGAGAGCATCGCCCGGATCGAGCGCGCGGCGCAGCGCCATCGCGCCGCCGCGGTCGTGGCGACCGCCAAGGACGCGCTGAAGCTCGAGGGGAGGCTGCGCCTGCCGCTGGTGCCGCTGGCCATCGAGGCGTGCCCGGAGGCGGCGTTCTGGAGTTGGCTCGAGCCACGGATCGCGGAGCTCGTGCGATGAAGGACGCCCCGCTGCGCCATGCGGCCGAGTACGCCGCCTACCTGCCGTTCGCGGGGCTGCTGCGACTCCTCCCCCATCCGGCGAGCCGCCGGCTCGGCGCGGCGCTCGGCGGGCTCGCCGGTCTCATCGACCGGCGGCGCCGGCGGATCGCTGACGAGAATCTCTCCGCCGTCTTTCCCGAGCTCTCCGCCGGGGAGCGCCGGCGGATCGTCCGCGCCTGCTTCCGGCAGTTCGGAGCCTCGGCCTGCGATGCCCTCTCGGCGCAGCGCTTCTCCGCCGAAGAGCTCCTGGCGCGGGTCGAGCGGCGGGGCTGGGAGCACTTCGCGGCCGCCGCGGCGGCAGGTCGCGGCACGATCGTCCTGGGCGCGCACTTCGGCAACTGGGAGGTGGTCTCGCCCACCATCGCGCTCACCGTGGGAACGATGGCGATCGTCGGCCGCCGGGCCGACAACCCGCGCTTCGATCGCGCGATGCAGGCGGTGCGGGTGCGCTTCGGCAATCGCTCGCTCGACAAGCGGGGCGCGGTGCGCGCCATGTTCCGCGAGCTCGCCGAGGGCGGGCGGCTCGGCCTCCTGGTCGATCAGCGGGTCCACCGCGACGAGGCGATCGAGGTCCCCTTCCTCGGCCGGCCGGCGCTCACCAGCCCGATCGTGGCGCGTCTCTCGGGGCGCACCGGCGCGCCGGTCGTGCCGGTCTTCGGCGAGCACTTGCCGGCGGGGCGCTACCGGCTCGAGGCGTTGCCGCCGCTCACCGTAGCCCCCGGCGAGGACGATGTCGCCTTCACCCGGCGCTGCCTCGCCCCGCTCGAGGAGCGGATCCGCGCCCGCCCCGAGCTCTGGCTCTGGCTCCACCGGCGCTGGAAGTCATGAGCGGCCGGACACTGGTGGTGGCGCCCAACTGGGTGGGTGACGTCGTGATGGCGGAGCCCCTCTGCCGCGCGCTCGCGGCGAGCGGGCGCGAGCTCGCGCTGCTCGCCAGGCGGCCGCTCCATCCGCTGCTCGCCCTCTGGCCCGGCGTCGTCGAGCTCCTCGAACGGGGCGACGACCGCGCGACCGTCGAGCGGTTGGTGGCCGGGGACTACGGCGAGGCGGTGATCCTGCCCAACTCGCTGCGCTCGGCGCGCCTCGTGGCGCGCGCCGGCATCCCGCGCCGCTTCGGTTATCGCGGCGATTTCCGCGCGCCCTGGCTCGCCCCGGCGGTGCCGCGCCCGCGCGGCAGGCGGCCGCAGATCGAGGACTACCGCGAGCTCCTCGCGGCGCTCGGCATCGCTCCGCCGGCCAGCTGGGTGCCCCGCCTCGCGCTGCCCGCGGCGCTCGTCGAGCGCGGGCGCGAGCGGCTGGCGCGCGGCCATCTCATCCCCGGCGGCGGACCGCTGGTCGGTCTCTTCCCCGGCGCCGAGTGGGGCCCTTCGAAGCGCTGGCCCTGGCGCCGTTTCGCCGAGCTCGCGACCGAGCTCCGGCGGCGGATCCCCGGCGTGCAGCCGGCGATCCTCGTCGGCCCCAAAGAGGTCTGGCTGGGGGTCCGGGTGCACGAAGAGAGCGGCAAGCTCCATCCGGTGATCGGACCCGATCTCGATCTCGCCGGGCTCGCCGGCGTCCTCGCGCAGCTCGACCTCCTGGTGACCAACGATTCGGGACCGATGCACCTCGCCGCCGCGCTGGGCGTGCCCACCGTCGCCCTCTTCGGCCCCACCGACCGCCGCCGCACCGCACCGGCGGGCGAGGGTCACACCGTCCTCTCGCGCGACCTCTGGTGCTCCCCCTGCTTCCAGCGGCGCTGCCCGCTCCTGCATCACGGCTGCTTGCGCGGCATCACCGTCCCCGAGGTCGCCGACGCCGCCGCCGCGAGCCTCGCGCGGCGCGGCTAGACGGCGTCCACCCGCCCCAGCAGGGCGAGGAAGCGCGGGTGTCCCGCGAGGCTGGCGAAGTCGGGTTCGCGTTTCAGGCGGGCGAGAGTGAAGCGCGGCCGCTCGACGGCGCAGCGCTCGAGGTCGGCCAAGGCGCGCTCGGCCTCCCCGGCGAGGGCGTGGATCGCCGCGGCGTAGAAGCGGGTGAAAGGCTCGTCGGCGCCGAGGGCCAGGCGCTGCTCCCAGGTCTCGAGACCGGAGGCGAAGTGCACCTGGGCCTCCTCGTGCCGGCCGAGCGCCTGCAGCGCCGCGCCGAGCCGCAGGTGGAGCTCGACCGAGATCCGGTTCCTCAGCGCGTGATCGATCCCGGCAATGAACGCCACCTCGCGCTGGAGCGATTCGAGCGCCTCCGGCCAGCGCCCTTCGCGCGCCGCGACGTGGCCGAGCCGCATGTGGGCGCCGACGATGCGCGACCCCTCGCGCCCGGCGATCAGCCGCTCCTGGAGCTCCACCGCGCGCAGCGCGGCCTCGCGCGCCGGCGCGAGCTCGCCGAGGAGCGTCCGGCAGTGGGCGAGCTGCAGCCAGGACCAGCCGCCGTGCGGATTCGCCGCCAGCGAGCGCTCGTACCCGCGCGCCGCCGCCGCGAAGTCGGCGCGCCCGAGGAAGTGGGCCCGGGCGAGCGCGGAAAGCACCGTCGCGTCCTCGGGCGCCAGGGCGAGCGCGCGCTCCAGCGACTCGATCCCCGCTTCGTCGCGTCCCAGAGCGACCAGGATCGAGCCCACCTCGCGATGCGGCCGCGCCCAGTCGGGGCGCAGCCGACGCGCGGCGACCGCCGCCGAGAGGGCGCGCTCGAAGAGCTCGCGCACGACCAGGAGGTTGGCCAGGTCGGCGAGCGCGTTCGCCAGCTCGCAGTGGGCGCGCGCGTAGCCCGGATCGAGCGCCACGGCGCGCTCGAAGTAGGCGATCGCCCGCGACAGACCCTCGAAGGAGAAGGCGCGCACGTTCAGCATGCCGCGCGACAGCGCCTCGAAGGCCGCCACCACCGTCGTCTCCTCCTCTGGCGCCGCGCGTTCGGCGCGCGTCGAGAGCCGGCGGGCGAGCTCGGCCACCGCCCGGTCCTGCAGCGCGAAGAGGCGGTCGAGCGCCTCGTCGAAACGCCAGCTCTCGACCGCGCCCTGGCGCGTGAGATCGACCAGCCGCAGGGTGACCCGCACCGTCTCGCCCAGCCGCTGCACCGCGCCCGCCACCACGTAGCGCGCTCCGAGGGCGCGACCCAGCCGGACCTCGCGCTCCCCGGATCCGGGGACGGCGCCTGCCGCGAGGCGGCGCTCGGCGTCGGCGACGCGCTCGCGGGAGATCACCTCGATCTCGGTGAGCCGCGCGAGGTCCGCCGCCAGGGTCTCGACCAGCCCGGCGCCGATCCAGTCGTCCTCGCCGTCTCCGGTCAGGTTCTCGAAGCCGACCACCGCGATCCCCGCTCCGGCGGAGAAACGACCGAGGGTCTCGTCCGGCAGGCGGCGGAGCGCGGCGAGCTCGCGCGCCACGGCCGCGAGATCGGCCGGCCGCGCCGCCGGATCCTTGGCGAGCAGGCGTTCGAGGAGGGCGGCGAGCGGGGCGCTGCGCGGATCCTCGGCGGGCAGCGGAAGCGGCGGCGGCGGGCGGTGGAGCACCGCGGCGACGATCTCCCACGCCGTCGCGCCGGCGAAGGGGTGAACGCCGGCCACCAGTTCGTAGAGCACGATGCCGAACGCGAAGTGGTCGGCGCGGGCGTCGACCGCGCGGCCGAGCAGCTGCTCGGGAGCCATGTAGCCCATCGTCCCCGCGGCCGCGTCGCCCGGCCCGGCGTCGCGGCTGGCGGTGGTCGCGTCCGGCGCGGCGGCGACCGGCCGGCGCGCGAGCCCGAAATCGAGCACCTTGACCCGGCCGGAGTCGGCGACGATCAGGTTCGACGGTTTGACGTCGCGGTGCACGATGCCGTGCGCATGGGCATGGGCGAGCGCGGCGGCGATCTCCTCGGCCACCTCCAGGATGCGGTCGAGACCCGGGCGCGCCCGCTTCGCCCAGACGTCGAGCGGCGTGCCGGAAACGTACTCCATGGCGAGGAGCGCGAGCGGACCGTCCTCCGCGGCGATCTCGTCGACCTCGTAGACCACCGCGATGTTCGGGTGGTTGAGCGCCGACGCCAGGCGCGCCTCGGCGAGCAGGCGGGCGCGCTCCTCCGCCTGTTCGCGCCGGCAGGCGGGGAGCATCTTGAGTGCCACCGGCCGCTGCAGGCGAAGGTCCTCGGCGAGGTAGACCTCGCCCATGCCGCCCTCGCCGAGCCGCTCGAGGATGCGATAGTGGGAGAGGGTCCGCCCGATCACGCCGTCACCGTGAGACCGAGCCTAAGGGAAGCCGCCGGCGCTGGAAAGCACCGGCGGCAGGAGGGGCCTCAGCGCGGCAGGGCGGTCGGCGTCTTCACCGGATCCGGCGGACGCGCGGGGAGCTTGCGCGGCTCGCGCTCGATCGCCGCAAGCACCTCGGCGATGGCGCGGTCGAGCTGCGGATCGCGCCCGGCGAGGACCGACGCCGGATCGTTCTCCACCACGATGTCGGGATCGACGCCGTAGCCCTCGATGATGTAGCTCCCGTCGACGTCGTTGGTCGCCTGCTGCGGCACGAAGACGGTGCCGCCGTCGATCAGCGGCCCGGTGCCCGAGATGCCGACCACGCCCCCCCACGAACGCTTGCCGATGAGCGGCCCGAGGCCGGCCTTCTTGAAGCGCGCCGGGAAGATGTCGCCGTCCGAGGCCGAGGTCTCGTTGAGCAGGCAGACCATGTGGCCGTGGAAGACGGTCGCCGGGTAGGTCGCCGGGTGATCGCTCGCGTACCCGAAGCGGGTCCCCAGGAGCTTCGAATCGAGGCGCTCGATCACCCACTGCGAGATGTTGCCGCCGCCGTTCGAGCGCACGTCGACGACGAGCCCCTCCTTGCGGATCTGCGGGTAGTACCACTTGAGGAACTCGTAGGCGCCGGAACCGCCCATGTCGGGCAGGTGCAGGTAGCCGACGCGGCCACCGGTCTGCTCGGCGACGTAGCGCCGGTTGCCGGACACCCAGTCGAGGTAGAGCAGGTCGCTCTCGTCGTCGATCGGCCGGTAGGTCACCTTGCGCGCCCCGGCGAAGCTCGGCTGGGCATTCACCGTCAGGGTCACCGGATCGGTCTTGTGGCGCAGCAGCCGGTACGGGTTCTCGTTCGCGGTGAGCTCGACGCCGTCGATCGCCAGGACGTAGTCCCCCTCGCGGACGTCGACTCCGACCTCGGCCAGGGGAGCGCGGTACTTCTCCTCGGCATTGTCGCCGCGGAAGATCTTGGCCAGCCGGTAGCGCCCGCTCGCCCCGTCGAGCGCGAAGCGCGCGCCGGGCAGGCCGACCTTCGGGCGCGCCGGCAGCTCGATGTCGCCGCCCTCGATGTAGGCGTGCCCGACGTTGAGCTCGGCGACCATCTCGCCGAGGACGTAGTTGAGGTCGGAGCGGTGCGCGAGATGCGGCAGCCAGCGGCGGTAGCGCTCACCGATCGCCGGCCAGTCGTAGCCGTGCAGGTTGCGCACGTAGAAGAAGTCGCGGTAGCGCCGCCAGACCTCGTCGAAGATCTCGGCCCACTCCTCGAGCGGCACGCGATCGACCACCAGCCCGGCGGTCGAGACCGCCTTCTTCTCGGCGCCCTTGGGCTTGACGTCCCAGAGGGCGAAGTCGCTCCCCTGACGCACCAGCACCTTGGCGCCGTCGCGCGAGACCGCCCAGCCGTTCACCCCTTCCGCCAGCGTGGTCGCCTCCCGCTCCTCGAAATCGAAGAGCCGCAGCCGCGGCTTGCTGTCGCTCGACCGGCCGTAGAACGGAGCGCCGGCCACCTCGAAGAGCAGGTGCTTGCCGGCCACCGCCAGGGCGCCGATGTTGTCCGCCTCGACCGGCACCGCCGACACCCGCCCGCCCAGACCGGCGAAATCGATACGCACCGGTTTCACGGCCGCGGGCTTCGCCGCCGCCTCCTTGGCGTCCGGCTTCTCCTTGCCCTGGTCCTTGACCGCCTCCTTGCCGTCGGCCGGCTTCGCCGGCTCCTCGGGCTTCACTTCGTCGCTCTCCGGCGGGAAGGGATGCGGCGTGTCCTTCGCCAGGGCGAGCGCGAAGATGCCGGTCATCCGGTTGCCGGCGAAGTTCCACTCGATCTGCGAGATCTGCGGCGCGAACTGGCGATCGGAGAGGAAGTAGAGGTAGCGGCCCTCGGGGTCCCAGACCGGGTTCACCTCGTTGAAGTTCTCGTCGGTCGCTCGCTCGAGGCGGCCCGCCGCCCGCGACCAGATCCAGAGCGAGCTCGTGCCGTTCGGGTCGTTGAGCGAGAAGGCGAGGAAGGCCGAGTCGGGCGACCAGGCGTAGTCGAAGACCCGTCCGTACTCGTCGTCGGCGACCTCCTGGAGCTTGCGGTCGGCGACCCCGACCACGTAGACCTTGCCGTTCTTGTCGGCGAAGGCGAGCTGCTGGCCGTCGGGCGACCAGGCGGGGGCGTAGAGCATCGCCGCGAGGCCGGAGGTGAGCTGGCTCGGCTGCCCGCTAGCGTCCTGGTCGACCAGCCAGATCTGGTCCTCGCCGCCGCGGTCGGAGACGTAGGCGATGCGCCGGCCGTCGGGCGACCACCGCGCCCAGCGGTCGTGGGCCCGCGAGGAGTTGGTCAGATTGCGCGTCGGTCCCTTCTCGATCGGCGCGCTGAACAGATCGCCGCGCGCCACGAAGAGCGCGCGCTCCCCCTTGGGCGAGAGCTCGAAGTCCTCGATCTGCTCGCCGGCCGAGACGCGCGCCGGCCGGCGGCGGACTCCGTCGTCGGGCACGACGATCGGCAGGCGGCGGACGCCCGACGATGCGGCGTCGTAGAGCGCCAGCTCGCCGTCGAGCTCGTAGACGATCTGCGAACGGCTGTCCGAGCTCGCCCAGCGCACGTCCCAGACCTTCTCCTGGGTGAGCTGGGTGGTCGCCTTGGCGGCGAGATCGTAGCGGAAGAGGTTCAACACCCCGTCGCGATCGGAGACGAAGTAGATCGCCTCGCCGAGCCACATCGGGTCGCGCTCGGTGCGCGGCGTGGGCGAGACCGGCTCGAGCGCCGCGGTCGCCGGGTCGAAGACGAAGAGGTTCTGCGCCCAACCCCCCTGATAGCGCTTCCAGGTGCGGAAGTCGCGGAAGAGCGGCGAGTAGACCAGCCGGCGGCCGTCCGGCGCGAAGTCTCCCGCGCCGGCGGTCGGCATCGGCAGCCGGGTGGGGAGCCCGCCGCGGACCGCCACGGTGTAGAGCGCGCTCTCGGTGCGCCCGCCATCCGCGTCCTGGAGCGAGCGGAAGAGGACCTGCTCGCCGTCCGGCGTCCAGCCGTAGACCTGGTGGTCGTAGCCCCAGCGCGGCGTGAGCGGTCCGTGCGCCGGATAGAAGGTGAGCTGCCGCGGCTCGCCGCCGGTCGCCGGGACGACGTAGACCTGCTCGTCGCCGTCGTACTGGCCGGTGAAGGCGATCGTGCTGCCGTCGGGCGAGAACTTGGCGAACAGCTCGAGGCCCGGGTGCGCGGTGAGGCGGGTGGCGAGCCGGCCCTTCGCCGCGTCCGTCGAGGCGGTCCAGAGATCGCCGCCGTAGGTGAAGACGACGCGGTCGCCGTGGACGTCGGGGAAGCGCAGCAGCTTGGTCGGCGGCGGATCGCTCGCCAGCGCGGGGAGCGCGGCGAACGCGCCGGCCAGGACGGCAAGGAGAACGAGACTTCGGCGCATCGGGGAAACCTCCTCGGAAGTGGACGCCAACGATCGGTCGGGCGCCCGAGCGAGCGGGCGCCTCCAACTTACTTCAAACGTCGGAAGGTGCGGCGGGTTTCAGATCAG
>CAYZWR010000066.1:0-5493 GCA_964481735.1 uncultured Thermoanaerobaculia bacterium
TGGTGGGCCCTGAGGGAATCGAACCCCCGACCATCTGGTTAAAAGCCAGCAGCTCTACCGACTGAGCTAAGGGCCCGGCTTGCGGCGCATTCTAGCGAACGGCGCGGCAGGATGTCGAAGCGCGACCCGCTAGCCGCCAGTGGCGCGCTGGGCGAGCACGTCGGAGAGCCGCGGACCGAGCCAGCTCGCCAGGCGGGGCGACTCGCGCAGCAACGTCTCCTCGCGCCGCGGGCCGGTCGAGACGAGGGCGAACGAGGCGCCCACCTGCTCTTCGAGGAAGGCGATGTAGTCGCGCGCCGCGCGCGGCAGGCGCGCCTCGTCGAGCACGCCGACGGTCGATTCGCGCCAGCCCTCGAGCGACTGGAGCACCGGTTCCGCCGCCTCGAGCCGGTCGAGCCGAGAGGGAAACTCACGGACCACTTCGCCGCGGATGCGGTAGCCGACGCAGACCTGGATCTCGTCGAGCTCGTCGAGCACGTCGAGCTTGGTCAGCGCCATCAGCGCGACGCCGTTCAGCTTGCGCGCGTAGCGCGCGGCGACCGCGTCGAACCAGCCGCAACGGCGCGGGCGTCCGGTCACGGTGCCGAACTCGTTGCCGCGACGCCGCAGGTACTCGCCGGTCGCGTCATCGAGCTCGCCCGGGAACGGTCCCCCACCGACCCGCGTGGTGTAAGCCTTGACGATGCCGAGCGTCCCGTCGATCGCGGTCGGCGGGATACCGGTGCCGGTCGAGGCGCCCCCCGCCGTCGGATTCGAGCTGGTCACGTAGGGATAGGTGCCGTGATCGACGTCGAGCAGCGAGCCCTGAGCCCCCTCGAGGAGCAGGCTTCGCCCCTCCTCGATCCAGGCGTGGAGCAGGTGTTCGGTGTCGGCGAGATGCGGCTCCAGCCGCTTCGCCCAGCGCCGGCACTCGTCCTCCAGCCGCCCCGGCAACCCCGCCGGCTCGGCGCCCAGCGCCTGGAGCTCCGGCTCGAGGCGCGCCAACTGCGCCCGCAGGCGCTCCCCCAGCCCGTCCGCCGCGAGCTCGCCGAGACGGACGCCGTAGCGCGAGATCTTCATCTCGTAGGCCGGACCGATGCCCCGCCCGGTGGTGCCGACCTTTCCCTTGCCCATGGCGCGCTCGCGCGCCTGGTCGAGCGCCACGTGGCCGGGCAACAGCGCCTGGGCGCGATTCGAGACGAAGAGCCGGCCGGCGGGCGCGACGCCCGCCGCTTCGAGCTGTTCGAGCTCCTCGAAGAAGGCGGGCGGCGAGACCACCATGCCGTTGCCCATCACGCAGCGCATCGTCGGATGGAGGATGCCGGACGGGATCAACCGCAACGCGAAGTGGCGCTCGCCGAAGCGCACCGTGTGGCCGGCGTTGTGCCCCCCTTGATAGCGCACCACGGCGTCGAAGGCCGGGCAGAGGAGATCGACGATCTTCCCCTTGCCTTCGTCTCCCCATTGCATGCCGACGACGACGATATTGGCCATTCGCGGGTGCCTCGTGAACTCGTCGGGATGCTAGCATGCGGCAACTCGCCCACCGGGTCCCGCTGCTGGATCCTGTACGCCCCACGGAGACCGCGCATGTTCTTCAAGATCCCGTCGCTCGTCTTGAAGCAGCTCTACACCTTCGGCAGCCTGAAGAACGTCGGCGACGGCGTCCAGCTCGGACTGAAGAACCGGCTGAGCGACGCCACCGTCACCTCGATCCGTCGCGTGGCGATCGACGGCGTCGAGGCGCCGCTCGCCACGCTCGTGCTGCTGCTCGCCGACGGCGAACGCCGGCCCGCGAGCGCGGTGAGCGAGGCGAAGCCGCTCGACCTGCCGTTGCGCCGGTCGCTGCTCATCCGGCTTGAGGGCTTCGGTCCGATCGCCAAGGGGAATCACGAAATCGAGCTCGAGTTCGCGGCCGAGCCGTTCGGCGAGCTCGCCTTCACGGTGACCGACGCGATCGCCGACGAGCCGGTGCGGCGCACCCAGATTCCCTACCACAAGGAAGACGACCACAACCAGGAGTGGGCCGAACGCCGGCAACGATTCGTCGCGGAAGCGACCGGCAAACGGCTCGAGCACATCAGCCGCTACTCGTTCGACCCGGCGGTCACCCGCGGCAACATCGAGAACTTCATCGGCGTGGCCCAGGTGCCGATCGGCCTCGCCGGCCCGCTCCAGGTCAACGGCGAGCACGCCAAGGGCGAGTTCCTGATCCCGCTCGCCACCGCCGAGGGGACGCTGGTCGCCTCCTACAGCCGCGGCATGAAGGTGCTCAACCAATCGGGCGGCGTGACTTGCACGGTGGTGGGCGACGCCATGCAGCGCGCTCCGGTTTTCGTCTTCGAGTCGGCGCGCGAGGCACGGGAGTTCGAGATCTGGGTGCAGCGCAACCTCTCCGCGATCCGCGAGCAGGCCGAGTCGACCTCGTCGATCGCCAAGCTGCTCTACATCGACATCTATCTGGCGGCCAAGTTCGCCTACCTGCGCTTCAACTTCGCGACCGGCGACGCCGCCGGGCAGAACATGGTCGGCCGCGCCACCTTCGCCGCCTGCTCGTGGGTGCTCGAACAGGAGTGGCCCAAGCAGCACGTGCGCAAGTTCTACCTCGAGTCGAACCTGGCCACCGACAAGAAAGCGTCGCAGGTCAACATCATGAAGACGCGGGGCAAGCGGGTGGTCGCCGAGGCGACCATTCCGCGCGCGGTGCTGGTCCAGAACATGCGGGTCGAGCCCGAGCAGCTGCACTACCATGCCGGCGTCGCCAACGTGGGCTCGATCCTCTCCGGCGCGAACAACAACGGCGCGCACTCGCCGAACGGCATCACCGCGATGTTCATCGCCACCGGGCAGGACGTCGCCAACGTCTCGGAATCCTCGGCCGGCATCGTCTACACCGAGATCACCCCGGACCGCGACCTCTACATCTCGATCACCATCCCGTCGCTGATCGTCGCCACCTACGGTGGCGGTACCGCGCTGCCGACGCAGCGCGAGTGCCTCGAGATCCTCGGTTGCTGGGGGCGCGGGAGCGTCAGGAAGCTGGCCGAGATCGTCGCCGGCGTGGCGCTCGCCGGCGAGATCTCGCTCGCCTCCGCGATCTCGTCGCTCGACTGGGTGTCGAGCCACGAGAAGTACGGGCGCAACCGCTGAGCGGCGCGGCCACGGTCGCTGCGATCAACCGCGCTCGGCGAGGGTGAGCAACCGGTCGAGCTCGGCGTGGAAGCCGTCGACGATCCGCTCGGGATCGGGGATCAGACCATAGTCGGTGCCCACGCCCATGCGCACCCCCCCGTCGTAGCTGAAGATCGACACCCCCAGTCCAAGCCCTCCGGCCTGCGGCACCCAGAAGAAGATGTCTCTGAGCGGCCGGCCGGCGAAGTAGAGGGTCGATCTCGGTCCGGGGACGTTGGTGAAGACCGCCGTCGCCTTGGCCTGGAAGATGTCCACGATCGTGCGGTGGACCAGCTCGGGAAGCCTCCCGATCAGCTGCAGGATCGAGTAGACCACCAGCGGCTCGGCGGAGCGTTTGAGCGGCGCCGCCCGACGCTGCAACGCCTCGAGGCGGCGCAGCGGATCCCCGATCCCGACCGGCAGCCCGAGGAAGACCAGCCCGAAGCGGTTCCCGAGCTGGCCCATCTCCTCGAGGGGTCGGAGGTTCACCGGCATGGCGGCGCGAAAGGCGAGCGATTCGGGCGGTTCGCCATGGCGCGCCAGGTAGCGGCGCAGCCCGCCTGCCATCGCGGTGTTGAGCACGTCGTTGACCGTGCCGCCCAGTTGCCTGCCGATCCGCCGTACGTCGTCGAGCGGGAACTTCTCCGTCCAGGCGACCCGCTTCTCGACCCCCAGAGTGCCCTTGAAGGGGGTCGGCGGGTCGCTCGGCCGGCCGATCAAGCGCCCCAGCGCGCCCGTCGCGCCGACTCCCTTGAGCAGGGGGCTGGCGCGCGCGAACGCCTCGACCGGCGCGAGCATCAGGCGGAGCGTCTCCGGCATCACCGACTCGACGAGCGAGCGCGCCGCGGCCGCTCCCGCGCTCGCCGGATGCAACAGGATCTCGAGGAACGGGTTGATCACGCTCGTCGAGGGGTCGGGCGCGACGACGGTCGCCGGGCCGCGCGCCGAGAGATCGGTGAGCGCCAGGAGGACGAGCATCAGCGCGACGCCGTCGCCGATCGTGTGGTGCAGGCGGCCGAAGAGCACCGTGTCCCGGCCGTGGTAGCCCTGGATCAAGCGGAACTCCCAGAGTGGATGCGCGCGGTCGAACTGGTGGTGCAGGTGCCCGGCGATGGCCGCGGCGAGCTCACGGTCGCCCCCCGGCTCCGGCAGTCGCTCCTCGGTGAGATGGCGCCGCAGGTCGAACCCGGCATCCTCCACCCAGACCGGCCGGCCCGCGGCGTCGGCGGCCACCCGCTGCCGGAACCGAGGCAGGGACGCCATGCGCTCGGCGAAGCGCGGCGCGGCCTCCTCCCAGCTCACCGCTCCGTCGAGCACCAGCACGCCATGGATGTGCATCAGGTTCGCCGGCTGGTCCATGCGCAGCCAGGCGATGTCGACGGGTGCGAGTGGCGTGCCCCGTTCTCCCGCTCGCAGTGGGAGCGGTCGGGTGGCGAGCGGCGGTCGGCGGGTCACTGCTCGGAGTCTACTGCGCCACGGCCCGGGCCGGTCCTGCGCTAGCATCCGTCGCTTGGACGCCTTCGCCCTGATCGCCATGGCCGCCGTCACCCAGCTCGCGCCCGGCATCTCCCCGGATCTCCACGCCCGTTTCGCCCGCGTCGACTGGACCCCGCCGCGGGTCGAGGCGCTGGTCCGCCGCATGCCGAAGGTGGAATCGCACCTCCATCTCGACGGAGCCGTCGCGCCGGAGACCCTCCACCGGCTCGCCGGCGAGACGCCCGGCACCTCGCTCGCCGGACTGACGGTCGGCCAGATCAGGGATCGCATCGTGGTCGACGCGCCGCGCGAGAACCTCGCCGCGGTGCTCGCCGCCTTCGGCGACGTCCTCCCGTTGCTGCGCCGCGCCGAGGCGCTCGAGCTCGCCGCCTTCGAATTGGTGCGTGCCGCTGCGGCGCAGGGCATCCGCTACGTCGAGGTGCGTTTCGCTCCGGCGCTGCACGTCGCGCCGGGCTTCGACCAGGAGGCGGTGCTCCGCGCGGCCCTCGCGGGGCTCGAGCGCGGACGTCGCGAGCATGGAGTGGCGAGCGCGATCATCGTCTGCCTGATCCGCCCTCCCGCCGTTCTGAGCATGGAGGCGAATCGCGCCATGCTCGAGCTGGCGCTCGCCTATCGCGGCCGCGGCGTCGTGGCGCTGGACCTCGCCGGCGACGAGGCCGCAGCGCCGCTCGCCGACTACGCCGAGCTCTTTCGCCGCGCCCGGCGGGGCGGCCTCGAGCTCACCGCGCACGCCGGCGAGACCGCGACCTCGGGGGATCTCGCCACGGCGCTCGAGCTCTCCGTCGATCGCATCGGACACGGGGTGCAGCTCGAGCGGCAGCCGGCGCTGCTCGCCGAGGTGATCCG
>CAYZWR010000066.1:5593-18793 GCA_964481735.1 uncultured Thermoanaerobaculia bacterium
CGCGGGATCCCGATCGAAGTCAACCTGACCTCCAATCTGCGCACCGGTTCGGTACCCGACCTCGCCCGGCACCCGGTCAGGTCCTGGTTCCGGGCCGGCGCCCGCATCGCGCTGAGCACCGACGACCCCGCGATCTTCGGCATCGACCTCCCGGGCGAGTATCTCCTCCTCCACCGCGAGCTCGGCTTCACCGCCGAAGAGCTCGTTGCGATCGCCCTCCAGGGGGTCGACAGCCTCTTCCTGCCCGCCGCGGAGCGGCAGGAGCTGCGACGCGAGATCGAAGCGGAGATCGGGCGCCTGGTCGACGAGTTGAACGGCGCGCCGCGCGACTGATCAGGGCAGCCGCGCCGCGCGCTCCGATCGCCGGGCAGCCTCGTCGGCCCGCCCCTGCCGGCGCGCCACCTCCGCCCAGAGCCTCCAGGCAAGGGGCCAGGCGGGCAGGAGCTGAGTCGCCTCCTCGAGGTGCCGGTCGGCGGACTCGAGATCGCCGCGGTTCGTTTCGAGCTGCCCGAGGCGGGCGAGGATGGCCGCGCTCGCCGTGCCCGCCGTGACGGCCTCGCCGAGGAGATGCTCCTCGTCGGCGGCCCTCCCCGCCTTCGACAGGAGCTCGCCCAACGCGAGGTAGGCCTGGGCGAAGCGAGGATTGAGCGCCAGCGCCTGCCGGTAGGCCGATTCGGCCTCTTTCGTCTTGCCGGCCGCGGCGAGCGTCTCCCCTTTCCTGAGATGAAGGAAGTCGAGCCCCGGGTTGAGCGCCAGGGCGCGCTCGAGCGTCGCGACCGCCGCTGCGTGCGCTCCGACGGCGCGCTGCGCGGCGGCGAGCTCGGCGAGAAACGGGACGCTTCCGGGGCTCTCGGCGACCAGCGCCTGGAGCTCCCGGATCGCCGGCGCCGCCTCCCCCGCCGCCAGGCGGCGCTTGGCCTCCACGAAGCGCGCGAAGAGGACGAGCCCCGCCTTCGGCGCGATCGTCCCGGCGCGCTTCGACTGCCCGGACAGATAGCCGAGGTTCCGCATCGCGGCTTCGAGCTCGGCATCGGGTGCGAGGGGGCGGGGCTCGAAGAGAAGCTCTCGGCTGAGGAGCGACTTCAGTTGCAGCTGTGGCTTTCGACCTTCCGCGGCGCGAACGGAGACGAGGTTGGTCCGCTCGGCTGGATCGGCAACGAGATCGAAGAGCTCGGGCTCCGGGCCGAGCACGAAGCGGAGCCTGCCCGACGTCACCGCCGCGAGCGGCGCCCAGCCGAAGGCCGAAGCAGGCATCTGCGTCTCGTGGTAGACCGGCGGCGCGTCGGAAGCGTCCGACTCGAGCGACAGCGCTGGGCCGGGTAACTCGGTAGGTGAGCTTCTCTTCAACCCAACCAGGTCCACGAGCGTCGCCGCGAGCCGCACGATCCCGACCGGCTCGGACAGGACCCTGCCGGGGGGCACGCCGGGGCCGGCCAGGATCAGCGGCACCCGGAGGACTCCTTCGGTGAGGAGGAGTCCGTGCTCGGCCTCGCCGTGCTCCCCCAGCGACTCGCCATGGTCCCCGACGACCGCGATCAGACGGGGTCGTTCTCGCGACAGCTCAGCGAGCAGCCGCCCGAGCTGCCGGTCGACCTCCTCGATCTCCTGGAGGTATCGCGTCTTCGCGTCGGCGTCGACGCCGCCCGCCGGCGGCGCGTAGGGGGCGTGGGGGTCGTAGAAGTGGACCCAGAGGAAGAGCGGCCGGTCGCGCGGCGCCTCCCGCGTCGCGGCGAGCGCCGCGTCGACGACCTCTTTCGCCGGGCGCTCCGGGTAGCCGTACTCCCCCAGCCGCTCGGCGGTCATCCGGTCGTCGTAGCGATCGAAACCCTGATCGAGGCCGAAGCGCCGGTCGAGCACCCGCGAGCCGACCACCGCCGCCGTCGCGTAGCCCGCCCTCTGCAGATGCTCGGCCAGCGTCCAGGCTCCCGCTGCGAGCGCCCCCACCCCGTTGTCCCGCACCCCGTGCTGGTTCGGATCCAGCCCGGTCAGCAGCGAGGCGTGCGCCGGCAGGGTGAGCGGCACCGGGGTGAGCGCCTGGTCGAAGCGCGCGCCACGTGCCGCCAGCGCATCGAGCGAGGGCGTCCGCGCCCCTCCGCCGTAGCAGCCGACGGCGTCGGCGCGCGTCGTGTCGAGCGACACGAGCAAGAGATCGGGCCTCTCGGCCGCGGCTCGGCTCGCCGCGAAGGCCACCAGCCAGAGAAAACAGAGCGCCCCCGGAGCCGAAGCCCCGGAGGCGCGAAGAGAGAGAGGAAAGCGCTTCAAACCTGCGGTCGACCGACTACGGCGAGGTCAGCGTCCACTCCTGCGTGTTGCCGGTCTCGAAGTCGTCGCTGAAGATGTAGTTCGACGCGCCGCAGGTGTTCGACTGCGCGTCGCTCACCTGCAGATCGAAGTTGGTGAGCGTCACCTCGTCGAAGCGGAAACCGTCGTCGTTGACCAGCGCGTCGGTGCCGTAGCGCATCTCGAGCCGCGCCGCCTTGCCGGCGAGCGTCCCGGTCTGGAGCGCTCCCGACGTCCACGAGCTCGACGCCCAGGAGGGTGACAGCCCCGCCCAACCCGGCTGGCCCTCGGTGCCGCACACGCCATTGGCTCCACTGGCGTTGTAGAGCCGGCCGCCCGAAGGATCGACCCGGGTGCGAACGCCGGTGTTGGCGTCGAGCACGCCGATGTTGGCGCGATCCCACCACTGCCCGTCGTTCTGCTCCGTGCGGAAGTGGGTGAAGAGGCTCATCGTGGAGGTCGAGGTCAGACGGATGAGCGGCGACTGTACGACGTCGCACTGTTCGTCGAGGAAGGCCGACGACTGGAAGTAGAACGACGTGCCATTGGCGCCGCCGATGGTGTTGACCCGGTTGAACGTCCCGGCGGTGGTCTGCCAACCCTCGGTGCTCGCCTCGAAAGTGAACGTCTTCGACGCCTGGTTCTGGAAGTCTCCCTCCGTCAGGTCGAAGTTGAAACTCACCGTGACCGGAACGGAGAGCTCGTCCGCCATGACGTCGATGTCGATGGTGAAAGTGTCGCCCGGGTTCACGCCAGCCGGAACGAACTCCAGCGACGCCATCGCCGACTCGCACGACACCAGGCTGGCGTCGACGACCTTGGGGAAGGAGGTGACGAAAACCGTCGAGCCGTGGCTCGGCGAGGTGGCGTTCAGGATGCGAACGTTGGTGAGCGCCGCGGTGCCGGCGTTGGCGAGCGGCAGGCGGACGCGCCCCTGCTCGCAATTGTCGAGGAACGGGTCGCCGTCGCCGGAGAGGATCGTGAGATCGAGCTGCTCCGCGAGCGCGGCGAAGACCGTCCCGCCGCCGGCCGAGCTCGGCGTGCCGGTGGTGCAGCTGCTCGCCGCCGTGCCGAAGCACTCGTCGGCGGAGCCCATCGGTACGACCTGGTAGTAGTAGTTGCGGCCATTCTGCAGGCCGCGGTCGGCGAACGTGAGGCTCGCCGTCTCGCCCACCAGGGTCTTGCCGAAGCTGCAGCCGTGCACGCCGTCCGTGCGATAGATGCGATAGGTCACCGCGTTGACGACCGCGCCCCACGAGAGGTCCACTCCCTTGTCGCGTGCCGTCGCCACGACCACCGGCGCCGCGGTCGGACGATTGACGCAACCCGAGTTGGTGACCGTGGTGGCCGCGCAGTCGATACCGTGCGTCTGGAACGCGGCGTCGATGGCGCTCATGTGCGGCGTGCCGTTGCCGAGGTTGCCGTCGTCGTCGTCCGCGGCCAGGTACTGGTTGTAGCCGGAATCGGCGCCGCAGCCCGCCGTGCCGCCGGAGCCCGACCACCAGTTGTTGACCGCGCCGGCGGCGCGGTGCGTCTGCTGGTTGGCGATGATGCGGGCGAGGTCGCGCGAGAAGGAGAAGGGAGCTGCGGTCAGGTGCCGGTTCCAAAGGTCCCAGATCGACTCGGCGTTGATGTAGCCCACGCAGTGCACTTCGCCGCCGCAGGCGATGACGTCCGGGGTGGTCGGCGTCCAGGGAATGTTGTCCTGACGATTCGCGTAGTCGACATCGCGCACGCCGCTGCACAGCGGCGTGTCGCCCGGCGGGTCGATGCAGGGGTTGCCGTAGCCTCCGCAGCCGCTGCCGTTCGCCCGGAAACCGCGGCCCATGCAGCTGTCGTCGGTGCGCAGCGCCGCATAGATGTCGGCGATGCCCTCGGAGCCGGTCGCGAGAATCGACCCGTTGGCGTCGTTGTCGTCCATGCCGTGGCCCCACTCGTGGTCGAAGATACCGGCGAGCTCGCCGGTGTTGCGGCAACCGCCGCCCGAGCGGAAGAAGTTGACCTGCGAGCCGTTCCAGTTGGCGTTGCAGGTGGCGACCACGTTCATGTTGGCGGTCAGCTGCTCGGTGAGCCAGGTGTTGGCCGGCAGTTCGCCACGACCCACCATCTTGATCTGGTTCATCTCGAAGTAGCCGCTGCGCGAGGCGTGCGTGTTGCCCGCCCCGGTGCCCGCCGGCACGGTGCAGTCGGTTCCCCCGCTGACGCCGAAATCGAGGTTGGTGGCCGAGCTGGTCAGCGGCGAGCCACAGGTGTCGTTCATCCGCATGAACGGACCGGAGAGCGCCGAACTGATCGATCCGTCGACGCAGGTCGGGAGATTCCCGCCGACGTCGGTGGTCACCGAGCCACCGCCCGGCACCGTCACCGCGGAGAAGGACATCGGGTAACCGGCCTGCTCGATTCCGTCCGGAATGCCGCCCGGGGAGAGACCGTCGTTGGAGATCGGGTAGACGCCGCCCTGCACTCGGCGCTGGGTGGCGACGTACTGGTGGAGATCCTGGAACGAAAGCAGCTCACCGGTGCGCGCGTCGACCAGCGCCTCCCAGTGGTCCCCGTCGACGCCCAAGGTCGGACGGACCACCCAGACGAGGCGGTGCTCGAGGGCGTTGCCGGCGTTGGCTGCGGAGAACGAGGTCTCGGTCGAGAACGGCAGCCAAGCGAGGGAGCTGCCTTTCCAGAGCGTACCGAGCTCGAAGGGCGCGACGTGGCGCGCCACGGTCTCACGCGCCGCCGCCTCGCTCACCGTCGCCGCGAGGCCGCGATCGACGTCGCCCCACTGGATCGCACCCCACAGGACCAGATTCCCGTAACGGATCGTCGCGATCAGCGAACTCCCCAACACCGGCAGGCCGTCGACCACGTGCGGCGTCGAGATGATGATGTAGTCGGGATCGATCACGGTGATGCGGCCCGGGCTCGCCAGCTCGGTGAGGTCGATGCGCAGCGCCTCCGCGTTGCGCGCCAGGAAGTCGGCGTAGGCCGCGGCGGCCGCTTCGCGGAGCTGCTGGTCGTTGCGCGGCGCCGGGCGGTCGAGATCGTCCCAGGTCAAGCTGTTGCCGACGCCGCGACCGGGGAGCAGCGGCAACGCCGGCTGCAGGCCGGTGAAGCGGCCGGTGCGCAGGTCGACGAAGCTCGTCGACGGATCGACGCCGAGGGCCGCGAATCGCGCGCCACCCAAGGCCTCGCCGACCTCCGTGCCGGCCACCTGCGCGACGTCGAATTTGACCCCGTCGTGGCGGTAGATCAGCGTCTGGTGCTTGTCGCTCTGGGGCACGGTCACCGCGAACGCCGGCGCGACGAAGCCGGCGGCGAGGGTGAGCGCGCAGAGGGTACGAAAGGACTGGCTTCGTTCCACTGAACTCCTCCTTGGATGAACAGGCCCGGCGGGGCCTGAAGGTCGAGTCACGGGATGGTCAGGACGAAGGCTAGCAGGTCGGGGCTGGGCAGGCAATCGACTCTCGACCGCGCGCGCCTGCGGGAGCTTCTGGGCACAGGCGCGCTAGTCGCGCAGCGCGTCCTGAAGTCGGTCCAGGGCCCGCTCGAGGCGGGAGAGGGTCTCGTGGCCCGTGCAGCGCCGCGCGGCGCCATCCTCCATGCCGAGACCTCGCCAGAGGTCGCGACAGGGGTCCTGCAGGACCTCCTGGCGCAGACGCAGTCCGTTGCGGGCGAGGATCGGCGCGAGCTCGCGAGCGCGTCGCAGCAGCTCCCGCCGCGTCGCCTCGTAGGCGTGAGCGCACACCGCCCGCCGCGCCGAGAAGCTGAAGATGTTGCTGAAGAAAACCTCGTAGTCGTCGCGCTGCGGCTCCAGCAGGACGACATCGGCGCCCTTGAAGATGTCGGCGTAGCGTCGCATCCCGACGGTGAGCCGGGAGTGGATCAAGGTGCGGAAGGTCTGCGACAGGACGGTCGGCAGGCCGCGGCGGAGCAGCTCCTCCCGGTCATAGGTCGCCGTGCCGTCGCTCCCCCCCTTCGACACGTCCACCGGGACGATCGGATTGATGCAGATCAGGAGCCTGGCCCCGGAGTCGAGCGCCACCGAGGCGTGCACGGTCTTGTTGAGGACGCCGTCGACGTAGAAGTGTCCGTCGATGTCGACCGGCGGGTAGAGCCCGGGCAGCGCGCTCGACGCCTGCACCGCGCGCGAGATCGGCACGTGCTCCCAGCCCTTGGCGCCGAACACCACCGAGCGCCCCGAATCGAGCTCGGCCGCCACGATGAAGAGCCGCCGGCCGAGCTCGCGAAAATCGTCGGTCCGTCCCTTGATGGTGTAGATGTTGCGCAGGTAGCGGCGGATCGGCTCGTTGTCGAAGATGCCCACCGGCAGGGCGCGCGACAGACGAGTGAGCGAGTCGAGGAGGCTGCGATCGTAGGGGTTCTGCGCGAACTCGAAGATCGCCTCGAAGGCGAGGCGCGGCAGCGAGAGTCCGCGCCGCGCCCACTCCGTGAGCGCCGGAGTGAAGAAGTTCTCGGGAACGAAGGGATGCTCGCCGGGTTCGTGCTTCACGATGGCCCGGCACATCTGCGCCGGGGTGATCTGGTTGGCGAGGTTCGCCGCCAGGAAGGCGCCCGCCGAGACGCCGACGTAGACATCCAGGGAGTTGAGGTCGAGGCCCTCGATCGCCTCGTCCAAGGCGCGCAGGGCCCCGATCTCGTAGATCGCCCCCTCCGGCCCGCCCCCGGCGAGGGCGATGCCGATCGGATGCTTGCGACGGGCCGGGCGGGCGGGCAACTCAGCGCTTCCGGCGGGCGGCGACCTTGCGGGTGCCGCCGGCGCGGCGGCGCGGCTTCATCTTCTTCTCGACGAGCTGGGTCAGCTCCTCCACCCGGCGGGTGAGCGCCGCGATCTCGTCCTTGCTCGGCACGCCGATCCGCTTCAAGGCGCCGACGACCTTGTCGTCCCAGCGCTCCTCGACCGCACCGAGCGTCTCCTCGACGCGATCCCAGGCGTCGCCGGCCCGATCCTTGGCGGTCGCCGCGAGGTCTTCGACCTGCCCGCGCAGCTTGTCGAGTTGCGCCTTACCCTTGGTCTCGACCGCCTCGCCCTTCTTGACCAGGCTCTTGAAGAGCTTGCCGCCCTCCTCCTCCGCCGTGGAGAGCGCGCCGAGCCCGGCGAGCCAGACCTTGTTGGCGGAGGTCTTGAGCCCCGCCGCGACGTCCTTCTGCACCTTCCTCTTGACCGTCATGTCGATCGTCCTTTCGCGATGAAAACGATGCCGTTGCCGCGCCGCAGCGCGCCCTCTAGACCAGCCGTTGACGGAGCGCCTCGACGCGGCGCGCCAGCTCTCTGACCTCCGCGCGGGACGGCAACCCGAACTCGCCGAGCAGCGCTTCGGCCTGCCGCTGCGCCCGGCGACCCGCGCCTTCGGCGAAGCGCCAGATCTCGGCGCCCTTCTCGTTCAGCAGGCGCTGCGCCTTCTCGAACGGCAGGTCACGGCGGCGGCGGCCCTTCTCGACCAGCTCGTCGAACAGCGTGACGCTCTTCTCGCCGGCCGTCGCGGCCAGGCCGAGTCCGACCAGCCAGGCCGCCCGGCCGGCGGCGATCAGCCGTTCTCCCGCCACCTCGAATCCTCGGTCGGCGACGTCCACGGCGACCTGATGGGGCTTCTTCCTCATTTCACGACTCCCTTCTTGCGTCGCGTGGGCGACGACGCGTTGGCGGTGCGCGCCGGACGGCGCGCGCGGGACTTGTCGGCTCCCGGACGCTCCGCCTCGAGCTTCACCAGCGATCCTTCGAGCTCCTCCAGGCGCTCGCGCAACCGCTCCATCTCCTCGCGCGCCTTGCGCACCGGGGCGAGGCGATCGATCGAGGCCTGGAAGAAACGATCCATCTTGTGCTGCACCTGCTCGACTCCCGACTCCACGGCTTTCTGGCCCGCTCTCACCAGCTCGTGGAGCAGCTCGCTCGGCAGGAACGCCGTTCCCCGGCGGCCTTCGTCGAGGATGATCTGGGTCAGCATCTGCGCCGTGACGTCCGCGCCGGTCGCGTTGTCGACCACCCGCACGTCGGCGCCGCCGCGGATCCACTCCGCGAGCTCGTCGAGCGAGACGTAGCGGCTCTCCTCGGTGTCGTAGAGTTTCCGGCTCTCGTAACGCTTGATCAGTCGGTGCATGCGGACCTCGCCGGCGACCCTCGTAGGTTCATGCCGCAATGCGGCATGCCACGCTGTTTATACCGCGCTGCGGCAAGCGTGTCAAGCCTTTCCTTGCCGCACTGCGGCAGGCCGACGCACCCGCTGCGCCACGCCGTCCCGGATGCGGTGGCGCACGCCTTGTGCTAGAAGCTCCCCATGGAACGCTCGTACGACGTCGTGGTGCTCGGTGGCGGACTGATCGGTCTCGCGACCGCGCGCGAGCTCGCGGGGCGCCACGCCCGCGTCGCGCTGCTCGATCGCCGCGAGCTCGGGCACGCCGCGTCCTCCGCCGGTGCCGGCATGCTCGCGCCGCTCTCGCAGGGCAGCGAACCGCCGCGGCTGCTCGCGCTGCTGCGTGCCGCGCGCCAGCTCTGGCGTCCCTGGCTGGCGGAGATCACCGCCGAGGGCGGCGCGACCGTCGAGTACGATGCCTCCGGAACGCTCGTCGCCGCGCTCGACGACGCCGAATCCGACAAGCTCGAGGCCGTCGCGGCCGGCTGCCGCGCCGTGGCCGAGCCGGTCGAGGAGGTCGAGCTCCGCCAGGCGCGCGAGTGGGTTCCCGACCTCGCGCCGGGCACCCGGCGGGTGCTCCTGATGCCCGAAACGCACCGGGTCGACAACGTGCAGGCGACGCAGGCGCTGGCGCGCGCCGCGGCCGCGCGTGGCGTCGCCCTCTATCCACACCACGAGGCGCTCGCGGTCGACGCCGCTCCGACCGGCGTCGCGGTGGAGACCCGGCACGGCGTCTTTCGCGCCGCGACGCTGGTCCTCGCCACCGGCGCCTGGAGCGGCCGGATCGCCGGGCTCCCCGCGCTGCCGGTCCATCCGGTGCGCGGGCAGATGGTGCGCCTCGAGGGCGTCGCCTGGCCGTGGGGCGGATCGGTCTGGGGCATCGACCGCTACGCCGTGCGCCGCGGCGCCTCCGGCCTGCTCGTCGGCACGACCGTCGAGGAGGCCGGCTTCGCCGAGCACCCCACCGCCGAGGGCATCTCGGAGATCCTCGCCTTCGCGCGGCGGCTCTTCCCGACGCTCGCCGCGGCGCGGCTGGCGGCGACTTGGGCCGGCCTGCGCCCGGGCTCGCCCGACGGCCGGCCTCTCCTCGGCCGGCTCGGCGACCTGCCGGTCCTCGCCGCCTGCGGGCACCATCGGGACGGGATCCTGCTCGCGCCCTGGACCGGCCGGCACCTCGCGCGCCTCCTGCTCGACGGCACGCCGATCCCGGAGGGCGACCTCTTCGCGCCCGATCGTTTCTCCCGCGCGGACGGTTGAGCGCCCAGGTGCGAGCCGATACAATGCGCCTGCGTCGCGCCGGCGCGGCGCGCCCATGAAAGGACGGAGGGGATGCCGCACATCATTGCCGAGCCCTGCATCGGAACCAAGGACACTTCCTGTGTCGACGTCTGCCCGGTCGACTGCATCTACGGCAAGGGCGAAGACTGGGAGATGCTCTATATCCAGCCCGAAGAGTGCATCGACTGCGGGCTGTGCATCGATGCCTGCCCGGTGCAGGCGATCTTCCCCATGGAAGAGGTCCCCGACAAGTGGAAGGCGTTCATCGCCAAGAACTACGAGCACTTCAAGCTGACCCCTCCCTGACCGGCGACCCGTCGCCGCGCGCTGCAACCGAGGACGCGCCCCGCGCGTCCTTTTTTCTTTCCTCCGCGGAAATGAATTGCTGACAGAATCGGTTTGAGATGTTGAGTGGCCGGCAGTGCGATTTCTCGCCTGCCGAGCCCGGATCGACTTTGCCGGCGGCTGAGTCCAAGGGGGGTGCGTGGAGTTCAAGGACTATTACAAGCTGCTCGGCGTCGAGCGCGAGGCAACGCCGGACGAGATCCAGCGCGCCTACCGCAAGCTCGCGCGCAAGTTCCACCCTGACGTCAGCAAGGAGAAAGGGGCGGAGGCGAAGTTCAAGGAGGTCGCCGAGGCTTACGAGGTGCTGAAAGACCCCGAGAAGCGGGCGAAGTACGACCGCTTCGGTTCGGCCTGGAAGTCGCGTCCGCCGGAGGGGGGGCCACCTCCCGGCTTCGAGGGGTTCTCCTTCGATCTCGGCGGGACACCGTTCGCGGCCGGCGGTGGAGCGAGCGGTTTCTCGAGCTTCTTCGAGATGCTCTTCGGCGGCGAGGGCGGCGGGAAACCGGGCGCCGGATGGGGCACCTGGACCAACGACGGACGCGGTGGCTGGGCACGGCCGGGAGCGAACCAGGAAGTGACGCTGACGCTCAGCCTCGAGGAAGCGCTCGCCGGAGGCGTCCGCGAGCTCGCGCTGGCGGAAGGGGACGGCGTGCGCCGGATCAAGGTCAACTTGCCGCGCGGCGTCCGCCCGGGTCAGTCGATCCGGGTCGCGGGACGCGGCGAGACGGGACGAGCGGGCGGTCCGCCCGGCGACCTCCTGTTGCGCGTCGAGGTCCTGCCCCACCCACGTTTCCATCTCGAGGGGCGCGATCTCCACACCACTCTCGAGGTCGCCCCTTGGGAAGCGGCGCTGGGTGCCGAGGCCGAGATCCGCACGCTCGACGGCAGCGTTCGCGTCCGCGTCCCCGCCAACACGTCGTCGGGGCGGAGAATCCGGGTCAAGGGCCGGGGCTTCCCGGGCGGCGCCGGGAGCGAAGCGGGCGATCTCTACGCCGAGATCCGCATCGTCGTGCCGGAGGCTCTCTCGGATCGCGAGCGCGAGCTCTTCGCCGACCTGGCGCGCAGTTCGACATTCCGGCCGCGCAGTTGAACGATCCGAAGGAGAACGGAACCGAGCGATGGACCTCAACCGTCTGACCCAGAAATCGCAGGAGGCGCTCGCCGGCGCGCAGGCCGACGCGGTGCGCCGCGGACAGCAGGAAGTGGATTGCGAGCACCTGCTCGCCGCCCTCCTCGCCCAGCCGGAAGGCCTGGTGCCTCGTCTGCTCGCCCGGCTCGAGATCGCACCGGCGGCCGTCGGCGCGGCCCTCGAGTCGGAGCTCGCCCGCCGGCCGCGCGTCACCGGCGGCGGCGCCGAACCGGGGAAGATCTACGTCACGCAGCGCCTGCAGCGCCTGCTCGCCGACGCGGAGCGCGAGGCGAAACGGCTGAAGGACGAGTACGTCTCGGTCGAACACCTCCTCCTCTCGCTGCTCGACGAGAACCCGCCCGGACCGGCGGCCAAGCTGCTGCAGCAGGCGGGCGCGACGCGCGAGCAGCTGCTCGGCGCGCTCACCGCGGTGCGCGGCCATCAGCGGGTCACCTCGGCCGAGCCCGAGGCGGCCTACGAAGCGCTCGCCAAGTACGGCATCGACCTGGTGGCCGAGGCGCGCGCGGGCAAGCTCGACCCGGTGGTCGGACGGGACGCCGAGATCCGCCGGGTCGTGCGGATCCTCTCCCGCAAGACCAAGAACAACCCGGTGCTGATCGGCGAGCCCGGAGTGGGCAAGACGGCGATCGTCGAAGGGCTCGCGCAGCGCATCGTCAAGCGCGACGTCCCCGAGTGGCTGCAGGACCGCTCGCTCTTCTCGCTCGACATGGGAGCGCTGCTCGCCGGCGCCAAGTACCGCGGCGAATTCGAGGAACGGCTCAAGGCGGTGCTCAACGAGATCAAGCGGAGCGAAGGGCGCATCCTGCTGTTCATCGACGAGCTGCACACCATCGTCGGGGCCGGCAAGACCGAGGGCTCGCCGGACGCCGGCAACCTGCTCAAGCCGATGCTCGCCCGCGGCGAGCTGCACTGCATCGGCGCGACCACGCTGGACGAGTACCGCAAGCAGATCGAGAAGGACGCGGCGCTCGAGCGCCGGTTCCAGCCGGTGATGGTCGACGCGCCCTCGGTCGAGGACACCATCTCGATCCTGCGGGGATTGAAGGAGCGCTTCGAGGTCCACCACGGGGTCAAGATCCAGGACAACGCCCTGGTCGCCGCGGCGACCCTCTCCCATCGCTACATCTCCGACCGCTTCCTGCCCGACAAGGCGATCGACCTGGTCGACGAGGCCTCGGCGATGATCCGCACCGAGATCGACTCCCTGCCCCAGGAGCTCGACGAGGTCACCCGCAAGGTGCTGCGACTCGAGATCGAAGAGGCGGCGCTCAAGAAGGAGAAGGACAAGGCCTCGAAGGAGCGCCTCGCGGAGCTTCGCGAGGAGCTCGCCAACCTGCGCGACGGTCAGAACGCCCTCAGGGCGCGCTGGGAGGCCGAGCGGCAGGAGATCGGCAAGGTGCGCAAGTTGCGCGAGGAGATCGAGCGCGCCCGCGCCGCGATCGAGCAGGCCGAGCGCGACTACGATCTCGACCAGGCGGCGGAGCTGCGCCACGGCCGCCTTCCCCTGCTCGAGCGCGAGCTCGCCGAGGCGGAACGGCGAATCGCCGGCGCCGCGGGCGCCGGGAAACTGCTCCGCGAGGAGGTCACCGAGCAGGAGATCGCCGAGATCGTCGCGCGCTGGACCGGGATCCCGGTCACCCGCCTGGTCGAGGGCGAACGCGAGAAGCTGCTGCGCCTCGACGAGATCCTGCACCGCCGGGTCGTCGGCCAGGACGAGGCGGTGCGGGCGGTGGCCGACGCGGTGCTGCGCGCCCGCGCCGGGATCAAGGACCCCCGCCGGCCGATCGGCTCGTTCCTCTTTCTCGGGCCCACCGGGGTGGGCAAGACCGAGCTCGCCAAGGCGCTCGCCGAGGCGCTCTTCGACAGCGAGGAGAATCTCGTCCGGATCGACATGTCGGAGTACCAGGAGCGCCACACGGTGGCGCGGCTGATCGGCGCGCCGCCCGGCTACGTCGGCTACGAGGAGGGCGGGCAGCTCACCGAGGCGGTGCGCCGCAAGCCCTA
>CAYZWR010000067.1:0-1888 GCA_964481735.1 uncultured Thermoanaerobaculia bacterium
GTGGTCGACACCGGGATGCCGCCGAGGGTGGCGCCCACGATGGTGATCGCGCCCGCGGTCTCGGCGCAGAAGCCGCCGACCGGGGCCAGGCGCGTGATGCGGGAGCCCATGGTGCGCACGATCCGCCAGCCGCCGAAGAGAGTCCCCAGCGCGATCGCGGCGTGGCTCACCAGGATCACCCAGAGCGGCACCTCGAACTTGGCGAGATACCCCGAGGCGACGAGCAGTCCGGTGATGATGCCCATCGTCTTCTGGGCGTCGTTGCCGCCGTGGCCGAGGCTGTAGCAGGCAGCGGAAAAGAGCTGCAGGCGCCGGAAGAGCCGATCGACCTGCAATGGACGGGAGTTGCGGAAGATCCACGACACCGCGACCATCATGAGGAAACCGAGCAAGAGACCGAGGGTCGGAGCGAGCACGATGAAGATCAGGGTCTTCGTCCAGCCCTGCCAGAGGATGGCGACGAATCCGGCCTTGGCCACCGCCGCGCCGGCGTAGCCGCCGACCAGGGCGTGCGACGAGGAGACGGGGATGCCGAAGTACCAGGTGACGAGGTTCCAGAAGATCGCGCCGACCAGGCCGGCGAGGATGACGTCCTGGCTCACGACCGAGAGGTCGATCATCCCCTTGCCGATCGTCTTGGCGACGTGAGTGCCGAGGATGAACGCGGCGACGAAGTTGAAGAACGCCGCCCAGACGACCGCCGCCTGGGGCGTCAGGACACGCGTCGACACGACGGTGGCGATCGAGTTGGCCGCGTCGTGGAAGCCGTTCAGGAAGTCGAAGACCAGGGCGACGACGATGATGGCGACCAGCAGCGTCACGGCGGCTCCTCAGGCGCTCTTGATCACCACGTTGCCGATGATGTGAGTGTAGTCCTTGCAGGAGTCACAGGCGTCCTCGAGCCCCTGGTAGATCTCCTTCCACTTCAGGGCCTCGAGCGCGTCGCGGCCGGTGGCGCCGCGATAGAGATCGGCGAGCACCGTGAGATAGAGCGCGTCCCCCTGGTTCTCGAGATCCGAGATGCGCACCATCGCCTCCTGGATCTGGCGGGCGTTCTTCATGTTCCAGATCAGGCGGGTGATGAGATCGATCTGCTCGGTCATCTCGAGCAGGATCTCGGCGAACCGGGTGAGCGGTTCGGGGGCGTCGGCGATCTCGAAGATCACCAGGTTGTGCGCGATCCCCTCCAGGAAGTCGAGCACGTCGTCGATGTCGACCGCGATCGAGCGGATGTCCTCGCGATCGAGCGGGGTGATGAAGGAGCGGTTGAGCGCCTCGAAGACCAGGCGGGTGAGGTCGTCCCCCTGGCGCTCGAGCGCCTTGAGCTCGACCAGTTTCACCCGGCGGTCCTCCAGCCGGGCGCTCTTGGCGATGGAAAGGAAGAGCTGGGCGGACTTGACGAGATTCTGCGTGTCGCGCTCGAGCAGCTCCTGGAAGCGGTCCTGGTGGGGCAGGAGCCGCTTGATCAGCGAATCGAACTTCATCCCGGTTCCCTCGACTCGAATGGATGGGCGATCGCCCGCGGAGACCGACCCGATAAAGCCTATCATCCGCTGTCACGCGGCCGTCACCGGCAGGCGCTAAGATCCCGCCTCCCGCTTGGCGGGGGACCCGATGCGCGACAGCGAAACTCGACCCGACAACCTGGCCGTGCTCGAGCCGGGCGCCGGAGGCGACGAGCCGAGCCCCTTCTTCAACCGCGAGCTCTCGTGGCTCGAGTTCAATCGCCGCGTGCTCGCCGAGGCCGAGGACCCTTCGGTGCCGCTGCTCGACCGGCTCAAGTTCGTGGCCATCTTCGGCGGCAATCTGGACGAGTTCTTCATGAAGCGGGTCGGCGGGTTGAAGCTCCAGCAGCAGAGCCGGCGCGCCAGCCGAAGCCCGGACGGGC
>CAYZWR010000067.1:1988-18770 GCA_964481735.1 uncultured Thermoanaerobaculia bacterium
GAGGGAATGCGCTTCGTGCCGCTCGAGGCGGTGATCGCGGAGCATCTCGACCGCCTCTTCCCCGGCATGGAGCTGCTCGAGTCCTATCCGTTCCGGGTGACGCGCGCCGCCGACGTGGGGCGGCACGAGGAGCCGGCCGAGGATCTGCTCGAGGAGGTGCAGGAGGAGCTGCGGGCGCGGCGCTTCGCTTCGGTGGTGCGGCTCGAGGTGGTGCCGGAGATGCCGCAGTGGATGCGCGGGCTGATCGCCGACGAGCTCGAGGTGGGAGCGGAGGACACCTACGAAGTCCGGCCGCCGCTCGCCGCGCGCGACCTGTTCCAGCTCGCGACCCTGCCGCTCGCCGCCATCCAGGAGCCGCGCTGGCGTCCGGTCGTGCACCCGCGACTGCAGGCCGGTCCGGACGGTCGCGAACCGGATCTCTTCAAGGTCATCCAGCGCGGCGACCTCCTGGTGCACCACCCCTACGACGCCTTCGGCAGCTCGGTGCAGCGTTTTCTCCAGGTGGCGGCGGAGGATCCCGCCGTCCTGGCGGTCAAGCAGACGCTCTACCGGACGTCGCGCGACTCCCCGGTGGTGAAGGCGCTGATCGAGGCCGCGGAGCGTGGCAAGCAGGTCGCGGTCCTGATCGAGCTCAAGGCGAGCTTCGACGAGGCGCGCAACATCGAGTGGGCGGAGGCGCTGGAAGGCGCGGGCGCCCACGTCGCCTACGGCGTGCTGGGCTACAAGACGCACGCCAAGGTCTCGCTGGTGGTGCGGCAGGAGCCGGACCGGATGCGGACCTACGTCCATCTCGCGACCGGCAACTACAACACCGACACCGCCGAGCTCTACACCGACCTCGGGCTCTTCACCTGCGATCCGGCGATCGGCGCCGACGCGGCGCAGCTCTTCAACCTGCTGACCTCGGGGCACCTGGGCGATCAGCGCTTCGACAAACTGCTCGTCGCGCCGGTCAACATGCGGCAGCGCATTCTCGAGCTGATCGAGCGCGAAACCGCGCACCAGCGCGGCGGCCTGGGCGGGCGCATCGTCGCCAAGATGAACTCGCTGGAGGATCCGGAGATCGTCCGTGCTCTGTACGCCGCTTCGCAGGCGGGGGTCGAGATCGACCTGATCGTGCGGGGAGTGTGCCGGTTGCGCCCCGGCATCGCCGGACTCAGCGAGACGATCCGCGTGCGTTCGATCGTCGGGCGCTTCCTCGAGCACGCGCGGATCTTCCGCTTCGGCAACGCCGGCGCGGCGGAGTACTTCATCGGCTCGGCGGACTGGATGTCGCGCAATCTCGACTACCGGGTGGAGGCGATGGTCCCGGTCGAATCGCCGGAGCTCGCGGCGGAGCTGCAGTGGATCCTCGACGTGCAGCTCGCCGACAATCGCAAGGCCTGGGTCCTCGAGCGCGACGGCTCCTGGGAGAGGGTCCGCGCGGCGGCGAACGCGCCGCTGCGCAACAGCCAGGCGATCTTCATGCAGGCGGCGCTGGCGCGGCGGCGCGTCGAGGAGCTCTGAGCGAACCGGCGAGCTCGCCGGCGACCTCGTCGAGCGCGCGCTCCAGCGCGATCCGGCGCTCCGCCCCATCCTCCAGCCAGCCGGCCGCCAGTCGGGCGTAGAGCGCGGCGCGCCGTTCGCCCAGCCGGCGCGCGACCGCGAGCAGGCCCGAGCGCTCGCGCCGCGGGCGCGGCCGCGCCGCAGACACTCCGGAGAGCAGGTCCTCGACGGCGTTGCGTGCCTTGTGCGCCTCGAGCTCGGCGAGCCCGGCGGCGACCCGGGCGGCGAGCAGCTGCCCGTCGCGCAGCTCGCCCAGCAGGTCCTGCAGCTCCTTGAGCGCGTCGACGGCGGCGCGGATCGCCGGTGCCCAGGGCGCGAGCGGCTCGAGCAGGTAGCGCAGCCGCTTCGCGGCGATACGCGCCGCGTGCGCCGACGCTTCGTCGGCGGGGCCCGAGATGGCGGCCAGCCGTTCGGCGACCTCGCCGCGTTGGGCGTCGAGGGCCTGGCGGGTCGCGGCGGCGAAGCTCGCCGGGTGGGCGTTCGCTTCCAGCGTCACGGCGACCTGATAGCTCGCCAGGCGCGACCGCAGGCTCTCGGCGAGCGCCGCGAAGTCGCGCACGATCTCGCGCTCGACCTGGCGATAGCTCTCGTCGCGGCGCTCCTCGAGCTGCGCGACGAGCTGCCGGTAGCCGCTCCGCTCGTGGGGTTTCATCGTCTCGCCGAGGGTGAGGAGCCAGGCGAGCTGGACCTCGGCGTCACGCCCCGGGTTGGTGTCGCGGGCGAGCTTGCCGAGCCGCTTGAGCGGCTTCGCCGGATAGTCGGCGGCGAGCGCGTCGCGATGCAGGCGGAGCACCGAGCGCAGCCGGCGCAGCGCGACCCGGAAGTCGTGCAGCGCCTCGTCGCGGTCCCCGGCGACCAGCGCCTCGCGCGCCGCCTCGGCTCGCTCGAGCTGGAGGAGGGCGTAGCGCCGCACCGCCTCCTCGGCGGGGCGACGCGGGAGGTCGGCCGGCAGCTTCATCGCAACGCCCTGAGCTGGCCCGGGACGAGATGCCAGAGGAGCAGCGCGGCGCCGGGCGCGACCCGCCCGGCGAACTCGAGCAGACAGGCTCCGCCCTTGCGCAGCTCGAGAAAAGAGCGTCCCTTGCCGACGAGCAGCAGCGCCGCGAGCTGCGACAGATTGGGTTCGTGGCCGACGCACGCCACCGCGGGCAGCGCGCGCTGCGCGTGCAGGAACGCCACCACCCCGGCCGAATCGCCGTCGGGCGCGAGCTCGCCGAGCTCGTTGAGCACCAGCTTGCGGGAGTAGGCCTCGGCGAGCAGCTCGGCGGTGGCGCGGCAACGCACGGCGGGGCTGGTGACGATCAACGCGAGGTCCGGCAGCAGCCGGGCGAGGCCTCGAGCGGCCTGGCGCATCTTGCGCGCGCCGTCCTCGGTCAGGGGCCGCAAGCGATCGGCCTCGGCGGAGGCCGCGGAGGGCAGGCGCTCTTCGGCGATCGCATGGCGCAGCAGGAGGAGCTTCACGGCTTGCCCCCGGTCCGCCCGCCTAGCGCCGCATCCGGTAGCCGACGCCGATCACCGTCTCGACGCGGTCCGCCTCCGCGCCGAGCTTGCGCCGCAGGCGCCGGACATGGGTGTCGACGGTGCGGCTGTCGACGTCCTCGGCGTATCCCCAGACGTCGGCCAACAGGCGGGCCCGGGTCTGCACTCGCCCCTCGCGCTCCATCAGGACCTTGAGCAACCGGAACTCGGTGGCGGTCAACGGCACCTCGGCGTCGCGCGCCGTGACCCGGTGCGCCTCGGGATCGAGCCGGATCCTCCCGATCTCGAGCACCGTGCCGCCGGCATCGCCCCCTTTGCGGCGGCGCAGGACCGCCTTGGCGCGCAGCACGACCTCGCGCGGGCTGAACGGCTTGGCGATGTAGTCGTCGGCGCCCAGCTCGAGACCGACGATGCGATCCAGCTCCTCGCCCTTGGCGGTGAGCATGATGATCGGCACGCCGACCGTCGCACCATCGCGTTTCAGGAGCTTGGCGATCTCCAGCCCGTCGAGCCCGGGCAACATCAGATCGAGCACCAGCAGGTCCGGCGGCCGGCGTCGGAGGTTCTCCAGCGCGCTGTCGCCCCGCCGTTCCACTTCCACCGCGAAGCCGGCGCGCTCGAGGTTGAACGACAGGACCTCGGCGATGTCGGGCTCGTCCTCGACGATCAGAATACGCTCCGCGACCATGCCCGCGAGGGTAGCATGCCGACTTCCGCAGCCGGTGCGGATAACCCTGTGGAAAAGGGCTCCGGACCGGGCCCCGGAGAGCGCAGCCACGCCGCTCCTCAGCGTTTTGAACAACAATCTGTGCAATCGGAATAAACTCTTTGTCGGCTTTCGTTTACAGGCAAACCCAAGGTCGTACAGGGAGTTGCGCCGGCCGGCCGCGCGCGGTTTTTCCACAAACCCTTCGTGACGGGCCGGTGACGGAGGCGATAAATCTCTGTGACAGCATCAGTTAGGTCGAATGCAGCGCTCCGGCTTGACAGCCCTCGGAGGGCCCGGTTACGGTCCCGGCCGGGGTCTCCACCATGCCATCGCGCGCCGACATCCGTTCCTACCTGATCTTCACCGGCACCGGTCCCATCCTGGTGCTCTCGACCTACCCCGCGCTGACCGATCCGCGGCTGATCGAGAAGCTGCACTACAAGGGGATCTCGAAGTTCATCGCCTACGAGGTGACGCGAGCGGCGGTGGAGGAGCGCTACGCCCACGCCTTCGTGAACGTGGCGCGCGACCTCGCGGCGGTGGAGGATCTGCGGGTGCTCGACTTCAACGGCCACCAGATCATGACCAACTTCTCCCTGGACGAGCTCGGCGAGCCGATCAAGTTCGGCTGATGGAGCGCCCGATCGCCGGCGACCGCAGGGTCGTCCTCACGCTGGACGCCGGAGGAACCAAGTTCGCCTTCGCGGCGATGCGCGGCGGCGAGGAGGTCGTCGCGCAGCGGGTGCGCCCGGCCCACGCGGACGACCTGGAGCGCTGTCTCGCCGGCTTGCTCGCCGGCTTCGAGGAGATCCGCCGACAGCTCGACGGGCCGCCGGCGGCGATCAGCTTCGCCTTTCCCGGTCCGGCGGACTTCCCCCGCGGCGTCATCGGCGACCTGTGGAATCTCCCCGCGTTCCGCGGCGGCATAGCGCTCGGGCCGCTGCTCGAGGAGCGCTTCGGAGTGCCGGTGTTCATCAACAACGACGGCGATCTGTTCGCCTATGGCGAGGCGATCGGCGGCTTCCTCCCGGAGGTGAACCGCGAGCTGGCGCGGACCGGCAGCGCGCGGCGTCACCGCAACCTGCTCGGGGTCACCCTGGGCACCGGCTTCGGCGCCGGGATCGTCGTCGACGGCCGCCTGCTGCTGGGCGACAACTCCTGCGGCGCCGAGATCTGGCTGGTGCGCGGCCGCGACGGCGACGAGCCCTGCGAGGAGGAGATCAGCCTGCGGGGCGTGCGCGCCGGGTACGCGCGCCGCGCCGGCGTGGAGATGTCGGAGGTTCCCGAGCCGCGGCGGATCGCGGCGATCGCCGAGGGGCGGCAAGCCGGGGATCGCGCCGCGGCGCGCGCCGCTTTCGCGCACCTCGGTGAGGCGCTGGGCGACGCCCTGGCGAACGCCATCACCCTGATCGACGGACTGGTGGTGATCGGCGGCGGCCTGGCCGGCTCGGCGCCGCTCTTCGCGCCGCAGCTCTTCGCCGCGCTCAACGGCCGGCTGACCAAGCGCGACGGCACGCGGGTGCCCAGGCTCTTCGTGCGCGTCCACGACTGGGACGATCCGCCGGACCGGGCGCGCTTCCTCGCCCCCTCGGCGGTCGAAGTGGCGGTGCCGGGCGGAACGCGGCGCGTCGCCTACGAGCCGGACAAACGGATCGCGCTCGGGCGCAGCCGGCTCGGGACCTCGCGCGCCGTGGCGCTGGGCGCCTACGCCTTCGCCCTGGCGCGCCTGGACGGACGGGACTAGGCGAGCCGCGGACGGCGGAAGCGGGCGAGATCGAAGCCGAGCTCGGCGAAGAGCTCGGCCACCGCGGGAACCGGCAGGCCGACCACGTTGCTGTAGTTGCCGACGATCGACTCGACGTACACCGCGCCCCAGCCCTGAATGGCGTAGGCACCCGCTTTGTCGAGCGGCTCGCCGCTCGCCACGTAGCTCGCCACTTCGTCGGCCGAGAGCGCGCGCATGCGAACGCCGGTGTGGACGACCCGCAACGCCGCCCGCCGCCCCTCCTCGGCGGCGAGCGCGACCCCGGTGAAGACTTCGTGCTCCCGGCCGGCGATGCGGGAGAGCATCGCCGCGGCGTCGGCCGGGTCGCGCGGCTTGCCGAGGATCGCTCCGTCGAGCACGACGATCGTGTCGGCGGCGAGCACCAGCTCGTCCGCGCCGATGCGGCGGAGGGCCTTCTCGCGCGCCAGCCGCGCGACCATCGCCGCCGGAGCCTCGCCGGGCAGCGGCCGTTCGTCGGCGTCGACCGGGCGGACGTCGAATTCGAGGCCGAGCTCGCCGAGCAGCTGCCGGCGGCGTGGCGAGGAGGAGGCGAGGACCAGGCGTGGCGTCACGGGTAGTAGCCGCGAATCGTCCGGGCCTCGAGACCGGGCCGCGCGACCGTCACCTCCACCTCGCGGAAGGCTTCGCCCTGGCCGCTGTGCGACGACTGGTAGGCGAGGAGATACTGCGAGCGCAGCTCGGTGCGGATCGCGCGGTAGACGCTCCCGAGCTCGTGCGCGCGATCGATGCGATAGGAGCGCCCCCCGGTCTCGCGCGCCAGGCGATCGAGGGAGATCCCGGCCTCCGGGGGATCGCGCGGCACGTTCATCCCGATCGCGTAGATGGCGACGCCGGTGCGCCGGGCGTACTCGAGGACCTCCTCGAACCGGTAGCGGCTCCCGGAGTCGGCGCCGTCGCTGAGCAGGACGAGCGCACGCTTGCCGCGGACCCCCGAGAAGTAGTGGAACGCGAACGCGAGGCTGTCGTAGAGCCGGGTCTCGCCCTCCGCGGCGAGATCGGCGAGCCCGCCGGCGAGCACCTCCAGATCGTTGGTGAAGCGCACCGCGAGCCGCGGCGCGTCGGCGAAAGTGATCACCGCCGCGCGGTCGCGGGGGGTCAGCACCTCCGCGAAGAAGCGATGCGCGGCGGCTTCGGCCTCCGCGAGCTCCTCGGCCATCGAGGAGGAGGTGTCGATCATCACCCCGGCGTGGATCGGCAGCTCGTCGACCCGCTCGAAGCGCCGGAGGGTCTGCGCTTCGCCCCCCTCGAGCACCGCGAAGTCCTCCGCCTCGAGGTCGAGCACGGGCCGGCCGCGCCGGTCGAGCACCGTGGTGTAGAGCTCCACGAAGTCGACCTCGAGCGAGTCGGAGGAGCCGGTCGCGCCGAGCAGGCTGACGTCCTCGGCCGCGGCGCCGCCGGCCAGGTAGGCGACGGCGCGCACGTAGGTGAGGTCGGCGGGGAGGATCGGCAGGGCGACCGCGAACGGCGGTTGGTAGAGCGTCGCCTGCAACGAGTCGTTGACGTAGAGCTCGAGGCGGTCGAGCACCTCGCCCTCCGGCAAATCGACCTCGGCACGCGCCTCGAGCCGGTCCGCGCCGGGCGGAAGTGAGCGCGGCTCGAGCAGGCGGACGGCGAAACGATGCGGTCCGCCATTGAGCAGCACCTCGTCCTCGGCCAGCGAGTTGCCGTCGGCGTCGAAGGCCACGGCGCGCAGGCGGCGCATGCGCGGCGCCTTGCCGAGATCCAGATCGACCGAGTAGGGGGCGCGCCGCTTCGAGAGCAGGGGCCTGCCGTCGAGCTCGAAGTCGACGCGGCTGGGCTCTGCGCCACGCACCTCCGCCTCGACCCGGGAACGCCCGGTGACCAGCCGGTCGGTCGGGGCGTAGAGGCGCAGCGTCGGCTCCTCGGGCAGGGAGCGCGGGGCAGCCGCCGGCGGGAGCGCCGGGGGCGGGCTCGCGGTCTCGGGCGGCAGGGCGCGGTGGGCCTGCAGCGCCGGCGAAACGGCCGGCACGTCGAGCGGCAGCTCGGCGCGGAAGTAGCGGTCGCGGTCGAGCTCGTGGAGCCGCAGCACCAGTTGGTAGGTCCCCGGCCTGAGGAATCGCCGGGCGGAGAAAGGGAGCGTTCCGGCGGCGAGCAGGGCGGCGGAAGGGGGCTCGAAGCGATAGCGGAAGTGATCGAACAGCTGGTCGTCGAGCAGCACCTCGCCATCGAGAATCCACGCTGCCGGTGTCGCGCCGGCCCGCGGGGCGAGCTCGGTCGCGGGGACGAGCACGCTCGCGTCGACGACGGTACGGCTCTGGTGGCGGCCGGCGAAGTGGATCTCGACCTCGGCGGGTAGCGTCTCGGCGGCGGCGGGGAGATCGGTGGAATAGGACTCGAAGGTGCTCACCCATTCCGGATTCGGGCGGGGGACGACCGCGTGCCGCTGGGCGAGCTCGTTCCAATCGGCGGCGGCGCCGAAGGCGGCGAGGAGCTCGTCGCCGCGCGCGCAGGCGCCTGGCACCTCGGCGGCGAGGCGAGTCGCCAGATCCCGATCGTCCGGGCGGAGCGACCAGTTGGCGAGCGCCTCGACGCCGTCGCGCGGGCTCCACAGGTGGTGCGGTGCCTGCTCGGAGACCCCGCTCGAGACGAAGACGAGCACGAAGCCGAACGGGATCCGTTCGGTGCCGGCGTAGATCCAGGCTTCGCCGGGGCGCAGCAGGTCGGTGCAGCGGAAGGGCAGGACGCGGTTCGGCTCGCCGTTGAAGAGGTGAATCTTGGCGCGCTCGTCGGCGGGATCCGGGTAGCGCTCGCGGACGATCTGCCAGCGCTCGTGCCAGCGCTCGGCGAGCTCGTTGCGCGCCGTCTGCGGAAACGGGTCGCGCTGCTCCCAGAAGGCGCGCGCGAAGGCCGCACGCTGGTAGTCGCGGGTGAGTCCGAGGTAGGCCGCGCGCTCGGCGTCGGTGACGAGCGGCGCCACCTCGGCGAGAAACGGATCCTCGACCGCCGGCTCGCTCGCTCCCGCCGGCGAGCGACCGCACGCGAGCAGGGCGGCGAGAGCGAGGCCGAGGAGTGGGCGGCGGCGCGGCATGGCGACGGAGCCGATCCTAGCGCGTTGGGTGCCGAGCGCTCGGCGGTTCCTGGGCAGACGCGGCGCTGCTACAGTGATTCGCCATGGCGACCCTCTGGCTGCTCTTCGACCGGCAGGAGGAGCACCTCGAGGCGGCGGAGTTCCGCGAGCTCGAGGGGCTGGTCGCGGGGGAGGTCCGGGCGGTCTTTCCCGACGTCGCGGAGAGCGCCCTGGCGGACGACGTCTGGCGCCGGCGCCACGACGATGTCGCGTTACGGCTCGGCTCGGACGTCCTGGTGCTGCGCGCGACGCTCGCGGCGCTCGGCGACGCGCTGGCCGACGGCGCTCCGTTCGCCGCCCCGCGCTCGCTCGCCGAGGTGGCGCCGGGGCTCGCCGAACCGGTCTACACCCTGGGCGCGTTCGAGCGCGTCGAGCGACGGGTGCTCGCCGAGGGCGCAGGTGGGGACGCCGCCGATCCCGCGCCGGTCGCGCTCTGGCGGGTCGGAGCCCTCCTCGACGCCCTCGCCGCACCCGGCCCGGTGATCGGGCGGCGGGTCGGCTTGGCGCATCGTTTCATCGACTACTACGGCGAGCCGCGGCGCGACGCGATCGAGCTGGTCCCCGCGGGGGTGCGCGACGTCCTGGAAGTAGGGTGCGGCGCCGGCGTCACCGGAGCGCTGCTCAAGCAGCTCCGGGGCTGCCGGGTGACCGGCGTCGAGCTCAACCCGCGCGCCGCGACGCGAGCCGCCGAGCGGCTCGATCGCGTGATGGTGGGGGACGTGGAGCGCCTGGCGCTCGCGGGCCGTTACGACCTGGTGATGGCGCTCGAGCTCTTCGAGCACCTGCTCGAGCCCGATCGCTTCCTGCGCCGCGTGCGCGAGCTGCTGGCGGCGGGCGGCTCGGTGCTCCTGTCGGTGCCCAACGTCGGGCACTGGTCGGTGGTCGAGGAGCTGCTCGCAGGCCGCTGGGACTATCTGCCGGTCGGGCTCCAGTGCTACACCCACTACCGCTTCTACACCCGCGCCAGCCTCGAACGCCGGCTGCGCCGGATCGGCTTCTCCCGCGTCGAGCTCGTGCCGCAGGCGACCGAGCTGCCGGCGCGATTCGCCGGTCTCGCCGCGCGCTGCGGCCTCGCGGTGGACGAGGCGGGGCTCGCGATCAAGGGCTTCTTCGTCCGGCTCGGCGACTGAGCGCGCGTCAGGGGTAGTAGCCGCGCATCGTCTTGGCGTCGAGGCCGGAGCGGGTGACGTCGACGTCGACCGTGCGGAAGCGGATCTCGCGGCTGGCGTTGGTCGACTGGTAGGCCAGCAGGTAGCGCGACCGCAGCTCCTTCTGGATCGCCTCGTAGATCGCGGCGAGCTCGCCGATCTCCTTGATGAAGAAGGTGCGCCCGCCGGTCTCTTCGCCCAGGCGCTTGAGCACCTTGCGGACGTCGCCCTCGCCGCGGGGCAACCCCAGACCGATCGGGTAGATGGCGACGCCAGCCCGCCGGGCGAAGTCCAGCGTCTTCTCGAAGTCGAAGCGGCTCCCCTCGTCCTTGCCGTCGGAGAGCAGCAGGATCGCCCGCTGCCCCTTGACGCCGTTGAAGTAGAAGAGCGAGAAGACGACCGAGTCGTAGAGCGAGGTGCCGCGCTCGGCCTTGAGTCCCGCCAGCCCGCCGCCCAGCTCCTGCACCTTGTTGGTCAGCTTGACGGCGAGCAGCGGGTGATCGTTGAACACGATGAGCGCGCCGCGGTCCTTGGGGGTGATCGCCTCGGTGTAGAACTTGAGCGCCGCCGCCTTGGCCTGCTCGAGGTTGGGCTCCATCGAGGCGGAGACGTCGAGCAGGATGGCGACGTGGATCGGCAGGTTCTCCAGCCGCTCGAAGCGGGTGATGGTCTGCGGCACGTCGTCTTCGCGGATCGAGAAGTCCTCCTCCGCGAGATCCGCGACCGGCCGGTTGGCGGCGTCGAGCACCGTGGTGTAGAGCTCGACGAACTGCACGTCGAGCTCTTCCAGATTCTCCGGCGCGTTGACGAAGACCAGGTCCTCGGTCGAGTTGCCGTCGGTCTGGTAGGCCACCGCGCGTACGTAGGCCACCGCGCCGTCCGGCGGCAGCACGATGGGCTGGGTGAAGGGCGGCTGGTAGAGCGTGGCCACGAGCGTCTCGTTGAGGTAGAACTCGACGCGCTCGAGCGCGCCGCCCTCGGGCAGTTCGACTTCGGCTTCAGCGCGCAGGCTCTGCGCGTAGCGCTGGCCACGCCGGGGCTCGATCAGCCGGGTGGCGAAGCGGTGGACGCTGGCATTGACCTGGATCTCGTCCCAGGCGACCTCGCGGCCTGCGGCGTCGAATGCCGAGGCGCGCAGGGCGCGCGTGCGCGGCACCTCGCCGAGATCGAGCTCCACCGAGTAGGGCGGGCGGTTCTTGGTGAGCAGTGGCCGGCCGTCGAGCGTGAAGCGCACCTGCTCGATCGCGGGGCCGGTGGTCAGGGTGTCGAAGCGCACCAGCCCGGCCTGCATCTCGCCGCGCGGTCGCACGATCTGGATGGTGTTGTCGAGCGTCGCGATCGCCGCGTTGGCCTCGGCCAGGATGCGGGCGCTCTCGGGGTCCGGCGGCGGCGGTGGCGCGCCTTCGACCGCCGGCACCTCGATCTCCTGCGTCGTGCGCGCGAAGCGGTTGCCGTTGAGGTCCTCGAGCTTGAGGATCAGGGTGTACTTGCCGGGGCGGAGGAAGCGCTCGAAGACCAGCGGGATCGTCGTGTCGACGCTCGCCGCCGGCAGGTCGAACTTGTAGCGGAAGCTGTCGAAGAGCTTGCGCCCCAGCAGCACCTCGCCGTTGAGCACGAAATCGTAGGAGCGCGCGCCGGAGATCTCGCCAACCGTCGCCTCGGCGGCGGGCAGCGAGAGCGTCCCCTGCACCACCGTCCGGTTCTGCCGCCGTCCGGGAAAGGCGACCTCGAGCTCGACCGGCAGTTGCACGACGTCCGCCGCGAGATCGGTCGAGTAGGAGTTGAAGGTCGAGACCCATTCGCGCGAGATCGGCACGATGGGTTCCATCGCCTTCTCCAGGACCCGGTCGAAGTCCATCCTCCCGCGCCGCAGGATGGCGGCGATCGCCGCCGGCACGTCGTCACGCGCCAGGCAGTTGCGCGCGATCTCCTCGATCAGCGCGAGGTCCGAGGTCCCGACCGGCGCGAACTGCATCAGCACCCGCACGCCGTCGTAGGGATACCAGAGACGGAACGGCCCCTGGTTGAAGGGGCGGTAGAAGACGAGCAGCAGGACCTCCTCGCGGATCCGCTCGCTGCGCTGGTAGGCCCAGACCTCGAGCGGCCAGGTGGTGCCCGAGCACTGCGCTTCGATCCGGGCGGCGGGCGGTCCGTTGAGCAGGTAGAAGCGGGAACGGTCCTCCTTGAAGGAGCCGAAGTAGCGCTGGACTTCGGCGACGCGCGTCGCCCAGGCCTCGCGCAGCTCGTTGCGCGCGGTGTCGGGATAGGGGTCCCGGGCCTGCCAGAAGCGCTCGATGAACGCGTCGCGCTGATAGTCCTTCTCGAGCTTGAGGAACGCCGCGCGTTCGTCGGGCGTCAGGATCGGGTCGACCTCCTCCAGCCAGAGCCGGTACTCCTCGGGAAGATCGGGCGCCGGCTCGGCGGCCGCCGGCCAGGCTGGGGCCGGCGCCAGCAGGAGCGCGAACAGAGCGAGCGAACGAAGGCCAAGGCGCCAGAGCGTCATCGCCGGGGATTGTTGCAGATCCGATGCCGGGAGCCCCCGGGGCTAGAATGCCCGGACCATGGGGGCGGTCTACCTCGACCACAACGCGACGACGCCGCTCGATCCCCGGGTGCGCGACGCCATGCTCCCCTGGCTCGGCGAGCAGTGGGGCAACGCGTCGTCGGTGCACCAGTTCGGGCAGCGGGCGCGGGCCGCGGTCGAGATGGCGCGCGGTCAGGTGGCACGGCTGATCGGCGCCGCGCCGCTCGAGGTCCTGTTCACCGCTTCCGGGACCGAGGCCAACAACACGGTGCTGCAGACCGCGCTCGGCGCGGGCGGGGGAGGCCACCTGGTCGTTTCGGCGCTCGAGCATCCCTCGATTCTCGGCGCGGCGCGCGAGTGGGCGCCGGCCAGGGGATGCGAGCTCTCGGTGGTGTCTCCCGGCGGCGACGGCGTCGTCTCCGTGGAGCGCCTGGTCGCGGCCTTGCGCCCCGAGACCCGCCTGGTCTCCCTGCTGCTGGCGCACAACGAGGTCGGCACGATCCAGCCGGTGGCCGAAGTGGCGCGCCTCTGCCGCCAGCGCGGCGTGCCGCTGCTCTGCGACGCCGTCCAGGCGGTTGGAAAGATCCCGGTCGACGTTCAGCAGCTTGGAGTGGACTACCTGACGATCGCGGCGCACAAGTTCCACGGCCCGCTGGGCGCGGCCGCCCTCTGGGTGCGCCCCGGGGCTCCGTTCGCCGCCTACCTGGTCGGCGGTGCGCAGGAACGGCGGCGCCGCGCCGGCACGATGAACCTGCCCGCTCTGGCCGGCTTCGGGCGGGCCGCCGAGCTCGCGACCGCCGAGCTCCCGGCGCGCGCCGCGGCGCTCGCCAGGCTGCGCGACCGCTACGAGGCCGGGCTCGCCGGGATCCCCGGCACGCGGATCCACGCGGCGGGCGCGCCCCGCCTGCCCCACACCTCGCACGTCGCCTTCCCCGGCCTGATCGGCCAGGAGCTGATGATCCGTCTCGACCTCGCCGGTTTCGCGGTGTCGACCGGCGCCGCCTGCAGCTCGGGGAGCGTCGAGCCGAGCGCGGCGCTCCTCGCCATGGGCTTCTCCCGCGAGGAGGCGCTCGCCTCGCTGCGCGTCTCCTTCGGCCTGGGCAACCGGCCGGAGGAGGTCGACGCCTTCCTGCCGGTCCTCGCCGGCGAGGTGGCGGCGCTGCGCGGTGCCGGGGTGGAGGCGCGGGGGTGAGCGGGCTCACCGCGGTCGCCATGAGCGGCGGGCTCGACTCCTCGGTCACCGCCTGGCTGCTCGCCCAGGAGGGGGCGCCCCTGGTCGGCCTCTCGATGCTGCTCTGGGACCACTCGGGCGAAGCGGTCCACGGGCGCTGCTGCGGCGCGCTCGACCTCGGCGACGCCCAGCGCGTCGCGGCCGAGATCGGGATCCCGCACTACACCCTGCGGCTGGACGAGGAGTTCCGCCGCGAGGTGGTCGATCCGTTCGTCGCCGACTACCTCGCCGGCCGCACTCCCTCGCCCTGCGTGCGCTGCAACACCTGGATCAAGTTCGACCTCTTGATCGAGCGCGCCCGGCGGCTGGGCGCCACGCGTCTCGCGACCGGCCACTACGCGCGCATCGTCGAGGGCGCGGAGGGCCCGGAGTTGCACGCCGCGCTCGATCCGGCGAAGGACCAGAGTTACTTCCTCTTCGAGCTGACCCGCGAGCAGCTGGCGTTCGCGCGCTTCCCGCTGGGCGAGCGGAGCAAGCCCGAGGTCCGGGAGCTGGCCCGTCGCGCCGGGCTCGCGGTGGCGGAGAAGGGGGAGTCGATGGAGGTCTGTTTCGTCGGCTCGGGGATCCGCGAGTTCGTCGAGGAGCAGGTGGCGGCGCATCCCGAGCGCTTCGCGGGCGCGCCGTCGCGCGCCGGCGCGGAGGTTCGCAGGGTGGGGGGCGAGAAGCTCGGTGAAGGGGAGCCCTACTACCGCTACACCGTCGGCCAGCGTCGCGGGTTGGGCGTCGCCGCGAGGCATCCGCTCTACGTGCTCCAGGTCCTGCCGGCGGAGAACGCGGTGATCGTCGGCGACGAGCGGGAGCTGCTCTCTCCCGGCTTGGCGGGGGAGCGCCTGCACTGGATCGGTGAGCCGCCGACCGGGCCGGTCGAAGCGACGGTCAAGATCCGCTCGCGTCACGCCGGCGCCGCTGCGCTCGTCCGCCCGCAGGAGGGAGGCCGGGTCGCGGTCGACTTCGCCGAGCCGCAGCGCGGCGTCACCCCCGGCCAGGCGGCCGTCTTCTACCGCGGCAGCCGCGTGCTCGGCGGCTGCTGGATCGCGGGAGGGCTCGGATGAGCGGCGCCGCCGCGAGGCCGCCGCGGCTCGATCTCGAGTGGGTTCCCGGGCGCTACGCCATCTGCCGGCTCGCCGCCGAAGCTCCGCTGCCGGCCTGGGTCGCGGGACCTTTCGTGACCCTCTCGCGCACGCCCGAGGAGCTGTCGGTGATCTCGACCCTCGAGAGCGTGCCCGAAGGTGTACGCCGGGAAGGCCCTTATGTCCTCTTCCGGATCGCCGGCTCGCTCGTCCTCACGCTGACCGGCATCTTCACCTCGCTCGCCGATCCGCTCGCGGCAGCGGGGGTCCCGATCTTCGCGGTCTCGACCTTCGACACCGACTACCTGCTGATCCGCGAGCCGGACGGCGAGCGTGCCTCAGCCGCCCTCATCGGCGCCGGCCACCGGTTCGTCGGCTGAGCTCCCGGCCCCGGCTCGGCTGCCGGCCACCACCAGCACGAACTCACCGAGCAACCGCTCGCGGCGCGCGATCTCGTCCGCGAGCTCGGCGAGCGTGCCGCGCACGACCTCTTCGTGCAGCTTGGTGAGCTCGCGCGCCAGCGCGGCCGGCCGGCTGGCGCCGAGCTCGGCCGCGGCGTCGGCGAGGCTCGCCGGGAGGCGGTGCGGCGACTCGAAGAAGATCGTCGTGTGATCGAGCGCCGCGAAGCGGCGGTAGAAGGCGCGGCGTCTGCCCGACTTGGGCGGCGGGAAGCCGGCGAACGTGAAGGGGTGCGGCGGGAGCCCCGAGACCACCAGCGCGGCGAGCAGCGCCGAGGGGCCCGGGACCGCTTCGACCCGGTGCCCGGCGGCGATCGCCTCGCGGGCGAGCACGAAACCGGGGTCGGAGAGCAGCGGCGTGCCGGCGTCCGACACCACGGCGACGGTCTGTCCCTCGCCGAGCGCGGCGAGCAGGCGCGGCAGGCGGGCCCGCTCGTTGTGCTCGTGGAGCGAGACGAGCGGCTTCGAGATCCCGAGGTGGTGGAGCAGCCGGCCGCTGCGCCGCGTGTCCTCGCAGGCCACCAGATCGGCCTCGCGCAGCGCGGCCTCGGCGCGGGGCGAGAGGTCCGCGAGGTTGCCGATCGGGGTCGCGACGAGGAGCAGGCGGCCGGGCATCGGCCCCATCCTACCGGGGCGCCGGCGCGCCGGATTCGACGTCCGAAAATCGGTGGCGCGCCCGAAACGTGGAGAATAGGGTTCCGTCCATGAACACGACCCTGCCTCCCCGACCCGAGATGGAGCGGGCGACGCTCGCCCGCGACGCCTCCTACGACGGACTCTTCTTCCTCGCGGTGAAGACCACCGGGATCTTCTGCCGCCCCTCCTGCCCGGCGAAGAAGCCCCGCCCCGAGAACGTCGTCTTCTATCCGAGCCCGAAGGAGGCGCTCTTCGCCGGCTACCGGCCGTGCAAGCGCTGCCGGCCGCTCGAGGCCGACGGCCGCCCCCCCGAGTGGGTCGCCGGCCTGCTCTCGGCGATCGAGCGCGAGCCGGGGCAGCGGCTGGACGACGGCGAGCTCAGGCGCCGCGGGCTCGAGCCGGCGCGGGTGCGCCGCTTCTTCCTCAAGGAGTACGGCATGACCTTTCACGCCTATCGACGGGCCCGCCGGTTGGGTGGCGCGCTCGAGCTCATCCGCCGCGGCGAACGGCCGGAGGATGCCGGCTGGGACTCGGGGTACGAATCGGCGAGCGGCTTTCGCGACGCGTTCGCGCGGACGTTCGGCGCCGCCCCGGGTCAGGTGAAGGGGGCCGACTGCGTGCGCCTCGCCTGGGTGGAGAGCCCGGTCGGGCCACTCCTGCTCGGCGCGACGGAACGTGGCGTGGCGCTGCTCGAGTTCACCGACCGACGGGCGCTCGAGGCGCAGCTCGCGACCCTGCGGCGCCGGCTGGCGCGGCCGCTGGTTCCCGGCACGAACGCCTGGATCGAGCGCGCGAAGGGGGAGCTCGCGGAGTACTTCGCCGGCACCCGCCGGGAGTTCGAGCTGCCGATCGACGCCCCAGGCACTCCGTTCGAGGAGGCGGTCTGGGGGGAGCTGCGACGGATTCCCTACGGCGAGACGCGCTCCTACGAGGACCTCGCCCTGGCGCTCGACCGCCCCGGGGGCTCGCGCGCGGTGGGGCAGGCCAACGGGCGCAACCGGGTGGCGATCGTCATCCCCTGCCACCGGGTGGTCAACAAGGGGGGCGAGCTCGGCGGCTACGGCGGCGGGCTCTGGCGCAAGCGCTTCCTGCTCGACCTCGAGCAGCG
>CAYZWR010000068.1:0-4185 GCA_964481735.1 uncultured Thermoanaerobaculia bacterium
CTGGGCGTCGAACTTCACCGCCGCGAAGTCCGGGATGCCGGGGAAAGCCACCCGGAAGTTGACCGTCTTGCCGGGTTGGACCGACGGCGCGTTGACCACGCCGTTGTTGGTGCCCAAGAGCCCGCCCTCCTCGTCGTAGATCGCCACCAGCACGGTCGGGCTGGTGACCATGTTGGCGCTCTGGTTGCGGATCGTGCCGAGGATCTCCAGCCCATCACCCGTGGCGTTGCTCGTCTTGTCCCAGGAGATGACCTCGAGACCGCCCGCCGAGGTGCCCTCGCCCTCCGCGCTCGCCGGGGCCTCCTCCTCGCTCGGCTCCATGGGCGGGATGTCCTTCTCGGTCAACCGGATCACCGGCTCGCGCTTGGCCGGCGGCGCGGGCGGGGTGTTCGCCAGCCGGATCGCCTCGGCGGTCGCGGCGGCGGAGGCGTCGAGATCCACCTCCTCGGTGCGCAGCATGGAGAGGGTGCCGTCGGGCTGGGTGAAGACCACTCGCCGGCCCTCGACTTTCCAGGGACCCTTGGTCTCGACGCGAGCGCCGTCGCGGGTCAGCAGCCAGTCGGCGCGCGCGGCGCCGCCCGCGAGGAGCAGCGCCGCCAGGGCGAGGAGAGAGCACTTCGCGGTCGGTCGCACGGCTCAGAACTCCTTCCAGCTCGTCGGGTCGATGCCGATCGGCACCGGCGCGATGAACACCAAGCCGGTGTCGGACCGGATGGTCTTGATGTTCTGGGTGTAGTTCGCGTAGCGATAATACGTCGGTTGCAGCGTCTTCAACTCGTCGCGCACCATCGCCAGGGTGTCGGTGATGAGGTCGGCGTGCTGCGTCCCGGGCGCTGTGCCCTCCGGGTTCTTGGTCGCGCTCTGCTCGACGAAGGGCGGCGTGGTGAACTGCGGCACGTCGAGGTAGCGCGTGCGCAGCGCGTCGGCGGTCGGATCGGGGTTCGCCGTGAAGTTGTAGCCCAGCGCGGTCACCGTGCCGACGATGAAGATGCGGCTCGAACCGGCGCGCGAGCAGGTCCCGTCTTCGTTCGCCACCTCGGTCGGGATGAACGAGGTGAAGATCGTGATGCCGGCGAGCGAGAAGGCGGGCGTGATGACCTTCTCGTCGGGTTCGAGATTCAGGTAGTACCCCGGCAACGCGGTGCCCGGCGGATCGTAGAGATAGAAGATCGGGTTGTCGGCGTCGATCGGGTCGTCGGGATTGATCATCGAGTACTTCGTCTCGTTGAGCGGCTGCGGGCAGCCGGCGCAGGCCGGATCGAGCACGCCGTCGCGCGGGGGGGCGTCGACGAAGTTGCTGTCGAGGATGATGTAGAAGCGGCCGGGCAGGTTCGAGTCGTCCCACAGGTTCCAGCGGTCACCGGTGCCGAAGGCGAGCGCGATCTGCTGGTGCTTCGGCACGTAGATCGCCGCCACCTCGTGGTAGATCGCCGAGCCGTTGGTGGTGAAGATCTGGAACGGGTCGTAGCGCGACTCGTCGCCGTCCGGACCGACCAGCCGCTGGGTGACGAAGTCGTAGTCGACGCCCGCGAAGCGGGTGTAGAGGGTCTGGTCGACGAGCCGCATCGGCGTGTTGCCTCCCTCCAGCAACACCTTGTAGACCAGGCCGCCGGTGGTGCCGAAGTAGAGCCGGTCGATGTAGATGTCGCCGTCGCTGTCGATCGCGGCGACCTGCGCCGGCACCCCGCCGAGCACCTGCTTCTTGTAGAGCACCTTGCCGGTTTCGATGTCGACCATGTAGATGAAGTTGCCGGTCGGGTTGTCGGGATCGTCGCCGATGCCGCCGCCGAAGATGGCCACGTGGCGGTCTTCCGCCTCGTCGTCGGCGCAGCCGCCGGTGCAGACCCGGATGCGGCCGATGGTCGGCTTGCTCCAGGTGTTGGCCAGGTCGGGCAGGTTGTTCAGGTCCTCGTCGAGACGGACGGTCTGGATGATGCCGGCGGCGAGCTCGACCGCCTGCTCGTCCTGGAACTCCCAGAGCACGGCCGGGAACTCGCGATTGCCACACGAGCCGCCGCCGCCGTCGCAGGAGGGGACATAGGTGGAGTCGGGAAGGGGGACGTTCGCGCTGTCGAGCCGGTCGGGCTGGGTGACGTCGAGCGCGTAGTAGCCCGGGCCCCCCTCGCGGTAGCCGCCCACGAGGACGGTGCGCCAGCGCCGCTCGTCGCAGGTCACCGAGCCGTCCTCGACGGCGGCGGTGTCGATGAACACGTCGTCGATCTGCGGGCTGCCGTCGATTCCCCAGAAGTCGCGGTTGCGATCGGCGCCCTCGGCGGCCATGAGGACGGTCGGCAGCATGGCGCGCGGGATGAAGGAGAAGAGCTCGCGTCCGGTGCCGTTGTCGTACTTGCCGTCGATGATGTCGTTGTCCGCGGTGACCACGGCGTCGTCGAGGTCGTAGTCGATCGTGCCGTCGGCGAACTCGTCCTCCTCGGCGGCGCCGTTGCGGTCGAGGTCGCGCGCCGGCAGCAGGCACTCGACCGAGCGCCCGGGGATGTCGCGCAGGATGCCGCCGTCGAAGGCGTGCAGCTGGCCGTCGTTGGTGGCCGCGAAGAGCACCGTGCGGCGGCAGACCAGCTGGTCGGCGAAGTGCTTGTAGGAGACCCGCGCCGAGACCTCCGGGGTGTCGCTGCCGCAGAGCTCCTGCCCGAGATAGGGATCGGAGCTGTAGTAGCCGAAGTTCCCCGGCCGGTTGAGCAGCAGGGGGTCGGCGTGGAAGATGTCGCCCATCAGATAGGTGAGCGGCTTCTGGATGGTGTTCGTCGGGTCGTCCGGATCGGGCACGGTGATCAGCGCTTCCTTCTCGACCAGGGTGGTGACGATCGCCGCGTTGGCCCGGTTGTTGGCCGCCGCCTCGGAGTCGATGTCGCCGACGATCCAGGGGATCCCGAGGCCGCTCCAGAAGTCGTACTTCTCGGCATCGGTGCTGGGGTAGGTGAAGAGCCGGCGATTGCCCGGCTCGTCCCACTTCGAGTAGTAGACCCGCCGCATGTCGGAACCGTTGCCCAGCATGAGGTCGGAGGCCACCCAGGGCTCGACCGGCTGCAGGTCGTCGGGGTGCGGCGCCTGCAGGAGGAGGCGCTGCGGGTCGTACGTGCCGCCGCCGCCGCGGATCCCCTCCTGCACGTCGCCGGCGTCCCAGAGGAAGCACTGCGCCTGGGTGTCGGCGTCGCACAGGATGGTGCGGTCGGGCTGCCCCTTGTCGTCGACCGGCAGGGGCTTGAGGAAGGCGTCCAGCCGGCCGGCCCAGTGGGCGTCGCCGGCCACCGGCGTGAAGCTCGAGAGGTAAATCTTGTCGGAGGCGTTGGCCTGCACCTGCGGCACGGCGGCCGAGGCGAAGGAGGCCGCCTGCTCGCGGATCTGGCCGAGGATCGACTTCAGCGCGTCGATCAGCTCCTGTTTGTTCTGCGGGTAGATCGGATCGCCGGTGCCGCCGTTGGCCGCCATGCAGTTGAGCCGGTTGCCAGCGGTGTTCTCGACGCCGAAGGCGACCACGTAGGTGTAGATGTTGTCGAGCGCCTTCATCGACGCGGTGAGCGAGCAGGGGTCGCGCCCCGGACAGGTGTCGTCGCCGTCGGTCAGGACCAGGAGATACCGCTGGCGGCACCCCCACTTCGGGTCGTTGGCGGCGGCGATGTCGTCCCAGCCGGTCGCCCCCGGGCAGGAGCCGTTCTCGCAGCCCCGGTACCACTCGCGGAAGGTCTTGAGCGAGTAGCCGAGCGGCGTCGAGCCGTTGGGAAAGAGCGAGTACTCCCCGGCCGCCTTGTAGCGCAGGAAGTCGTCCGCGCCCTGGCGGAAGTCGCTCAAGTAGGTCGCGTTGGCGAACGCCTCGGGGTCGGTCGCCGGATCGCCGCCGTTCAGCCGGTCCGCCAGGCGGTTGAGGATGCGGTCGTGGTTGCTGTCGGTCCAGACCAGCGGGATCACGTCGCCGACCTGGAACCTCCAGTCGTTGGCGGTGCCGGTGGGGTCGTAGAGCGGCGTCGCGACGGTAGCCCGCTTCAGGTTGTAGCCCCCCGGCAGGTCCGGGTAGTCGTCGTCCGAGCCGTCGCTGCTGGTGTCGGTGTCGTCGTTGGGATCCCAGCTCTCGCAGGTGCCGTCGGCGGAGGAGTCCTGCGCGCCGAACCAGCCGCCCTGGTTGGGGTCGCGCTGCACCTGGTAGTCCCACATCACGAAGTCGCCGATCAG
>CAYZWR010000068.1:4285-18375 GCA_964481735.1 uncultured Thermoanaerobaculia bacterium
ATCACGAAGTCGCCGATCAGGCTGTAGGTGAGGTCGAAGTTGCCGCCGATCTGGGTGCGTTCGCCGGCGACGTTGCAGCCGTTCGACGGGTTGTCGGCCGGGGTGCCGGTGCAGCGGTAGACCCGGGTGCGGACGGTGATGTTGCTGTCGTAGGGCTGAGCCGCGCCCGGGTCGTCGGTCTCGATGTAGTAGACCCGGCCACCGTTGCGGATGTAGTAGGAAATCTGGTCCGTTCGGCCGGTTCCGAGTTTGGGGAGCCGGCGCACCTTCGTCACTTCCCAAGTGTCGTTGGTGTCGGCGGCGCGGTCGCTGTCGGCGAAACAGCCCATTTCGTTGTCGTCGCCATTGCCTCGGTCGCACGCGATCGTCGCGCCGAAGACCTCCTGTGAGCCGGCGACCGGCCAGGTGTCGCCACTGACCAGGACCGGGAGGGTCTGACCCTCGTCCACCTGGTAGAGCCAGTGCTTGTTGGCGACGCGCAGGTTGTCCTGGTTGAAGGTGGCGAAGCCGAAATCGACGTCCTCGACGTCCAGCAGCACCTCGTAGAGCGCCTCCTTGGCCTGGCGGAATTTCGAGGCCGGATCGTCGCCGTCGCGGGGCACCGGGCAGTCCTTCTCCGGGCAGTAGAAGGTGCAGACGCCCGCGGCGACCTGCTCGGCGGTGCATTTCGGTGACCAGTTCATCGAGCCGGAGGTGTCGAGCAGGATGAAGAGGTAGGGCTTGCCGGCGGAGTCGCGCAGGATGTCGCGGTCGTCGGCGGCGGCCGGTTGGGCGAGCCCGGCGAGGAATCCGGCGGCGAGCAGCAGGCGGGAGATCTGGAGCGTGCGGTTCATGGCGTCTCTCCGGGGGCTCTAGAACTGGATGCGGACCCGTTCCGGGTCGTGTTCGTCGATCATTTGGTCGCCGGCGAACTGCTCGCCGGTGATGTCGGGCAGCACGGGGTCGAGCGTGATGGTGGCGCCCAGGCGCTTGGTCGCCCCGATGTCGCCCGCCACCAGGGGCTGCGCGCGCACCGTCACGGCGCTCTGCAGGGCGACGTACTTCAAGGCGCTGTCGTCGTTCATCATGCAGAGGTTGCAGGGGCGCGTCGCGATCGGGAAGTAGGGCGAGGTCTGGATCTGCTCGGTGGCGGTCAGGGTCGAGCCGAACATCGAGAGGGTGCGCTGGCGGACCTGCCACTCCTGCGCCGCGGTCTCGTTGGCCACCAGCTTGTAGGTGTTCATCAGGTGCACGCCGCTCGCCGCGTTGTAGTAGGTGCGGGTGGTCAGCTTCTCGCTGCCGCCGATGAACACCTCGGTCTGGGTGATGACGGCGAGCGAGAGGCCGACGATGGTGAGCAGCACGAGGAGCAGCAGGGTCGCGAGATAGGCGCTGCCGGCTTCGCGGCCGCAGGAACGGGCGGGGGCTTCGGATCGGGGGTCGGTCATCGGAGTCCTCTAGAGGCCGCGCAGGTCGACGATCGTCTGCACCACGCGGCGGCGGTGCATGCGGTTCTCGCCCTGCTGGAAGACGTCGGCGGGCGCGACCGTGTAGTCGTTGTCCTCGACGTAGTCGTGTCCGGCGTCGGTGTCGAAATCGGGCGCGATGTACCTGGGGTCGGGCCGCGCGGTGCGCGCCACGGTGGTGATGCGGGCGAAGAGCAGGTCCACCGGCTGGAAGTTGGTCGGCGTCGCGTGGGCGAGCCAACGGCCATCGGTCGGGTCGTCGTCGGTCGAGTTCCAGAGCCAGTCGTCGTTGCCGCGCGCGGCGTTGTCGGCCCCTTCGTACACCACGTCGTCGTTGCCCAGGGCGTCGGGGTCGTCGTCGAAGGCGCCGGGCAGGGCGCCGTCGAGGTCGAAGTCGGAATCGAAGCCCAGAGCCACCTGGAGGTCGATGATCTCGTCGGCCAGGTCGAGCGAGAGGTTGGCGACGTCGTCGTCGAAGGCGGTCTCGGTGCCCGGGACCAGCCGCGCCCGGGCGAGGCGTGGCATCAGCCGGGAGGTGTCGTCGCCCGGGATCTCCCGGTTCTCGCGCACGTAGTAGCGGTACTCCTCGAGCACGCAGGCGAAGCCGACCGTGAAGTTGGGATCGGGCACGCCGTCGCCGTCGACGTCGGGCAGGCCGATCAGCGGGTTGGGCGGATCGGCCGCCGAAACGAAGGTGAGGTTGAGGGTGAGCTGCGTGTCGGGGTCCCCGGTGACGCTCGTCACCTCGGCGTAGCCCAGCCGCGTGCGGTCGATGGCGCTCATCAGGACGAGCGGTCCGCTGAGCGTGCCGTCGGCGAGCTGCTGCAGCCCGTCGACCTGCGAGAGCCCCTTGGTGGTCACCCCGTCGAGCAGCAGCACGCCGTCGCTCGGCGTCCCGTCGCCGTTCGCGTCCCCGGTGAACGAGCCCGGGTTGGCCGAGTTGACCATGAACATCGGGCCCGACAGGCAGCCGCGCGTGATCAGGATGTCGGTGCCCTTGACCGCCAACGGCGAGTCGTCGTAGCCCTGCGCGACCTCACGGTCGGCGTCCTCGATCAGGTTGTTGCGCACCTCGAGGGCGAGCCCGCGGAGCCAGGTCGCGGTCCCCGTCGTGGCGACCGTGTAGGTGAGCGGCAGGCCGCCGCGCCCGGCCATGCGGGTGGTGCGCACCATGTCGTACTGCGCGACGCGCAGCGACTGCTGCATGTCGGTGATCTGCGTCTGGATGCGGGCCATGCGGTTGTGCACGTCGAAGACGGTCAGCGCGGCGACCAGGATCTCCACCGCGATCACCATCGCGACCAGGAGCTCGATCAGGCTGAAGCCGGCCTCGGAGCGGCGTGTCGGTGCGGTCATCGGCGCGCTCCTAGAAGCCCTGCACGAACTGCACGGTGTAGCTCTGCCCGGGGGCGCTCGAGCTCTGGATCTGCGTCTGGACCACCTTGAGGTGCACCAGGCGCGGCTCGGTCGAGCCGTCGAGCGGCGTGTCGAAGACCTGGTTGTCCTTGAAGTCGTCGTAGCTGTACTGCTGCAGGAGGCGGTCGCGCTGGTACTGCTGCTGGTCGCCCGCCGCCACGGCCGGCTGCCAGGTGAGGTCGGAGATCCAGGGTCCGCCGGTGCTCGACGGCGAGTTCTGCAGGGCGATGAACTCGGTCGTGAGGACCTGCGCCTGGCCCGCGGGCACGGTGTTGTCGAACGAGTTGAACGGCTGCGCGATGCGCTCCTCGAAGCCGTCCACCGCGCCGAGGCTCTGGCGCGTGGAGTCGTTCCCCTTGACGTTGTTGAGCATCGAGCGCGAGAAGAGCGGCAGGATGCCGATCGTGACGATGAGCAGCAGCGCGGCGGCGATCAGCCCTTCGATGAGCGAGAAGCCGGCCTCGCTCGAGCGCGGTTCGGTCGATGGATTCATCCGGCCTTTCCTCCCTGGAGAGATCCCTGGTCGAGACGGATTGGAGCAAGCTCGATACCACCTCGAGCGATCGCGGAGCCCTGCCGCCAACTCTCGCCTGGACAACACTTAGATGCTTCCTGGCGAGCCCTTGGGGAAGCCCGGCAGGGCGCGTTTGGTAACTTTACGTAACAGAATCGCCAAGTCTCAGGCGGAGACGAACGATGGCGCCCCCGGCTTCGCGGTTGACCAGCTCGAGCTCTCCGCCGTGCAGCAGGACGATGCGGCGCGCCAGCGCGAGGCCCAGTCCGGCGCCGCCGGGGCGCGTCGAGACGAAGGGCTGGAAGAGCCGGGGCAGGAGCTCGGCGGGGATCCCCGGACCGCGATCGGCGATGGTGAGCAGCGCCTGGCCGGCCACGCGCCCGAGGTGCACCTCGACCGGAGACCCGCCGCGCTCGCGCGACGCTTCGACCGCGTTGAGCAACAGGTTGCGCAGCGCCCGTTGCAGGAGTTGGGGATCGCCGGTGGTCGCGAGCGGCGCCCCTTCGACGGTGAGCTCGACCGCGGCGCCGCTCAGAGCGGGATCGGCCACCGCCCGCTCGACCAGCGCCACGAGGTCGACCGGGGCGAGCTCTCCGGATCCCGGGCGGGCGAAGGTGAGGAAATCGTCCACCACGCGGGCGAGCGCCTGCGTCTCCCGGCGCGCTTCTCCGAGCTCGGCGCGCGCCGTCGGCGGCAGCTCGTGGCGCGCCACCAGCTCGAGGTAGCCGGCGAGGGTCGCCAGGCTGTTGCGCAACTCGTGCGCGACGCCGGCCGAGAGCTCGCCCAACTGCGCCAGGCTCTCGCCCAGACGGGCCTCGGCTTCGCGGCGCGAGAAGTCGGTGACGTCGGCGAAGAGCACCAGCGTGCCGCGCGGCTCCGCGCCGCCGACGCCGCCGAGCGCCTGCACGGTCAGGCCGAGGTCGCGCGTGCCGGCGCCGTGCGTCACCGGCGCGGTGGCGCGCGCCAGGGAGCGGGCCGCCGCGACGGCGGGGGCGATCGTCGCGCGGAGCGCCGGTTGGCTGGCGAGGAGCTCCTCGACCGGGCTGCCCGGCGCAAGCCGAAGGCCGCCCAGGAGCTCGGCGGCCGCGGGATTGGCGGCGAGCAGCCTTCCCGCGCGATCGAACAGCAGGAGGCCGCTCTCGATCTGGTCGCCGAGCGCGCGCTCGAGGTTGACCAGATCGTTGCCGGTGGGAGCGGCGAGGGCGGCCAGGGCGCGATCGAAGGTGGCGAGCAGGAAATCGACGTCGCCGCCGGGCCCTGCCGGCGATCCCGCCTCTCGCGCGCGCGCCAGCATCTCGTCGTAGGGCCGGGTGAGGGTGCGCAGGAAGAAGACGGTGAGCAGGGCGATGGCCGCCGAGAGGCCGAAGACGAGCGGCGTCAGGATGGCGAGGCTGCGCGCCGGGCCGGCGAGCGTCGACGCCGGAAGCTCCAGCCGGACGACCCAGCGCCCCCCCGCGGCGGCGAACGGCGCGAAGGCACGCACGACGTCGCCGACCTCGCGGTCGGGACCCTGCACCCGCGGCTCCGCGAGGCTCGCGGGAGCGGGCAGCGCGCGATCGCGCTCGGCCGCGCCGGCGAAGCCGAGGCTCCAGCGCTCGGTCCCGTCGGGCGCGTAGATCGCCGCCGCGGCGCCGGGGGGCAGAGCCAGCGCGAGCGCCGGCTGGTCGGCGAGGCCGCGCTCGCGTGCGGTCGCGGCGAGGCGGCTGGCGAGCTTCGCGGCGCTCTCCTGACGATCGGCGATCAGGCGGGCGACCGCCGAACGATAGGAGAGCAGGGTCACCGCGGCGAGCGCCGCGAGCAGCAGGAGCGAGGTCGGCACGAGCACCAGCGTGTGGCCGCGCAGTCGGCGGGGACCTCGCGGGCGCGGAGCGCTGGGGGGCTCGGTCGGCATGGCGCTAGAAGAGGCCCAGGTAGGCGCGCGCGATCGGTTCGCCGGCATAGAGCGCGACGAGACCGCCGAGCGCGAGGAAGAGGCCGAAGGGGAGCTTGCCGCTGAGCTCGATCGAGCCGCGCGCCAACAACACCAGGCCGGTGAGCGAGCCGGCCAGCGAGGCGACGACCAGGGTCACCAGCACGCCGCGGACGCCGAGCAGAGCGCCGATCATGGCGAGCATCTTGACGTCGCCCAGCCCCATGCCCTCCACGCCCTTGGCGAGCTCCCAGAGCCCGGAGAGGGCGAGCAGCAGGCCGGCACCGAGGAGCGCGCCGGCGATGCCGCCGGCGAGGGAGCCCCAGCCGAGCCAGGGCTGGATGACGAGCGCGAGCGCCAAGCCTGGCAGGGTGATCCGGTCGGGCAGGATCATGTGGTCGACGTCGATGCCGGCGAGCGCCACCAGCAGCGCGGCGAAGAGCGCGGCGGCGAGGGCGTCGAAGGTCACCCCGAAGCGTGCCACGGCGAGAGCGAAGAGCCCGGCGGTGGCCGCTTCGAGCAGCGGGTAGCGCGGCGAGATGGCGGCGCCGCAGTCGCGGCAGCGGCCGCGCAGCAGCAGCCAGGAGAGCAGCGGCAGATTGTCGCGCGCCCGGATGGGCGCGCCGCAGGCCGGACAGCGCGAACCCGGCCGGACGGTGGAGATGCGGCGCGGGAGGCGGTAGATGACGACGTTGAGATAGCTGCCGACGATCAGGCCGACGAGCGCGGCGTAGAGAACGAAGAGCTCACGGGGCGGCACGATCGAGGGCATTGTACGACGCCGGCGCCGGGCGTCCGGCGGCTTCGCCGCGCGATCGCGGCCGCGACGCGAGGAAGAGGCCGAGCGCGCTGGCGAGCGCGAGCGCGGTGACCCAGGCGCCGCGCGCGAACCAGCGATCGCGGAAGGCGAGCTCGAGGCGATGCTCGCCGGCGGGCACGAGCGCCGCGAGGTAGCCCGCCGCGCACTCGTAGAGCGGTAGCGCCGCGCCGTCGAGCCGGGCGCGCCAGTCGCGATCGAAGGTCGTCGCGACGACCAGCAGCGCCGGTGCCTCGGCGGTCAACTCGACCGCGAGGTCGGCACCGCGCACTTCCGCCGCGAGCAGGCGGGCGCGATCGAGCCGGCCAGCGGGCAGCTCGCCCGCGCCGATCAGGAACTCGTGGCTGCCGAGCGGGAGCCCGGCGGCGATCGCCGCCTGCTCGGCGGCAGTGGCGTCGGGGAAGCTCGAGGCCCCGGCGACGAAGCGGACCGGGGCCAGCGCCTGGCGATTCTCGGAGTGGACCGCCGAGCGCGGCGCGACGCCGCTCAGGCGGTACTCCTCCGCCATCTCGCGCGCGGCGCGGCGATGCACGAGATGGCGCACGCTCCAGGCGCCGAGCAGGCGCCGCCCGCGTTCGCTCGCCGGGTCGAGCCGGGCGAGCAGCGCGGCGGCGCGCGCCGCGGGCGGGGTGAGGGTCAGGTCGTAGTCGAGATCGAGCGCGTAAGAGGCGCCGAAGAGATTGCCGATGCGCGGGTCGAGGCGATCGATCGGCGCGCGGGCCCAGGCGAGCTCGGCGTCGCCGCCGGTGAAGACGATCTCGGTCTCCTCGTTCAGACGCCCGGCATCGGAGTACCAGCGCCCGTTCGCCGCGTCGATGACGGCGAGGATCGCCGGCCGGGTGAAGACCTGATCGGTGGGCAGCGTCGCGGCGAGCGGGCGCCCGTACCAGGCGAGCTCGCCGGCGACCAGGGCGACGGCCGCGAGCTCGAGGGCGCGCCGGGGAACGCGGGTGAAGCGCGCCGCGGCGAAGAGCGCCAGGGCGCCGAGCGCGAGGACGAGCGAGACGCGGCTCTCCAGCCGGAGCAGTTGCTGCGCGCGTGCCAACGCCAGGTCACCGGGCGGCAGGCCGCTGTGCGCGCGGACGAACCACTCGGTGAGCCGCGGCGCGCCGTGCGTCAAGCCGACGAAGATCAGCGCGAGGCCGGCGAAGCTGGCGGCGAGGGCGGCGGGGAGCTCTGCCGCCGCCGGCCGGCCACGATCCCGCTCGTCGAGCAGGCGCCGCCAGGCGACCGCCGCGGTGAAGATCGCGGCGGCGAGCGGCAGGAGGAAGAACTTCTCCGGATAGCGCACCTGGTCGAGGCCGGGCAGGAGGGGGAAGAGCACGCGGTTGAGCGGGTTGTGGCGCCCGAGCGCGAGGGCGAGCCCGGCCGCCGCGGCGAGCAGCCAGGGCCAGCGATCGGGCGTCGAGCGACGGGTCCAGGCGGCCAGAGCGAGGAGCAGCAGGGGCCAGGAGACGTCGAGCAGCAGGAGGTAGGGGTAGTCGCGGTCGTGGATTCCCCACCCGAAGTAGAGCGCCAGCTCCGGACGCGTCGGATCGCCGAAGAAGCGCGGGAAGAGCAGCTCCACGACGCGCGGCCAGGGGAGCGACCAGCGCGTGGCCTGCGCGAAATCGAGGCCACCGGCGCGGGGCGACTCGGCGAGTCGCGCCAGCGCGGGCAGGAGCTGGACGCTGGCGAGCGCCGCGCCGAGCCCGCAGGCGATCGCGAGCCACGCGGCGGCGGAGCGCGCGCGCCGGAAGCGGAAGAGCACGAAGGCGCCGAGCACGATGCCGGTCATGGCGAGCATCACCGGGTCGCCGGTGATCACCAGCAGGGCGAGCGCGAACGCCAGGCCGAGCGCCGCGCGGCGGCGGGCGGCGACGTCCGCGGCGTCGACCAGAGCGAGCGTCGCGGCGAGGATCCAGGGGAGCCAGCTCATCCCGAGGGCGAGCGGTAGCGAGTGCAGCAGCGAGAGGTAGGTCGGACCGGCGGTGTAGGCGAGGGCGGCGAGCAACGCGCTCCAGGCGTCGGCGCCCAACCGGCGCGCCAGACGCGCGGCACCGACGGCGGCGAGCGCGGCGTGCAGGAGCACCATCCAGGCGAGGGCGATCGGCGCCGGCAGCAGCAGCGCGAGCCAGCTCGGCGGGTAGAGCGCGCCGTAGTTGGGGTTCGACACCAGGGGTTGGCCGCCGTGGGCGAAGGGATCCCACTGCGCCGCACCGGCGGCGGCGAGCTCCGCCCAGCTGGCGCGCAGCGGCAGGTGGAACTTCAGGATGTCGCGCGCCACCAGCGTCGAGGCGGGATCGCTGAGCGGTGCGAAGGAGAGGGCGAGGAGCAGAGCGCCGAGCAGCGCCGCCAGGCGTCCGTCGCGCCGGCTCATGGCGGGGTGGCGGCGCCGACCAGGGCGCGCACGACCCGCCGGTAGAGCTCGACGCCGCGCTCGAAGTCGGCGAGCGAGATGCGCTCGTCCGGCCCGTGCACGCGCAGGAGCTCGGACCCGTCGAGCGCAAACGGCGAGAAACCGTAGGCCGGGATCCCCAGCGCGCGGAAGTAGCGCGCGTCGGTGATCGCCGGAATGAACGCCGGCACGACCGGCGCCTGCCGGGCGAGCTCCGCGGCGAGCTCGCGATAGACCGGGTGATCGGTGGGCGACGGCGCGACGGCCGGCGCGTCGAGCAGGACCTGCAGCTCGATGCCCGGCCCGAGCTCGGCGGCGAGCTCCGCGAGGAAGGCGGTCTGGTCGGTGTCCGGCAGGAGACGGACGTCGAGCCGGGCGCGGGCCTGGGCAGCGATCACGTTGACCTGATCCGCCGCCGCGAGCATGGTGACCTGCAGCGTGTCGGTGAACAGCGCGTCGACGCCCGGCAGGCCGGCCGGCCGCTCGTCGCGCCCCGCGAGCTCGTCCAGCCGGGTGTAGATCCGTTCGGCCGCGGGATCGATCCGCGCCAGCGCGGCGAAGTGGGCGCGCGCCTCGGCGGTGACTCGCCAGCGGCGCTTCGCCGCGAGGAGGCGATCGAGCGCGCGGATCAACTGGTGGGCCGCGCTCTCCGGGTTGGCGAGCGAGCCGTGCCCCGGGCGGCCCGAGGCGGTGAGCTCGAGCCAGAGCGGACGTTTCTGGGCGACCTCGATCCCCCAGGCGAGGGACCGGCCGTCGACCGCCCGGTTGGGCCCCCCTTCGCCGAGCACCGCCGCGACGGCGCCGAGCCGCGCGCGGTGGTGGGCGAGGATCCACCCGGTGCCCTCCTTGCCGCCGCTCTCTTCGTCGGCGACCGCGAGGTAGACCAGCTCCCGCCGCCGCTCCGGCAGCTGGGCGGCCGCGAGCAGCGCCGCGAGCTGCGCGATGCCGAGCCCTTTGGCGTCGATCGCGCCGCGCCCCCAGAGCTCGCCCTGGCGGACCTCGCCGGCGAACGGCGGCACGCTCCACCCCTCGCCGGGCGGCACGACGTCGAGGTGATGCAGCAGCACGATCGCCGGCGCGCCGGGAACCGTCGCGGGCAGGCGGGCGAGGAGGCTGGCGCGCCCGCCGGGCGAGACCAGCGTCTCGGAGGCGAGCCCGGCGGTGCGCAGGCGCTCGGCGAGGAAGGCGGCACCGAGCGCTTCGTTGCCCGGTGGATTGCGCGTCTCGAGGCGGAGGTAGGCCGCCAGCCACTCCGCTTCGCGCGAGACCGCGCCCGCCGGGGCGACCGTGGCGAAAAGCGCGAGAAGAGCGAGTGGGCAGGCGGAGGCGCAGCGCACGTTGCGGGCAGTCTACAAAAGGCGAACGCCGCGGCGAGCCGCGGCGTTCGGTCCTGCAACCGGCGTGAAGCCCGGGGTGTTAGCTGCCGGTGCCGGTGTCGGTTCCGCCCGGCCAGCGAACGAAGAAGCCGTCCGCCCAGATGATGTTCTGGTCGTACTGCGTCGGAACGAACGGTCCGATGGTCGGCGTGCCCACGTCGGTGAAGCCGGCGACGTCGGTGTTGCGACCGCCGCTGGCGATGCCGATCACCTGGGAAGCGAGCGGATTGCCCGACCAGGCGTAGCCGTAGGTCGACTTCCAGCCGTCGCGCGCCGGGACGTCGTTGATGTAGAAGAACGTCGTCGACGGGTGGAGCGTGGAGTAGAGGTCGGCCGCGGCCAGCGGGGTATCGTAGCCGGCGCTGTCGAAGGTGTTGCCCTGCCCGGCGGCGCCCGCCGAGACGACGTCGGTGATCCACGACATCCACGCGGTGCCGACGTTGCGCATGTCGGCCATGGTGCGCTTCTGCTTCGCCTTCTGCAGGGCGTCGATCAAGTTCGGGATCAGGATGGCGGCGATGATGCCGATGATCGCCACCACGATCAGAAGCTCGATCAGGGTGAAGCCCCGCTGGCGGTTCCGGAGACGCTGAATCATCTCTCCTCCTTGCCCTTTGGGTTCTCGCCGACGGACTATTCCAGTCGGCTTCCAGGGAGGTGCCGTGCAGAGCTGGTGCCAGAACGTAAACCTCTTGGAATCAGAGGTATTGTGCGCTGGCCTCGGGCGATTTGGCCAATAATTGTCGCCCCAGCTTGGCATTCGTTGCTACTCGACGAGGCTGCGGACCAGAGCGCGATAGAGCGCCACCCCGCGCACGAAGCCGGGCAATTGCATGCGCTCGTTCGGCCGGGCGATCTGCAGCGTCTCGGTGACGGCAAGGAGGAAGGGTGAGAAACCGTAGGCCGGGATTCCGGCCTCGCGATAGAAGCGGGCGTCGGTCGCCGTCCAAGGGAGGAAGTAGGGTCCGACCTCGACCCCCGGGTGGACGTCGCGCACCGCGGCCACCAAGGCGCGGAAGTCGGGCGAATCGACGGGCGATCCGCTACGCGCCCCGAGGGCCGGTTGGACCGAGAACGGGATCCCGAGCCGCTTCCATTCGGGCAGGAGCTCGGCGAGCACGTCGTCGAGCTCGGCTTCGGGCAGCAGCTGCACGACGACCAGGAGGCGAAAGCCGCCCTCCGGGTCCGGTTCCACGTCGAACGGGACGAGCTCGTTGCGAAACAGCGCGCGCATGAAGTTGGTGAGCCGGTCGTAGCGCGGGCGTTCGCGAACGATGCGTTCCGGCTCGGCCAGCAGGTTGCGATACGAGCCGAGGCCCCGGCTCGCGGCGTAAGCGGCGAGAAACTGCCCGACCGGCGGCGAGACGTAGGGCTCGGCGTCCCCCTGCCCGGTCTCGCGCAGCAGGTCGCGCAGCTCCTCCAGCTTCTCGCGATCGGCGCTGCAGAACTCCACGCGGGCGAAGCGTTTCTGCGCGAACTCGATCCCCCAGTACTTGATCTCGTTGGCGCTCACCGCTTCCACCACGCCCCCCTCGGTGAGCACGACGCCCATCCGGCCGACCAGCTCCGGATGCTGGCGGAGGATCCAGCGGGTCCCCTGGTCGCTACCGGTCTCCTCGCTCGAGGTCGCCAGGAAGAGGAGGGACCGCCTGGGCTTCCGCCCGCTGCTCGCCACGTCGGTCGTCGCGAGGAGCTGCGCGATCGTCAGGCTCTTCATGTCGTACATGCCCCGGCCGTAGATCCAGGGTCCGTCGATCACCCCGCCGAACGGCGGGTAGCGCCACCCTTCCTGGTCGATCGCCGGCTCGACGTCGAGGTGCCCGGAGAGCACCACGGCCCGCGGGTCCTCGCCTTCCACGAACGCCCAGAGGTTGGCGCCCCGCACGCCGACCCGTTCGATGTGCGGCGCGAGGCCGGCGGCGCGGAGCTTCTCGGCGAGATACTCGGCCGCCGGCAACTCGTTGGGATCGGGATGGCTGGTGTCGATCGCCACCAACTCGCGCAGCATCCGAACCTCGGGACGGGCGAGGAAATCGATGTCGTGCCAGAGCTGTTGCAGCCCGTTGATGCGCTCCATCTCCCGCGGGGTGGGCGGTTCGGCGAGGTGGAGGAGCAGCGGGATCGCGACGGCGGTGCCGGCGAGCGCCAGGTAGAGCGCGGCGCGAGCGCTCCGGCGAACCCGGCGTTCGAGCGGCGAGCGCGCGGGAGTCGGCATGCGCCGTGGACTCTAGCATTCGCCTCGCAGCGGGTCCGCTATCATCGCGTCGTCTTGTCCGCCCTCGCGAGGTCGAACGCGCCGGTTGCGGAGACCGGCCGCCCGGTCCCCCGCTCCGAGTTGGCGACGCCGGGCCCCGGGCCGCTGGGATTCGCGCTCCTCGCCGCGCTCCCGCCGCTCGCCCTGCTCGCCGCGGAGCGCTTCGTCTTCGGCGCAGAGTGGGGCTTCCCCCTGGACGACAGTTGGATCCATCTCGTCTTCGCGCGCTCGCTCGCCGCGGGCCACGGGCTGATGTTCAATCCGGGGGAGCTCGTGGCGGCGACCACGGCGCCGCTCTGGACCGCGCTCCTCGGGCTCGTGGCGCTGCTCCCCGGCTCGCCGCTCCTGTGGACGAAGCTCCTGGGCATCGCCGCTCAGGCGGCGAGCGCCGGAGTCGCCCTGGGGCTGGCGCGCCGTCTCGGCTTCTCGCCCCGCCGGGCCCTCCTCGCCGCCGGGCTGGTCGCGCTCTCCGACTGGCTGGTCTGGTCGGCGCTCTCCGGGATGGAAGTGAATCTCTGCGTCCTGCTCACGCTCTCCGGAATGGCGCGGCATCTCGACGAGCGCCGCCAGCCGGACTCGGCGCCGCTCGCTTTCGTGCTGTTCGCGCTCGCCGGGCTGGCCCGCCCGGAAGCGCTGCTCCTGCCGCTCGCCGCGGCGCTCGACCGGCTGCTGCAGTTCGAGCGCCGGAGCGACCGGTTGGTGCTCGCCGGGGCACGGCTGGCGCCGATCGCGCTCGGCCTCGTCGCCGCGGCGCTGGTGATCGTTCCGGTGGGGCTCGCGTTTCACGAGATCTGGGGCTCGCCGCTGCCGACGACCTTCACCGCCAAGAGCTCGGGACCGCCGGTCTGGCTGCCGCAGGTGAGCTTTCTCAGAGGGGTCCTCGGTCTCCTCTTCGCGGCCCAACCCTGGTTCGTCCTGCTGGCGCTCGGCGGCGTCGTCGAGACGCTGCGCCGCCTGGGCGGTCCGCGCGACCGGGGCCTGATCCTGCCGCTCTGGACGCTCGGCATGCCGCTCGCTGCGGCGGCGCTGTCGAGCGGCCGGGAGATCGCGGTCGGCAACTTCGGGCGCTACTTCTTCCCGCTGCTGCCCATGCTCGTGCTGCTCGGCCTGCTGGCCCTCGAGCCGCTCGCCTGGAAGCGCTGGCGGTTCGTCGAGTGGCGCGGCGTGCGCCTGCCGGCCGGCGTCCTGGGGATTGCGCTGCTCGTCGCGCCGAGCCTCGCGGGACTGGCCGATGCGGCCGGGCGCTACGTCCAGGCGCGCGCCAACGTGGAGGCGAGCGACGTCGCGGTGGCGCGTTGGCTCGCCGCGCGGTTGCCGTCCGACGCCCTGCTCGCGGTCAACGACGTCGGCGCGATCAAGTATCTGCTGCCCAACCGGGTGCTCGACCTGGTCGGGATCGTGAGTCCGGAGCTGATCGCGCTGCGCCGTGCCGGCGCGGCCGCCGGGCGGAGCCATGTCGAGGTGCTGGCGGAGGTCCTGGAGCAGGCGCGTCCCGACTACGTGGTCGTCTTCCCCGAGTGGTTCCCTCACCCGGCCCGTCAACCGGAGCGCTTCCGTCCCTTGCGTGTCTTCCCGATCCCCGACAATGTCGCCATGGGCGGTGACATGATGGTGGTCTACGACACGCCCTGGACCCGCCGGCCGCTCACGCCGGAGGAGCCGGCGCATCCCTGACGGAGAGACCCCCGTGACTTCGATTCCGATTCTCGATCTGACCCGCGCCCGCCGGCGCTTCGAACCCGAGCTCGCCGAGCGCTGGCGGCGCACCCTGGAACAGAACTCCTACATCCTGGGCCCCGAGGTCAAGGAGCTCGAGAAGAGCTTCGCGAGCTTCCTCGGCGCGAGCGCCGTGGTGGGCGTGGGCAACGGCACCGACGCGCTGGTGCTCGCTCTGCGCGCCCTCGGCCTCCCGTCCGGCGCCGAGGTGCTGGTGCCCGCGTTCAGCTTCTTCGCGACCGCCGAAGCGGTGGTGCTCGCCGGCG
>CAYZWR010000069.1:0-18055 GCA_964481735.1 uncultured Thermoanaerobaculia bacterium
CTTCCGGGGCCGCGACGCGGGAATCGACGCGCTGATGCGCGACCGCGGCTTCGCCGCGCCGCTCGCCGCCCGTTCCGCCGCGAGGTAGGCGGCGCGGGGCGATCTCCGGCCGCTCAGCCGGCGAGCGGCAGCGCGGCGCCGAGCTTGCGCTGCAGGCGATCGCGCAGCCAGTGCGGGTCCCACCATTCGACCGGCCGGACGGGGAGGCCGTGCAGCAGGAAGGTGAAGTGGAGATGGTCGCCGCCGGCGAGCCCGGTCGCTCCGCTCTTGCCGATCACCTGGCCGCGGGCGATCTCCGCGCCTTCCTCGACCGCGGTCGAGGAGAGGTGCGAGTAGAGGCTCATCAGCCCATAACCGTGGTCGATCACCACCGTGTTGCCGTAGATGCCGAAGTAGCGGGCGAGCACGACGAAGCCGGTGTTGGCGGCCGGCACGTCGGCTTTCGCCACCGAAGCGAGGTCGAATCCGAGGTGGTCCTGGCGGTCGACCTCGCGCCCGCCGTAGAAGTAGGTCCGGCGGTCGGCGAAGGAGGACATCACCTGGCCGCCGGGCAGGGCGAGGAAGCCCGCCCGCCAGAGGAACCCCGGCCGGGTCTTGGTCGCGAGCTGGCGGAGCTCCGCCGCGTTCGCCCGGCGCAGCTCGCGATTGATCTGCAGGTAATTCTCGAGGAGGCTCCCGCGGTCGGTGAGCGACGGGGTGTTGGCGAGGATCTCCGGCACCACCTTGGCGAGGAAGGCGTCGTCGAGCTGGATGTCGTCGGCGCGGGGCGCCATCGGGAAGAAGCGGTCGACGAAGCTCGCCTCGCGCTGGTTGCCGACCTCGTCGGCGGCCGTGAGGCGGACGCGCGAGACGTCGGCCAGGTCGTAGGGCACCGCGAAGAGGGCGAAGCGCTCCCCTTCGCCCCCGCCCGGCAGGGGATAGCCCGGAAAGAACCAGTCCCCCGCGACGACGCCGTCGCGGACGCTGGTCGGGCCCACCTGGTAGCGCACCGCCTCGGCGCCACCCTGGGTGACGTAGTGCTGTGTCGAGAGCACCGCGAGGGTCGGTGGAGTGAGGCGCACCGGCAGCCGGATCTCGGTGATCGCCGGCCGGCCGGCGCGCAGCCAGGCGGGCGCCGGGAGGGCGGTCACGCGGATCGTGGCCTCGCCCTCGGTGAGCCCGGGCTGAGCGTTCTTGCCGACCTCCAGGCGCCAGCTGCGCTCTGCCGCGCCGCTCGCCCAGAGTTTCCAGCCGGCAGGCGTCGGAAAGCGCTCGTCGACCAGCTCGAAGGTCGCGGCCCCCTGCTGCAGCTCGACGCGCACGCCGGCGATTCCGCGCCGCGGCTCGCGGACTTCGACCGTGACCGGCACGGCGCGGCCGATGGCGGGGGATTCGGGGACCACGGAGATCGTGGGCGGCGGACCCGGCCGCAGCGCGGCGAGCGCCAGGCCGGCCAGGACGACGAGCAGGAGGAGCGCGAAGATGGCGCGCCGACGGCGGCGGCCGCGGCGTCGGGCGATGCTGTCGGATTCGGGAAGCAGAGGCATTCGGGGTCGGAGCTCCTCGGGGAGAGCCGCCTCGAGCGGCGGCAGACGTGGAAGGATACCAAGTGCATGCCCGGAACCCCGCGACTGCCTCCACTCCTCGGCGGCGTGCTGGTCGGCGGCGCCAGCCGGCGCATGGGGCGGCCCAAGCAACTGCTCGAGCTCGCGGGGCGGACCTTCGTCGAGCGCGTCGTCACCGCGCTCGCGCCGGTGGTCGAGGAAGTGACCCTGCTCGGCGGTGGAGAGGTTCCCACGTCGCTCGCCCGCCTGTCGCGCCTCGCCGATGACGCCGCGGCGCGGGGACCGCTCGCCGGCCTGCTCGCCGCCTTCGCCGCCCGGCCCGACGCGGCCTGGCTGGTGGCGGCCTGCGATCAGCCCTGGCTCGACCGGCCGCTGCTCGAGTGGCTGATCGGACAGCGGCGCGCGGACGCGCTCGCCGTCCTGCCCCGTCCGCCCGGGCCGCGCCTCGCCCCGTTCCCCGGCATCTACGAGCCTGCGGTGCTCCCCTGGCTGCGTGCCGCCGCTGGCCGCGGCGCGCTGCAACCGCTCGGCGAGCTCGCCGGAGTGCGCACGCCAGAGGTGCCGGTGGCGCTCCTGCCCGCGCTGCGCGACGCCGACGCGCCGGCCGACCTCGAATGAGCGAGCGAAGCGCCGGCCGCCATCGGCGGAACGACGAAAGCCCACTCTGGGGATGTGGAGCGGTCGACAGACGCCGCGGCCGCGGCGCGGCATCCTTCGTTCACCCTCCTTCATTTCTTCCCCCGCAACGCCGGGGTCGACCGACACCCGGCGTTGCCCCCTTTTTTCCCTCTCGCCTGCTGAGTCCCGGCGCCCGATGAACGGGCCGCGGGATCCTCTGCTCACGCCAGCGTTCCTGGAGCTCTGCCTGTTCAACTTCGCCGCTTCGGCGGCGGTGTTCGCGCTCCTGCCGGTGGCGCCCTTCCACATCCGCGATCTGGGCGGCCCGCCGGAGGCGGCCGGCCTCTTCCTGGGTGGCCTCACCTTCGCTTCGGCGGCGACGGCTCCCTGGACCGGAGCGGTGGGGGACAGGCTCGGCCAAGGGCGGGTGCTCGCCGCGTCCGCGGCTGGCATCGCGCTGCTCTTCGCGCTCTACGCCCTGCTGCCGACCTGGCCGCTCTTCGTCGGCGGCGCGCTCTTCCAGGGGCTGCTCTGGTCGGCGGTCCTGACCTCGTCCGGCGCTTACGCGGTGCGCCTGATCCCGGTCCACCGGCGCGCCGAGGGGATCGCGGTGCATGGCATGGCGACGATCCTCGCCATCTCGCTCGCCCCCTCGCTGGGATTCCTCCTCTACGGCTTCGGCTGGCGCTGGCTGGCCGCGACGCTCGGCGCGGTGAACCTGGCGATCGCCCTGCTGGCGCTGCGTTTCGCGCGCTCCGAGGCGCCCTCGCGCCGCAGCCTCGCGTCGGTCTTCCAGGGGCACGGCATCGCCTGGCCGGTGCTCCGCTTCGCGCTCGGCATCTTCCTGGTCGCTTTCGGCTACGGCGGTCTGACCAGCTTCATCGCTCTCTTCTGCGAGGCCCGCGGCATCACCCCGAAAGGGATCTACTTCGTCGCCTTCGCCGGGACGATGCTCGGCCTGCGCCCGTTCGTCGGCCGCCTGGTCGACCGGGTGGGTCCGTTCCGCACCTTCGCGCCGTCGCTCGTCCTGGTCACCCTGGCGTTGGTCCTGCTCCCGTTCGCCACCAGCCGCGCTGGCATCGTGGCTGGCGCGATGCTCTACGGCCTCGGCTTCGCGACCGTGGGGCCGGCGTTCACCACTTACGTCATCTCGCGCGTCCCGGCGGAGCGCCGTGGCGCCGCCTTCGGCGCCAACATCGCCGCCTTCGACAGCGGGATCGGCAGCGGCTCGATCGCCTTCGGGCCGCTGGTCGCCCACCTCGGCTACAGCTGGACGTTCTGGATCGCGGCTGCGTTCACCCTCGCCGCCTGGCCCTACCTCGCGCTGGCGCGCGCCCCCTTCGAACGGGCGACGACGGAGTGACCGGGGTTCAGCGCGCCGCGGGGACCGTCGGGTAGCGGGCGAGCAGCGCGCTGTTGCTCACCAGCCAGGGCACGTGCTCGAGCTGCCGCAGGCGCTCACGCAGCGCGTGCGACCGCGGATCGAGCATCCAGCCCTCGAGGGCGAACCAGTCGAGCCACTCGAGATGCGAGCGGCAGTTGATGTGACCGCGGCCGGTCTGACCGGTCGGCGCGGCGGTGAAGTAGATCCAGGAGACGGCGAGCGACGCGAGCTTGGCGACCAGCTCGCGGCTCCGCTCGGGCGGGATGTGCTCGGCGACCTCCACGCAGCAGACCAGATCCCAGCGGCCGCCGGCGAGGGAGAAATCGCCGACGTCGACGAGCTCGCGCAGGCGCGGGGCGAGCACCTCGGCGACCGCCGGCGAGAGCTCGATGCCGCGGACGCGCTTCCCGGCGTCCAGGAACGCGTCGAGCAGGAACCCGTTGGCGCATCCGACATCGAGCGCCGATGCGAAGGGCAGCAGCTCGAGGAGCGCCGCTGCGACCCTCTGGTAATCGCCGCGGAACCGCTCGCGCTGTTCGAAGGTCGCAGCCGTGAAGGATCTGTCGCGCCGGCGGAGCCGCATGCGGTGCTCTGGCGGAGGGTCAGGCGAAGAGCTCGGGGAAGCGCGCCGGCCGGGAGGCGCGGAGCAGGGAGTACACCGCCCGGAAGATCTCCTCGCGGTTCGGCTTGGCGAAGTAGTCGCCGTCGGAGCCGAAGGGGGGGCGATGCTCCTTGGCGGTCAGGGTCACCGGCGCCTGGTCGAGCCACCAGAAGCCGGCCTGCCGTTCGACGATCTGCTGCAGGATGAAGGAGCTCGCGCCGCCGGGCACGTCTTCGTCGACGATCACCAGGCGATTGGTCTTGCGCAGGCTCGCGCCGATCGAGTTCTCGCGGTCGAAGGGGAGCAGGGTCTGGAGGTCGATCACCTCGACCTCGATGCCGGAAGCCGCGAGAAGCTCCGCCGCCTCGAGGGCGATCCGGCAGCAGGCGCCGTACGTCACCAGGGTCACGTCCCCGCCGCCCCGCAGCACCTCGGGGATGCCGAGCGGCACTTTGAGCTCGGCCACATTCTCCGGGCGACGCTCCTTGATCCGATAACCGTTGAGGACCTCGATGACGATCGCCGGATCGTCGGCGGCGAGCAGCGTGTTGTACATCCCCGCCGCCTGGGTCATGTTGCGCGGCACGCAGACCCAGATGCCGCGCAGCAGGTGCACCAGGCCGCCCAGCGGCGAGCCGGAGTGCCAGACCCCCTCCAGGCGATGGCCGCGGGTCCTCACGATGACCGGCGCGGCCTGCCCGCCGGCCGAGCGCCAGCGCAGCGTGGCGAGGTCGTCGGAGAGGACCTGGAGGCCATAGAGCACGTAGTCGAGGTACTGGATCTCGGCCAGCGGCCGCAGGCCCCGCAACGCCATCCCGACCGCCTGTCCCATGATGGTCGCCTCGCGGATTCCGGTGTCGGAGACGCGCAGCGCGCCGTACTTGGCCTGCAGGCCCTGGAAACCCTGGTTGACGTCGCCCAACTGGCCGACGTCCTCGCCGAAGGCGATCAGGTTGGGGTGGCGCGCGAGCGCGGCGTCGAAACAGGCGTTGAGGATCTCGAAGCCGTTGACCAGCGCCGCGTCCGGGGCGTAGCGGGCGGCGACCGGCTCGACGGCGAGCGCCGAAGCGGCGCCGGAGGCGTGCAGGTGCTCCGCGTAGGACCGTTCGTGCCGCGTGATCTCCGCCCGCTGCCAGTCGGCGAGCGCGGCGCGCTCGGCCGAGCGCTCGCCGGCGGTCGCCACGAGCAGCTCCTGAGCGGTGGCCTGCAACTGCCGGCGGAGCACCACCGGCTGGCGTTCGAGCAGCGCGATGGGCTCCCCGAGCGCGTCGCCCTTCGGGGAAGCGGCGGCGAGGGCGCGCGACAGCGCGACCAGGGAGCGGCGCTCCTCGCGGATCGGCTCCTGGAAGGCTTCCCAGGCGCGACGCTGCGCGTCGCGTGCGGCGGCCAGTCCCGCGGCCTCGAGCTCCTGGAGCTCGGCCGCGGAGGCGATGCCTTCGGAGAGCATCCAGCGCCCCATCTGCCGCAGCCCGTCGAATTCCTCCTCCCAGGCGAGGCGGTCCTTCGACTTGTAGCGTTCGTGGCTGCCCGAGGTCGAGTGCCCCTGGGGCTGCGTCACCTCGGTCACGTGCACCACCGTGCCGACGTGCTCGCGGCGCGCCACTTCGCTCGCCTCGAGATAGGTGTCGCAGAGCGCCGGATAGTCCCAGCCGCGCGCCGAACGGATGTCGAGACCGCGCCGGCTGCCCGGCTCGCGCTGGAATCCGGCGAGCATGGCGGCGAGCGAAGGGCGGGCGAGCTGCAGCTCGTTGGGCACCGAGATGCCGTAGCCGTCGTCCCAGATCGAGAGCACCACCGGGGCGTGCAGCACGCCGATGGCGTTGACCGCCTCCCAGAAGTGCCCCTCCGCGCAGGAGGCGTTGCCGATCGTGCCGAAGGCGACCTCCTGGCCACGGTGCGAGAACCGGCTGAAGCGGGCGAGCTCGGGCAGCTCGCGGTAGAGCCGCGAGGCGTAGCCCAGCCCCACCAGGCGTGGCATCTGGCCGGCGGTGGGGGAGAAGTCGGGAGAGGAGTGCGGCTCGGCGGTGAGATCGAGCCAGTTGCCCTCGCGGTCGCGCATCCGGGTGGCGAAGTGGGCGTTCATCTGGCGCCCGGCCGAGTGCGGCTCGCGCTCCGGATCGGGGTCGGCGTAGAGCTGGGCGAAGAACTGCTCGAGAGTGAGCTGCCCGATGGCGAAGAGGAGCGTCTGATCCCGGTAGTAGCCCGAGCGCAGGTCGCCCGGCCGGAAGGCCCGGGCGAGGGCCAGCTGGGCGACCTCCTTGCCGTCGCCGAAGATGCCGAACTTGGCTTTGCCGGTCAGCACCTCCTTGCGGCCGATGAGGCTCGCGTGGCGGCTGGCCCAACCCAGTCGGTAGTCGGCGACGACGCTGGCGCGGGTCAGCGCCTGCGGCGGCCTCTCTCGGGCGATCTCCGTCATGGAGGGGCGATTCTAGCGGCTTCGCGAAGCGCCCGCCGACCAGTCGAAGGCGAGCTCCCCGGTGCGGGCGAGGATCGCTTCCCACCAGGCGCGATGGTCGACGTACCAGGCGACGGTCGACTCGATGCCGCGCGCGAAGTCGATCGCGGGGCGCCAGCCGAGCTGGCGCTCGAGCTTCTCCGGGTCGATCAGATAGCGCCGGTCGTGGTTGGGCCGGTCGGGAACGTGCTCGATCCACTCCTCGGGGCGTTTGCCGAGGAGCTCCAGCACCCGCCGGACGATCTCCAGATTGGTCAGCTCGCGGCGCGCCGAGACGTCGTAGATCGGCAGCAGCTCGGGATGGATCGCCGCGGCGAGCGGGATCTCCACCTGGGGTCCGTGCAGGATGGTCCAGATGGCGGCGCAGTGGTCGGTGACGTGCAACCAGTCGCGCATCTGCAGCCCGTCGCCGTAGACCGGCACCTTCCGCCCCCGCAGCACGTTGGTGATCATCAGCGGGATCAGCTTCTCCGGGAACTGGTAGGGGCCGTAGTTGTTGGCGCAGTGGGTCATCGCGATGTCCATCTCGCGATAGGTCTGCATGTAGGCGCGGACGAACTGGTCCCCGGCGGCCTTGGCCGCCGAGTAGGGGGTCTTGGCGTTCAGCGGGCTCCCCTCGGTGAAGTAGGGGGCGTCGGGCGCCAGCTCGCCGTAGACCTCGATCGTCGAGACGTGGAGGTGGCGGCGCACCGGATGGCGTCGTGAGGCCTCGAGCAGCGTCTGGGCCCCCAGCGCGTTGGTGCGCGCGAACGACGACGGGTCGACCACCGCGCGATCGTTGTGGCTCTCGGCGGCGAAGTTCACCACGAAGTCGGGCGCGAAGCGCCGGTAGGCCTCGACCATCCCGGGGTAGTTGCAGATGTCGTCGACCAGCAGCTCGATGCGCTCGCGCACCGCCGCGAGGTTGGGCTCGTTGGCGGCGAAGGAGAGGTTGTCGACCACCAGCACGCGCGCGTCGGGCTCGCGCTCGAGGACGTAGTGGACGAAGTTCGAGCCGATGAAGCCGCAGCCGCCGGTGATCAGGTAACGAGACATCTCGGATCCTCCCTCAGGCGTCGAGCGCGTCGGGCTCGCCGTCGGCGTCGCGGGGCAGGCCGGCGAGCCCCCGCTCGATGCGCGCGTAGCGCTGCTGGAACTGGGTCATCGCGAAGCCGAGGAAGCTCTCGGGATCGATCGCGAAGGGGATCGGGTCGTACGGCGCGAAGATCTCCTGGACGACGCCGAGCGCCGGCGGCAGGAGGAGCTCCATCCGCTGCTGGATCGTCCGCCAGATCGCATCGCCGCCTTCGGCGACCAGCCGGGTGAGCAGGTAGACGCCGTAAGCGATGTGGCGCGATTCGTCCTGCTTCAGCCGCCGGATCCCGGCGCAGATGCCCGGCATCAGCCCGCGCGACTCGAGGATCGTCAGATAGCCGTGGTAGCCGGTCTCGGCGAGCACCCCTTCGACGATCATGTTGTAGGTCACCGAGGCCTCGGCCTGGGCCGCCGGCGACGGATCCCGCTCGAGCCGGCTGAGCGCGGCGGGCAGGGCCTCGTAGACGATGGCGCGGTAGCTCGGCGAGCAGAAACGGGCGAGATCGCCGTGATCGGCCGCCACCTCGGAGAGGAAGCGGTGGAAGAGCTCGACGTGTTTGGCCTCCTCCCAGAGGAAGGAGGTGAGGTACATCTCCTCCTCGAGCCTCCCCTCGGTGGCGATCACCCGAATGAGCGGCAGCAGGTCGAGGGTCACCGACTCCTCGCCCGCCTGGAACATCGCGGTCAGGCGCAGCAGCAGGTCGCGCTCCTCGCCGGAGAGGCGCAGCCAGTCGGCGCGGTCGCGGCTGAAGTCGATCTCGGCGGGATTCCAGATGCCGTGCTGCTTGGCCTTCTGGAACAGCCGGAAGGGGAGCGCGGCGGTATCGAGGCCGCCGGCCGTCGTGGACTTCAGCTGGCGCATGCCCTCAGCGTACCGCTTCGCTCGCGGTGGGCACCAGCCGGGCGCACTCCAGCAGCTCCTTGGCGGCGGCGAGGTGCGGCAGCAGGGTGAAGAGCGACCCGCGTGCGAGCTTCAGGCCGCCGCCCATCAGCGCGGCTCCCGGCTCGATCCGGCCGGCGAGCAGCTTAAGCCAGAGCTCCGCCGGACCGGCCAGACAGTAGGTCGCCTCGGCGAGGTCGCCCGGCAGGGCCGGGCGGGCGGCGCGGCAGTTGCCGTGCATCAGGTCGAGATAGAGCATCCGCCGCTCGGGAAACCCGGCCGATCCGTCGGGCTCGAGCAGGAAGACGAGCGAGCCGCGCCACCTGGCGGCGGCGGCGCGGTAGCTCGCGCTCGCTCCCAGCTCGCGCTCGAGCCGCGCCGCCCAGGCGGAGCCGAAGAGCTCCAGCCCGGGCGTCGCGGCGTCGTCACCGACCAGCGTCACTTCGTGGCCGGGGACTCGATGCCCTTGCGCGAGAGCTCGTCCTCGATCACCTTGGCGAGATCCTCGAAAGGCACGGCGCCGGAGACGAACCGGCCGTTGATGAACATCGCCGGCGTGCCGGAGACGCCCGCCTTCTGACCGTCGGCGAGGTCCTGGGCCACCTGCGCGGCCTTCACGCCGCCGTCCAGGCAGGCGTCGAACTTGGCGCTGTCGAGCCCGAGCGCGGCGCTCTTCGCCTTCAGATCGGGCACGGCGAGCTTCTGCTGGTCGGCGAAGAGCGCGTCGTGCATCTCCCAGAACTTGCCCTGATCGCCGGCGCAGAGCGCGGCCTCCGCCGCCTTGGGCGCCTGCGGGTGGATGTTCAACGGGAACTGCCGGAACACGATGCGCAGCTTGTCGCCGTAGGTCTCCTTCGCCTTCTCGAGCGCCGGATTCACCCGCCCGCAGAAGGGGCACTGGAAGTCGGAGAACTCGATGATCGTCACCGGAGCGCCGGCCGGGCCGCCCTTGGCGGGCGAGCCGGCCTCGGCGACCTCGACCCGCGGCACGTCCATCAGGATGCGGGTCTTGTACTTGCCGCGCAGCCCCTTCATGAAGGCTTCGCGCGCGTCGTTGGTGCGCTGCTGCGAGAGGAACTGCTTGACCTGTGGCGCGATCTGCTCGAGCGGGCGGCCGCCGACGCGGGCCTTGTTCTGCTCGTACCAGGTGGCCACGTCGGTGTCGGTCACCTCGCCGACCTTGGCCTGGATCTCGGTCTGCTGCAGCGCGGCCACGTCGACGCCGCGCGCCGCCGCTTCGGCCTCCATGAGCTTCTGCTCGACCAGCCGGTCGAGGCCCTGCTCCAGCAGCTGCTGACGCTGTTGCTCGAGGCGGGCGAGCTGCGGCGCGAGGGACTCCTCGAGCTCGCCGAGGGTGACGGTCTTGCCGGCGATCTCGGCCACGGCCGCGCTCTTGTCGGCGGCCGGCTTGCCGGCGGCGGCGCTCTTCTCGCCGGCGCAGGCCGGCAGCACGAAGCCGACCAGCCCGAGGACGGCGAACGAGGCGAATGCCGCGAGCGCGCGCGGGCCCTTCTTCGACTGCAGGTGATGGCTCATCTCTTCGGATCTCCTATGGGTCTCCCGTCCGGCCGGTCGGGAGGCGCCGGAATGGCGTTTGGCGGGGTCGATGCAAGTCGAGCGCCAGTCCGGGAGTCTACCCGATGCGCCGCCCGCCCGTCCGGAGGGGGGAGGACGCCGTGCCGATCCGGTAGCATCCGCCACGCGACCGGTGTCCCGCCGGGCGCATCGAAACGACCCGACGGAGGCTGGAGATGCGGATTGGACTGGCAATGACCCTTGGCCTGCTCGCGGTGGCGCCCCTGGCCGCCGAGACCTGCGAAAAGAAGTCCCTGGGCGCCGGCGTGACGCTCGGCGAGACCACCGCCGTGGCGGCGATCCTGGCCCAGCCGGAGTCCTACGTCGGCAAGGAGCTCCGGATCGAGGGCACGGTGGCCGAGGTCTGCGCGAACGCCGGTTGCTGGATGGAGCTCCGGGCGGCCGAGGGCGACCAGGTCCTCAAGGTCAAGGTGAAGGACGGCGAGATCGTCTTCCCGCTCGCGGCGCGCGGCAAGCCGGCCGCGGCCCAGGGGAGCTTCGAGCGCCTCGAGATGAGCCGGGAGAAGTACGTCAGCTACCGCAAGCACCTCGCCGAGGAGAACCACCAGCCCTTCGACGAGGCGACCCTTCCGGCCGAGGGGCCGTTCCGCGTCTATCAACTGAAGGGCAGCGGCGCCGAGATCTGCCTCTAGCGCGCCTTCGCCGGCCGGCCGGCGGACTGCGCTCGCCCCCGCTTCCGGTGCGAGGCGGCGGGAGACTATGCTGACCGGGATCCCATGCGCCGTTTCGCGCCCGGCACGCTCGTCTTCCTGGTCACGCTGGCTCTGTATGCCGCGACGACGCACGCCCGGGTCTTCTCGGCGGGCAACGACGCCGCCCGGTGGGCGACGGTCGAATCGCTGGTCGATCACGGGACGACCCGCGTCGAGGGCTCCCGGTTCCGCGGCACCGTCGATCGGGTGGTGATCGACGGACGCGAGTACGCCAACAAGCCCCCGCTCCTCTCCTTCGCGGCGGCCGGCGCCTACGCCCTGCTCCAGGGGCTCTTCGGATGGTCGTTGGCGGGCCCCGGCGCGGCCAGCGTCCTGCTCGTGGTGACCCTGCTGGTCGTCGGCGGTCCCAGCGCCTGGCTGGTGGCGCGGTTCCATCGCGAGCTCGGCCGGTTCCCCGTGATCTCGCCCGCCAGCCGCCTCCTGGTCACCGGCGCTCTCGCCGCCGGCACGCTGCTCTTCTCCTTCTCGACCACGCTCAACAATCACACCGTCGCGGCGGCGTTGATCTTCGCGGGGTGGATCGCTGCGCTCGAGGGCCGCGGGGTGGCGACCGGTGCGTGGTTCGGGGTCGCGGCGGCGATCGACCTGCTCCCCGGGCTCGGCATGGCGGGCTTCGCGATCTGGCGGCTGCACCGCACCGGCGGACGGCGCGCCGTCGGCGGCGCGCTGATCGCCCTCGCGGCGGCCGGGGTGGCGGCGCTGGTCGCGAACCTGGCGCACCACGGATCCCCGCTTCCCGCCAAGTTGGTGCCGGGCGCGCGCGACCTCGCGGCCGAGTTCGGGCCCAGCCTCGGAGGCGTCGTCCTGCCGCAGAGCTGGAGCTACCCGCTCGAGATCCTCTTCGGCTGGCACGGCCTCTTCGTCGTCTCGCCGGTCCTGCTGTTCGGTGCCTGGGGGTTCGCCCAGGCGCTCCGCCGGCCGAGCTGGGGATCGGCGGCCGATTGGCGATGCCTCGCTGGCGCGCTGCTCCTCCAGGTCGGCCTGCACGCGCTGGTCGCCGGCTCCTACGGCGGCTGGTCCTACGGTTTCCGCTACCTGATTCCGATCCAGCCGCTGCTGCTCCTCGCCGCGCCGCACGGGCTCGCGGGCGGGCGACGTCTCGCTTTCGCCGCCGTCCTGCCGGTGTCGGTGCTCTTCGCGGCGCTCGGCGCCTTCCACCCCTGGCCTCCGGCCTACGAGCAGGCGACGCACCGCCAGCCGGTGGCCTCGCTGGTGAGCAATCCGATCGGCGGCAACGCGGCGGCCTGGCTGGCGGTGCACGCGCCGCAGAGCGCGCTCGCCGACTGGGCGGGGCGGCGGTTCGTGAGCGAGGATCCGGACAGGCGTCGCGACTACTTCGCGCTCTTCTACGGCAGCAAGGGAGACGTCGCGACGATGCGGCGTTTCGCGCCATGACCGGCTGGCGGAGGTGGCTGGGTGGCGCCGCCGACAGCGACTGGCGCCTCGAGGCCCTGGGCGGGACCACGACCTTCCTGACCATGGCCTACATCATCGTGGTCAATCCGGCGATTCTCGCCTTCGCCGGCCTGCCCAAGGGACCGGGAACGGTGGCCACGATTCTCGCCGCGGCCTTCGGCACCCTGCTGATGGCCTTCTGGGCGAAGCGGCCATTCGCGGTGGCCCCCTACATGGGCGAGAACGCCTTTCTCGCCTTCGGCCTGGCGGCGCTCGGGATCACCTGGCAGCAGCGCCTCGGCGCGGTCTTCCTCGCCGGCGCCCTCTTCCTCCTGATCACCCTCGTCGGGCTGCGCCGCTGGCTCGCCGAGTCGATCTCGCGCAGCCTCAAGCAGAGCTTCGCGGTGGCGATCGGCCTCTTCCTCGCGCTGATCGGCCTCTACGAGTCGGGGATCGTGACCAGCGGAGCCGCCGGGATGCCGGTCGCGGCGCTCGCTGCGGCCGACGGGCGGCTCGCGGCGCCGGCCGTGCCGCTGCGCCTCGGCGAGCTCGGCGAGCCGCGGGTCCTGCTCGCCCTGCTGGGCGTCGTCGGCATGCTGCTGCTGCTCCTGCGGGGGGTGCGCGGCGCGATTCTCCTCGGCATGCTGCCGCCGGCGCTGCTCGGCGTGGGGCTCGGCCTCGCGACGCCGCCAGAGCGCTGGGTGGCGCTCCCCTTCGTCGGCGAGAGCACGCTCGCGCCGGTGGCCCTCCAGCTCGACATCGCCGGGATCCTCCGGCCCGAGCACCTGCCGGTGCTCGGCACGCTCGCGCTGATGGGTTTTCTCGACACCCTCGGCACGCTGGTGGCGCTGGGCGCCGCGGCCCGGCTGCTCGACGAGCGCGGCAACCTGCCCGAGATCGAGAAGCCGATGGCGGTCGATGCCGTCGCCTCGATGGCGAGCGCGCTGCTCGGCACCTCGACGTCGGGCGCCTACATCGAATCGGCCACCGGCATCCGGGACGGCGCGCGCGGCGGACTCGCGGCGCTGGTCACCGGACTCTGGTTCCTCGTCGCGCTCTTCTTCGTGCCGGCGGCGGCGGCGCTGCAGGGCATGACCTTCGTCTACGCTCCGGCGCTGGTCGCGGTCGGCGTGCTGATGATGCGCTCGGTGGCCGAGGTCGAGTTCGGCGAGCTCGCCGAGGCCATCCCGGCTTTCGCCACGATCGCGCTCACCGTCTTCACCTACAACATCGCCAACGGCATCGCGGCCGGACTGCTGCTCGCGCCGCTCGCCAAGAGCGTGGCGGGCCGGCGGCGCGAGGCGCGCCCGGCGGCCTGGCTGCTGGCGGCGAGCTGCCTCGCCTACTTCGTCTGGGGACTGCGCCATTGAATCGAGAACCGGCGGGGCTGGTTCATCTCGACGACCGCTTCGCGGTGCTGGCCAAGCCGGCGGGGCTTTCGCTGCGCACCGCCCGCGCCACGCCACACGCCGCCGCCGAACGGCTGGTCGCGGCGCTGCCGTCGGCCGCCCGCGCCGGCCTCGAGGGGCGGCCGGTCTGGCTGGTCCACCGGCTCGACGAGTCGACCAGCGGGCTGGTGATCGTCGCCTTCGACGAGGCGATGCATCGCGACCTGGCGCGCCTCTTCGCGGCGGGCGGAGTGGAGAAGCGTTACCTCGCCCTGGTCTGGGGTCACCCGCGGCCGCCCGCGGGGAGCTGGGAAGCGGCGCTCGGTCCGGATCGCGCCGACCGTCGGAGGATGCGGGTGGCGGTCGACGGGAAGCGGGCGGTGAGCGGCTACCGCACGCTCGCCCGCGCGCCGCACGTGGCGTTGCTCGAGCTCGCGCCGCGCACCGGGCGGACGCACCAGCTGCGCGTGCACGCGGCGGCGGCCGGGCATCCGGTGGTCGGCGACGACCTCTACGGTGGACCGCGCGAGCGTGGGGTGCGCGACGCGCGACTCCGCGCGGCGCTCTCCGTCCGGCGGTCGCTGCTGCACGCCTGGCGCTTGGAGATCGCCGGTTGGTCGCCCGGCCGCTTCGTGGCTCCGCTCCCGGCCGATTTCGCCGCCGCGCTCGCGGGTTGCGGCATCCCCCTTGATTTTCCGGCGGAAAGCTGAGAGAGTGGCTACCTCGCCACACTTCCAGAATCCCTTACCCCCTTATCCTCTGAAATCCAAACCTCGATCCGAGCTTTCCATCTTTGGGGTCCGTAGCGGATCCCGTCGCACCGCCTCCGACGTTCGGGGGCGTGGCTCATTCAACGCAGCAAACGCAAGGAGCAGGGTATGACCGAGCAGGGCACCGTCAAGTGGTTCAACAACGAGAAGGGCTTCGGCTTCATTTCGCGCGAAGGCGGACCGGACGTGTTCGTCCACCACACCGCGATCTTGGCCGAGGGATATCGCTCCCTGAACGAGGGGGACCGGGTCTCCTTCGAGGTCGTTGAGGGCCAGAAGGGCCTGCAGGCGCGCAACGTCGTCCGCCTGTAAGTCCGCATCACATCCGATCGATCTTCCGCGCCCCATCGGCTGTTGCGGTGGGGCGAACTTTCATGGCGCGGAGGCGGGGTTTGCGTTTTGTCGATCGCTGTGCAATCTTCCCGCAAAATCGGGGTCTCGAGGCCGAAGCTGCGTGAATCCACATCTTCCTCCGCCGTTCATCGATCGTGCGGGTCCGTGGCGGGCCTGCCGGAGTACCGGTCTCGACGAGAGGCCGGGTTTCATTAACCACGAAGTCAGAAGGAGCAGGGCATGACCGAGCAGGGCACCGTCAAGTGGTTCAACAACGAGAAGGGCTTCGGTTTCATCTCGCGCGAGAGCGGTCCGGACGTGTTCGTCCACCACACCGCGATCCTCGCCGAGGGGTACCGGTCGCTCAACGAAGGGGATCGCGTCTCCTTCGAGGTCGTTGAGGGCCAGAAGGGCCTGCAGGCGCGCAACGTCGTCCGCCTGTAACCACGCGATCTCTCCATCGAGTTCTCCTCGCCCCGGCTCCGGCCGGGGCGTTTTCTTTTGGGTGTGCCACAATCCGCGCTCGACATGAGCCAGGACCCGCGAGCGCGCGTTCTCTCCCGGAGCGAGATCTACGACGGCAGGGTGGTCCAGCTGCGGCTCGAGGAGATCGAGCTGCCGGGTGGGCGGCGCGCGCGGCTCGAGCTGGTCCACCATCCCGGTGCCGCCGCCATCCTGCCCCTCCTGCCGGGCGGCGAGGTTCTCCTGGTCCGCCAATACCGGCACGCGACGGGCGGCGAGTGGTTGCTCGAGGTCCCGGCCGGCAAGCTCGATCCCGGCGAGACCCCGACGACCTGCGCGGTGCGCGAGTGCGCCGAGGAGACCGGCTATCGACCGCACCGGATCGAGCCGCTCGGCTGGATCTGGACGACGCCGGGTTTCACGGATGAACGGATCTGGCTCTACCTCGGCAGCGAGCTCGCGCCGACGCAGCAGGATCTGCAGGCGGACGAGGCGCTGACCGTCGAGCGCCTGCCGCTCGCGACGGCGCTCCGCCTGGCGCTCGACGGCGGAATCGACGACGCCAAATCGATCGCCGCGCTCTGGCGCGCCGCCGCGAAGCTCGGCGTCACCGCCGCCGTCTGAGGCGTCGGTCAGGAATCCCAGGCGAGGCGGGCGCCGGGAGGCAGCCGCACGAGCCGCGTGATCCGGGCGAGGTTGGCCGGGTCGTCCCAGCGCACCTCCAGGGTGAACTCCACCCGATCGCCGGCCGCGAGCCCGTCGAGCTCGACCCCGGGAGCGAGGGTGAAGGGCATGGTCATCGCCTCCATCCCGACGATCTCTCCGGCCTCGTCCCTGAAATCCGCGATCGCTTCGTGTCGAATCATCAGGTCGCGCGCCGGCGCGACGGGGAGCTGACGGATCTCGCCGCGCACCTGATAGACCGCGGCGGCGGGCGGTGGCGCCGGGCGGCAGGCACCCGCCAGGAGCAGCCCGGCGAGAGCGAGGAGAGAGCCTCGGGTCCGCGTCATGGGCGCCAATCTATCAGCGGCGATCGCGCCGGTGATCCGCTAGACTGCGCCCTCCGACCGCGAGGAGGTCCGACCGGCTGATGAATGCGCATTTCATCGTTTGTGGATTGGGGACCATCGGCTACCGCATCATGGTGCTGCTGCACCGGCTCGGCGAGCGCGTGGTGGTGGTCACCCAGGGAGGCCACGAGGAACGCCTGGCCGCCGCGCGGGACAATGGCGTCGAGGTCCTGATCGGCGACGCCCGCGATCCGGCGCTGCTGCGCCGGGCCGGCATCGACTCGGCGCGCGCCGTGCTGGTGGTCGCTTCCGACGACCTGGCGAACGTCGAGATCGCGCTCGACGCCAGGAAGCTCCGGGAGGACCTCCCGATCGTCGCCCGCCTCTTCGACCAGAGCCTGGCGCGCCAGCTCGAGTCCGCCTTCTCGATCCGGCGCGCGCTCAGCATGTCGGTGCTGGCGGCGCCGAACTTCGCGGCGGCGGCGATCAGCCGCGAGGTCGTGGGCAGCTTCGCGTTCGAAGGCAGCAAGCTGATCGTCGGACGCCTCGCCGTCGCCGACTACCCGGGGCTCGTCGGGCAGCGCCCCGACAAGCTCGGCGACGGCAAGCTGCGGCTGCTGGCGCGCGGGGCCAGCGGGTCGATGCGCCGCGACACCGACTCCGAGGTGCGCGCGGGGGAGACCCTGGTGGTGCTCGCCAAGCGCGACGACTTCGACGCGTTGACCGGGGTCGTGCCGGCCGCGGCGCGCCACGCGGCGCGCGGGCCCTGGGCGGGGCTCAAGCGGGTGGGTGCCAACTTCGCCGCGGCCTGGCGGGATGCCTCGGGAGGGCTCAAGGCGGTGTTCACGACGCTCCTCGCCCTGTCGGCGGCGAGCGTCGTCGTCTTCCATCTCGGCATGGGTCTGAGCCTGGTCGACGCGATCTACTTCACGGTGACCACCCTCACCACCACCGGCTACGGCGACATCACGGTCAAGGACCAGGCGACCTGGCTCAAGCTCTACGCCTCGACGATGATGCTTCTCGGCTCGGCGACCGTCGCCACGGTCTATTCGCTGATCACCGACTGGGTGGTGAGCTCGCGCGTACGTCAGATGCTGGGCCGCAAGCCGGTGCCCGAGGACGGCCACGTGGTGGTGGCGGGGCTCAACACCCTGGGTTACCGCATCCTCGAGGAACTGCGCGAATCGGGCATCGAGGTCGTGGCGATCGAGAAGGACGGCGAGAGCTCCTTCGTCGGCGGCGTCCAGCGCCAGCTTCCGGTGGTGATCGGCGATCCGCGGATGGCCTCGGTGCTCGAGCAGGCGCGGATCGCGAGCGCCCGCGCCGTCGTGGCGGTGACCGAGGACGACGCCGCCAACCTCTCGATCGGCCTGACCGTGCGCGAGTTGAACGCACGGGCGCGCGTCGTGGTGCGCCTCTTCGACGCCGAGTTCGCGCGCAAGGTGGAGGAGAGCCCCGTCTTCCCGATCGACGCGGCGATGGGCGCCTCGCGCATCGCCGCGCCGACCTTCGTCGCCTCGGCGCTGTTCCCCGGCGCGCTCAAGGCGTTCATCGAGGGGGACACCCTCTGCGTGCTGCTCGACGCCAGCGCCGACCCCTTCTTCGAGCCCGCCGACCGCCCGCAGGTCGTCTGGCTGAAGGGCGCCCCCAGCTTCGAGGGCGACGTCAGCCGCAAGCGCGGGCTGGTGCAGGTCTTCCGGCCCTTCGAGCGGACCTGGGAGACGGCGGGCCTGGTCTCCTGAGCGGGAGCGCGAGCTAGACTGATCCAGTGAGTGAGCACGCCCGCTGGGTCAAGCGCGACGGAAACCTGGCCGACCGCGGGCTGCTCG
>CAYZWR010000070.1:0-17810 GCA_964481735.1 uncultured Thermoanaerobaculia bacterium
GTGGCGCACGGCTCGACCGCGGCGGGCAACGACCAGGTGCGCTTCGAGGTGGCGCTGCGCGCTTTCGACCCGGGGCTCGAGATCCTCGCCCCGGTGCGCGACACCGGCGTCACGCGCGCGGCGCAGGTCGAGCTGCTCGAGCGGCTGGGCCTGCCGGTGCCGCCGCACGGCGCCGCCTATTCGGTCAACCGGGGTCTGTGGGGGACGACGATCGGCGGCCGGGAGACCAAGCGCTCCGACCTGCCGCTGCCCGAGGAGGCCTGGGTGGCGACCCGCGGCGCCTTCGCGACGCCGCTCCCCCCGGCGCGGCATCGCCTCGCCTTCGCGCGCGGCATCCCGTCGGCGCTCGACGACGAGCCGCTCGATCCGGTCGCGCTGATCGAGCGCCTGGAGGGGATCGCGGCACCGTTCGGCATCGGCCGTGGCATGCACCTGGGCGAGACGGTGCTCGGCATCAAGGGGCGGGTCGCGTTCGAGGCGCCGGCCGCCGAGACGATCCTGGTCGCCCATCGCGAGCTCGAGAAGCTGGTGTTGACCGGCCGCCAGCTCAAGACGAAGGAGCTCGCGGCGGCGCTCTACGGCGACCTGGTGCACGAGGGGCAGCACGCCGATCCGGCGGCGCGCGATCTCGAGGCGCTGCTCGCCTCCTCGCAGGAGCGGGTGACCGGCGAGGTGCAGCTGCTCTTCCGGCCGGGGGTCGTCCTGGTCGAGGGCGTGACCTCCCCCTACTCGCTGCTCGCCGCCTCGCGGGCCGCCTATGGCGAGACGGCGGCGGAGTGGAGCGCCGCCGACGCGCGCGGTTTCGCGCGCCTGGTGGCGCTCCCCGCCGAGCTCCACGCTCGCGCCGGGTCGGCCGGAGGCGAGCGATGAAGAGCGTGGTGCTCGACAAGATCGGCTCGGTGACGCGCAACTGCGGCTTGAAGCGCGAGGTGCGCCTGGCGCCCGACATCCCGTGCGAGGAGGGGGTGGTGGTCGCGGTGCGCCTGAAGAACGACAAGAACGTCTACAACCAGCTCGAGCTGCCGAGCGGCCGCATGGCGCAGCTGCGGCGGGGCGACCTCGTCGCCGGCTGCCTCGGGCACCGACACGCGCTGTTCGGCTACTCGGGGCGGATTCCCGAGCGGCTCGCCCCCGGCGACACGGTGAACCTGCTCAACCTGGGCGGGGTGCTCGGCATCTGCGACTCGGTCAATCCCGATCTCGGGCGGCCCTTCGAGTGCGAGGTGCTGGGCGCGGTGCTCGCGTTCCAGGTGCTGGGCGAACGCATCGGGCATCCGGCGCGGATCGCCCGCGAGCCGCTGGCGCCCCGTCCGGTGCTCGACGCCCGCGGCGTGCCGCTCGTCGCCCTGGTCGGCAGCTGCATGAACGCCGGCAAGACCGCCGCCGCCTGCGCCCTGGTGCAGGAGCTCACCCATCGTGGCCTGACCATCGACGGCTTCAAGGCGACCGGTGTCTCGCTGCGACGCGACATCCTCGCCATGGAGGACTCCGGCTGCCGCCAGACCGCGATCTTCACCGACCTCGGGGTCGTCTCGACGACCGGCGCCAACTCCGCCCAGGTGACGCGCACCCTCGCCACCCGCCTCGCCGCCGCCTCCCCCGACGCGATCGTGGTCGAGCTGGGAGACGGTCTGCTGGGCGCCTACGGCGTCGACGCCATCCTCGCCGACCCCGAGCTCCGCGCGGCCTTCACCGCCGTGGTCCTGGCGGCGAACGATCCGGTGGCCGCCTGGGGCGGGGTCAAGATCCTGCGCGAGAGCTACGGCATCGAGCCGGCGGCGGTGACCGGGCCGGCGACCGACAACGCGGTGGGCGTCGCGCTGATCGAAGAGCGCCTGGGCGTGCCGGCGGTCAACGCGCGCACGGCTCCGGCGCGTCTCGCCGAGGTGGTGCTGGCGCGACTCGGGCCGCAGCTCGGCGCCCGGGCGGGGTCGGCATGAACGGCGGCGAGCGGATCCCGGCGGCGATTCTGGGCGGCACCGGCTACGTCGCCGGCGAGGCCATCCGCCTGCTCGCCCCGCATCCCGGCTTCGCGCTCACCCTGGTGGTCTCCGAGTCGCGCGCCGGGGAGCGGATCGACGGCGTCTTCCCGCACCTGGCGGGGCTGGTGGGCGAGCTCCGCTTCACACCCCCCGCCGCGCTCGCCGACCTGCTCACCGTCGCTCCCCGGGTGGCGCTCGTCTCGGCGGCGCCGCACGGAGCTTCGGCGACCGCGGTCGCCGCGGCGATCGCCGCCGCCGAGCGCGCCCGGGGCGAGCTCGCGGTGGTCGATCTCTCGGCCGACTTCCGCTTCGCCGCCCCGGCCGACTACGCGGCGGTCTACGGCCACCCGCACCCCGCCCCGGACCTCCTGCCGCGCTTCGCGCGCGGCCTGCCCGAGCAGCTGTCGCATCCCGCCGCGCGCTGGGTCGCGCATCCCGGCTGCTTCTCGACCGCGGCGCTGCTCGCGGTGGTGCCGCTGCTCTCAAGCGGGCTCGTCGAGCCGCGCTTCGCGGTCGCGGCGATCACCGGCTCGACCGGGAGCGGACGGACGCCGAACGCCAGGACCCACCATCCCGAGCGCCGCTCCAACGTCGTCGCCTATCAACCGCTCGCGCACCGCCACGCGCCGGAGATGCGCGCCTTCGCCGCGGCGGCGACCGGCGTCACGCCGGAGATCGACTTCGTGCCGATCTCCGGGCCCTACGCCCGCGGCATCTACGCCACCGTGCAGACCCGCCTCGCGGCCGCGGGGGCCTCGGCGCGCGAGCTCCACGCGGCGCTCGCCAGCGCCTACGCCGGCTCGCCCTTCGTCGCGGTGGGCCACGAGCCGCCGAGCCTGACCGAAGTGGTGGGAACCAACCGGGCGCGTCTCGGCGTGGCGCTCGCGGGCGACGCGGTCGCGGTGACGGTGGCGATCGACAATCTGGTGAAAGGCGCGGCCGGGGGCGCGGTGCAGTGGCTGAACCGCCTCTTCGCGCGCCCCGAGGACGAGGGGCTGCAACTGCCCGGCCTGGGGTGGCTGTGAGCGGCCGGCCGCCGGGAGCGCTCGGCCGCTTCTTCTCGCTGGGCGAGCTCGGCCCGGCGGGCGCCGCCGAGCTGGTGGCGCTCGCGGCGCGGCTCGAGCGCCAGCCGGAGCCGCAGGCGCTCGCCGGGAAGATCGTCGGCCTCCTGTTCATGAACCCGTCGCTGCGCACGCTCGCCTCGATGCAGGCCGCCGCCGCGCGCCTCGGCGGGACGAGCTTCGTGATCCAGCCCGGGGCCGGCAGCTGGAAGCTCGAGACGCGCGACGGCGTGGCGATGGACGGCGAGGCCGCGGAGCACGTGCGCGAGGCGATCCCGGTGCTCGGCGGCTACTGCGATCTCCTGGCGGTGCGTTCGTTCGCGTCGCTGGTCGACCTCGAGCGCGACCTGGCGGACCGCGACATGGCGACCCTCGCCGCCCTCGCGCCGGTGCCGTTCGTCAATCTCGAATCGGCGGCCGATCACCCCTGCCAGGCGCTGGGCGACTGGAAGACGCTCGACGAGCTCGCCGTCCCGCGGCCGGGCAAGCTGGTGCTCTCCTGGGCCAATCATCCGAAACCGTTGCCGCTCGCCGTCCCGGCGGCGGTCGCCGAGATGGCGGCGCTGCGCGGCATGGAAGTGGTCGTGCTGCGCCCCGCGGACTACGCACTTCCGCCCGCGCTCGCGGCGCGCCTCGAGCGCGCCGCCGCGGCCGGCGGCGGCAGCTACGCCGAGACCGCCGAGCGCGCGGTGGCGCTCGCCGGCGCCGACGTGGTCTACGCCAAGTCGTGGGGCTCGCCGCGCCACTACGGCGACCTCGCGGCGGAGCAGGCGGCGCGTCGCACCCTCACCGACTGGTGCGTCGACGAGCCCTGGTTCGCCGGGGCGCGGCCGGAGGCCAAGCTCATGCACTGCCTGCCGGTGCGCCGCGACGTGGTGGTCGCCGCGCGCCTGCTCGACGGCCCGCGCAGCGCCGTGGTGCGCCAGGCCCACAACCGTCTCTACGCGCAGATGGCGGTGCTCCACCGCCTGCTCGCCGGTACCTAGGAGAAGACGATGCACGATCTCGGATCGCGGATCCTGGAGGTCGCGGGGCTCAAGCACGCGCTCCCCTACCTGAGGCTCTTCCAGGGGAAGGTCTTCGTCATCAAGCTCTCGGGCGAGGGGCTCGCCGAGCGCGCCCCGCTGCTCGCCTTCCTCGAGCAGGTCGAGCTGCTGCACCGCCTGGGGATCCGCGTCGTCCTGGTGCACGGCGGCGGACCGCAGACCAGCGCGCTCTCGGAGCGGCTCGGTCTCGCGGTGCGCCAGGTCGAAGGACGGCGGGTCACCGACGCGCCGACTCTCGCCGCGGCGATCGCGGCGACCGCCGGCACGGCGTCGACCGCGCTGCTCGCCGCGAGCCGGCCGGTGGGCCTGCCGGCGGTGGGCATCTCGGGCGTCGACGCCGCGACCTTGGCGGTGCACCAGCGCCCGCCGGTCGAGATCGGCGGCGAGCGGGTCGACTTCGGCTTCGTCGGCGACGTCGACCAGGTGGACCGCCGGCTGATCGACCACTTGCTCGCCGGCGGCTTCGTGCCGGTGGTGGCGCCGCTCGCCGCCGCCGCCGACGGCCAGGTGCTGAACGTCAACGCCGACACGATCGCCGCCGAGCTCGCGGTGGCCCTCGGCGCGGCGAAGCTGATCCTGGCGCTCGGGGTCCCCGGCCTGCTCGAGCGGCGCGACGATCCCGCTTCGCTCGTCCACCTGACCGATCTCGCGGGGCTCGCGGAGCTCGCCGCGCGCGGCGCGCTCACGGGCGGCATGCTGCCCAAAGCGCGGGCGATCGAGCGCGCCATCCGCGGCGGCGTACCGCGCGTCCACCTCGTCCCCTTCGCGACCCCCGACGCGCTGCTGGTCGAGCTCTTCACCAACGAGGGGATCGGCACCATGGTGGTCGCGGACGCGCGGGCGGCGGCCCTGGCGGCGGCGAGCGCCCCCGGCGAGGCCGCCTCGTGACGCTCGCCGGCGAGGAGCTCCTCGCGCTGCACCGCGAGCTGGTCGCCACCCCTTCGATCTCCGGCGACGAGACGGCGATCGTCGACCGGCTCGCCCGTTTCCTCACCGCGCACGGCGCGGCGGTCGAGCGCATCGGCGGAAGCCTGCTCGCCTGGGCCGGGGCCGATCCGGCCGCCGCGCCGCTGGTCGTCTTCGACACCCACGTCGACACCGTGCCGCCCGCTCCCGGTTGGAGCGGCGACCCCTTCCACCCGCGCCGCGCCGAGGGGCAGGTGATCGGGCTGGGAGCGAACGACGCCAAGGCTTCGGTCGCTGCCATGGTCGCCGCGCTCCTCGCGGCGCGCGAGCGCGAGCTCCCGTTCGCTCTGGGGCTCGCGCTGGTGCGCGGCGAGGAGACGCGCAACGAAGGGACCGCGGAGATCGTCGCCGAGCTCGCCCGCCGCGGGCTGCGCCCGGCGGCCGCGGTGGTGGGGGAGCCGACCGGACTCGATCTCGCGGTGACGCAGAAGGGACTGGTGGTGCTCGAGCTCAAGGCGCGCGGCGAAGCGGCGCATGCCGCGCACGCCCGCGCCCTCGGGACGAAGAACGCGGTCCTTGAGCTGGCGCGCGACCTGGTGCTGCTCGCCTCCGCCGACCTGGGTCCGGAGGATGCCGAGCTCGGCAGCTCGACCCTCGAGCCGACGGTGATCTCGGGCGGCTCGGCGCGCAACGTCGTGCCGGCCGAGGCGCGCGCGGTGATCGACCTGCGGGTGAACGGCGTCGAGCCCGGCGGACAGCTGGTGGAACGCCTGGCCCAGGTGGTGGGCGGCGAGCTCACGGTGGTGAGTGACCGTTTCCGTCCGGTGCGCACCGATCCGGCGAGCGCGCTGGTCGTGGCGGCGCGCCGCGCCCGACCGGCGGCGCGCCTCTACGGCTCGGCCACCCTCTCCGACCTGGTCTTCTTCGCCGACCTGCCGGCGGTCAAGGTGGGACCGGGAGCGAGCGAGCGCTCGCACCGTCCGGACGAGTTCGTGCTCGAGAGCGAGCTGGTCGAGGGGGCCGCCTTCTACGGCCGCCTGCTCGACGAGCTGGCGAGCGAAGCGAGGGCGGGCGCGCTGCGGCCGGCCGGCGGGGTGGCGTCGTGAGCCGGCTCTGGGATCAGGGCGCGCCGCTCGACGCGCGGGTGCTCGCCTACACCGCGGGGGAGGACCACGCGCTCGACGATCGGCTGGTGGCCCACGATGTCCGGGCGTCGATCGCCCACGTCGAGATGCTGGTCGCGCAGGGGCTGCTCGCCCCGCCGGACGGCGCCGCGCTGGGCGACGGCCTGCGCACCCTCGCCGAGGAGCACGCGCGCGGGCTCTGGCGGATCGAGCTCGCCGACGAGGACGCGCACAGCGCGCTCGAGCGCCGGCTGACCGAGCGGCTGGGGGCGGTGGGCGGGCGGTTGCACCTCGGCCGCTCGCGCAACGACCAGGTCCTCGCCGCGCTCCGCCTCTGGATGCGCGACGAGGCGGCCGGACTCGCGGCGGCGGCTCGTGCCGTCGCCGCGGCGCTCGAACAGGTCGCCGCGGCGCACCCCGGACTGGCGCTCCCGGGCTACACCCATCTCCAACCCGCCATGCCCTCGTCGGTCGAGCTCTGGGCGCTGGGCTACGCCGCCGCGCTGAGCGACGATGCCGCCGGTCTCGCCGGCTGTTCGCGACGGATCGAGCGCAACCCGCTCGGCTCGGCCGCCGGCTACGGCACGCCCGGCCTCGCCATCGACCGGGAGGCGACCCGCCGGGCGCTCGGCTTCGCCGAGGTCGAGGCGCCGGTGACCGCGGTGCAGCTCGCCCGCGGCAAGGCCGAAGCCCAGCTTCTCTTCGAGGTGCACCTGCTGGTCGGCGATCTCGGCCGCCTGGCGGCCGACCTCGTCTGGTACGCCTCCAAGGAGTTGGGATTCGTCGAGCTGCCGGTGGCGATGACCACCGGCAGCTCGATCATGCCGCAGAAGAAGAACCCGGATCTCTACGAGCTGGCGCGCGCCGCCTCGGCGGTGACCCTCGCCGCGCTGGTCGAGGCGCTCGCCATCCCGGCCAAGCTCCCCTCGGGTTACCACCGCGATCTGCAGCGCCTGAAGGCGCCGCTCTTCCGCGCCTGTGATCTCGCGCGGGCGACCGCCGAGCTCTTCGCGGCGACCCTGCCCGACCTGCGCTTCGTCGCCGAGCGGATCGCGCTCCCGCCCGAGCTCCACGCCGCCGAGGAGGCGCACCGTCTGGTGCTCACCGAAGGCATCCCCTTCCGCGAGGCCTATCGCAGGGTGGCCGAGCGCTACCGGTCGAAGTAGCGCTCCGCGCCGCTCAGCCCGCGACGTGCCGGGCGAGGACCTGGCGCAGCTCGGCGGCGCGGTGCGCCCAGGTGTGTCGGGCGTGCGCCAGGCGAGCCGCCGCTCGTCCGAGGTCGCGCAGCTCGGCCGGGCGCGCGAGCCACCAGCGCAGACGTTCGACCAGCTCGGCGTGGGAGCGAAAGGTGATCGCGCTCTCGCCATCGCGAAAGCCCAGCGCGTCGAGGTCCTCCATGGCGTCGGCGACCGGGCAGCATCCGGCGCCCGCGCCCTCGAAGAACTTGGCCATGGGCTCGAGGCCCGGGCGGATCGCGACTTCGCGCGCCGGCAGGAGGTCGAGCTCGTCGCGGCGTTCGAGCGGCGTCTCGAGATCGGAGGAGATCGCGAGGCAGGCGAGATGCCCGGCGAGCGCCGCGCCGAGCGCGGGGTAGGGGGTCGTCGGGAGCCGCGTGAGCGGCAGCCCCGCCTCGGCGAGCGCGCGTTCGGCGAGCACGCGGCAGCGATAGGCGCTGCCGTAGGTGACGATGCCCGCGCGCGCGCCGTCGAGATCCGCGAAGCGCCGGGGCTCGAAGCCCTTGGCGACCCACGCGGCGGGGATTCCGTCGGCGGCGAGACGCTCGCCCACGGCGCGGCCCGAGGTCACCATGAGATCGAAGCGGTGGCGCCGGAAGACCGGCGGCCAGCTCCCCTGGAGCGTCGGATCGAACAGGTCGCTGTAGTTCTGGATCGCGTCGTGCTCGAGCAGCACGCGCAGCCCCGTGAAGCCCCCCCAGTCGAGCGGCGCCGCGGCACGCAGACGGGAGAAGGCCACGAAGACGATCGCGGCGTCGTAGCTCGCGAGAGGCACGGGGCCCGCGCCGCTCGCCAGATGGCCGCTCGCCAGCGCGTCGAGGTCGGCCGGAGCGACGGTGAATCCGGGGAGCTCCGCGACCCGCTCGGCGAAGTCCTGCTCGAAGCGGGGCCTCGTGTAGGGGTGGTGGAGGAGGAGGGTCCGCATCGGACTGTGCGAGGCTATCCGGAGCCGCGGGGGAGCGGTAGGGCCGCGGGATCGGTGCGAGATGCAGGACCAACGACTCGACGCGATCGACTTCCACCACGTGCCGGAACCGTTCCAGGAGCCGGTGCGCGCCTGGTACGAGGGGCGCGTCGCGGCGCTCGCGGTCGATGGCACCCGATCGGTGCACCTGCCGCACCCCGCAGGAGGTGGGCGCGTCCTCAAGCTCAAGGGGGCGGGGCTCGGCGGCGGACCGGTCGAGTTCGGCACCTACCATCGGACCGGTCCGCGGGCGCCGGTCTTCGACTACGAGGGGCGCATGATGGAGGACGTCGCCGCGGGTCACGACGGCGCGTTTCGCGGCGGGGTCTCGTTCCAGCAGGCGGCGACCGAGTATCGCGTGGCCGAGCGCCTCCAGGCGCTCGGCTACGCGGTGGTTCCCTGCGTCGGTTACGGGCGCATCGCCCGGGACGGAAGGACCTCCTGGTTCTCCCTGTTCGACCACGAACCCGGTCTGAGCGGCGAGACGATCTATCCGGCGCTGCCGCTCGCGGCGTGGCTCCACCTCAACCGCGAGATCGGCGAGCTGCTGTTCGAGCTCGCGGTCCGTCACGACCTCATCGGCTACTGCTGGTACTCCGCCACGGCCGACGGTCGCTATCTGATCCGCGACCTGCATCCCTTCCGGCTCGCCGACCCGGTCAACATGTCGCAGCTCTCCTGGGTGATGCAGCTCTTCTTCGCGCTGCACGTGCGCGGCAATGCGCAGCGGCTGCGCGCCCTCGAGTGGAAGGACCCGCGGCTGCCGGAGGATCTCCACGTCTGGCAGTACCGCGCCTTCTGCCCGGGCGTGACGCTGGCCGACCACGATGTCCTGCGCCACGACCTGGTGATGCCCTACATGCTCGGGCCGCCGGCGGACTTCTCCGTCGATCGGCTGGTCGAGGTGCTGCGGAACAACCGGATCACCACCGCGCTGCTGGCGGCCTGCCCGCCGCAGTTCGCCAGAGTCTGAGACGTCGCGCCCGAGCTCCCGCGGATGCCGGCCCGTGGCCTCCCGCGCTCCGGTCTACTCCTCGTCGGAGTCGAAGACCCGCCGCCAATGCGCCCGCTCCTCGGCGTGCGCCGGCGGTTTGCCGCTCTCGGCCTCGGCGGCGCGCGCCGTCTTCGTCGGGCGATGCGGCCGGGCGCTCGCCCGCGCGACGAGGCGCGAGGCCGGCTCCACCTTGGCGCCCAGCGCCCGGCAGCGGCTGGCGAGCTCGCGGTCCTCGGTGATCACCACCCAGGCGCGCGGCGCGGCGCGCACCGTGCGCACGATCGCCTCGTCGGCCGGTTCGGCGCCGCTCCAGACGACTTCGAGGGGACCGTATTGGCGCGCCACCTCGCTGCGCTCCGGACCGTCGAAGACCAAGCGCACCCGCGCCCGATCGCGGGCCCAGGGGAGGAGGAAGCGGACCACCGCGTCGGCGGCCCGCGCTCCCGCGGCGCCGCCCAGCAGACCGCCCAGGTTCGAGGCATCGACGAGAAAGGCCATGGCGCGCTCCGTCGCGACGATATCCGGAGTCGGCGCGGCCGGGTCGGGAGCGGCACCCTCTCGGGTTAGCATCGGCGCATGATCGAGACCACCGACCACGGCGCGATCCGCGAGCTCCGGCTGGCGCGACCGCCGGCGAACGCCCTTGATCCCGCGCTGATCGTCGCCCTGGCCGACGCCGTCGAGCGCGCCCCCGAGGAGGGGATCGGCGCGCTCGTCCTCTCGGGGCGGCCCGGGATGTTCTCCGGCGGGCTCGACGTTCCGGAGCTCCTGGCGCTCGACCGCCCGGCGATGCTCCGGGTGCTCACCGACTTCTTCCGCCTGATGCGCGTTCTCGCCGCCTCGCGCGTGCCGATCGTCGCGGCGATCACCGGGCACGCGCCGGCGGGCGGCGCGGTGGTCGCCCTGTTCTGCGATCGCCGGGTGATGGCCGACGGCGATTTCAAGATCGGCCTGAACGAGGTGCGCGTCGGCCTTTCGCTGCCGCAGGTCATCCACACCGCGGCGGTGCGGGTGGTGGGCGTGCGGGAGGCCGAGCGGCTCGCCGTCGCCGGGCTGCTCGTGTCGGCCGGCGAGGCGCTCAGCATCGGGCTGGTCGACGAGCTGGTGCCCCCCGAGCAGGTGGTCGAGCGTGCGCTCGAGATCTGCCGCGACCTGCTGCGCCTGCCGGGCCGCGCGATGCGGGTGACCCGCGAGCTCTGCCGGCGCGAGCTGGTCGAGCTCTTCGACGCACAGCAGGAGGCGACCTTCGCCCGCTTCGTCGACGACTGGTTCTCGGAGGAGACGCAAGGGGCGCTCCGCGCCCTGGTCGAGCGCTTGAAGAAGCGCGGCTGAGGCGGAGCGCCGCGCCGAGGAGGCGGTCATGGCCCACGACGATCTCGCGGCGAAGAGCTGCATTCCCTGTCGCGGCGGCGTACCGCCGCTCGCCGGCGCCGAGCTCGCTCGGTTCCTAGCCGCCCTCGGCCCGAACGGCTGGCGGGTGGTCGAGGGGCATCACCTCGACAAGGAGTACCGCTTCCCCGACTTCGTCCAGGCCCTCGCCTTCGTCAACCGGGTCGGGGCGATCGCCGAGGCCGAGGGGCACCATCCCGATCTCGCCCTCGCCTGGGGCAAGGTCGGGGTCCGCATCTGGACCCACAAGATCGACGGCCTCACCGAGAGCGACTTCGTGCTCGCTGCGAAGTGCGACCGCGCGCTCGGAATCGAGCAACGGTAGCGCAGGCGGCTGGCCTCGCCGGAGGAGACGCGAGGCGCGTCGCAAAGCGTTGCGACCCCGAGCGCGACGGAGGTGAGGCCAGACGCCGGAGCGGCTGCCGCAAGCCGCGTCCTCCGGTGAATCCCGCCGCCGACGCTGCGTAGATCCAAGCTCGAGAAAAGACAAAAGGCCCCGGACCGCTTCCGCGATCCGGGGCCTCGGGGTTCGATGACGGCGGCGCTGGGTTGAAACCTGCTAGCAGGTCCGGCGTTCGCCCGGAGGCGAGGCCTTCATCCCAAGACGCTGATCATCCAAGGAGGGACCCCTAGGAGGACGCCACCCCCATCGAGCCGCGTTGACTTGAATCCACTGGATCACCTCCTTGTCTGGGCGTCACGGTGAAGCGGCGGACCCAACCCGCCCGGTCCGCGGAGCCGCCCGAGCTCCGCGGCGACCGCCGCGGCGCCCGATTGGCGCCGCGGAAGAATTGCGCGGGAGTTTGCGCCTCGCCGGGGCGGCTGTCAATCCTCCGCGCCGGAGAGCCGCTCTACGGGAAGATCCCCATGTCGCCGTAGGTGGTGCAGATCATGTCGATCGCCAGGACGAAGGCGGCGATGCGCAGGTCGGGCCGGTCGCCGTGGCGGCGGCGCATCTCGCGGATCTTCTGGTAGGAGGTGACCATGGTCTCCTCGAGCCCCGAGTTGACCAGGTCCTCCTCCTCGGCGCCGGCGGCGAAGCGGAGCTTCTCGGTCTCGGCGAAGCGCTTGCCGGTCGCCGACTCGACGGCGGCGAGGAGCTGGCGCGCCGCGCGCTCCTCCCAGCGCTTCTCCATGCGCCCGAAACGGACGTGCGAGAGGTTCTTCAGCCACTCGAAGTAGGAGACGGTGACCCCGCCGGCGTTGAGGTACATGTCCGGCACGACCATCACGCCGCGCTGGTAGAGCCGCTCCGAGGCCCTGGCGGTGACCGGGCCGTTCGCCCCCTCGGCGATGACCTTGGCGCGGATGCGGTCGCAGTTCTCCTCGGTGATCTGGTTCTCCAGCGCCGCGGGGACCAGCAGGTCGCAGTCGAGCTCGAGCGCGCTCGCGCGGTCGGGGAGGTTCTTGGCGCCGGGGAAGTCGAGCAGCGACTTGGTCGCCTCGCGGTGCGCCACGACCGCCTCGAGGTCGAGGCCGTTCGGATCGGCGATCGAGCCCTCGCGCTCGGCGACGCCGACCAGCTTGGCGCCGGCCTCGACGAAGAACTTGGCGGCGTAGTAGCCGACGTTGCCCAGCCCCTGGACGACGAAGCGCTTGCCCTCGATGCCGGGCGCGAGCCCGAGCGCCTTCATGTCCGCGGCGTCGGCCATCGCCTCGCGGATGCCGAAGTAGACGCCGCGCCCGGTCGCCTCCTTGCGCCCGCGCACGCCCCCCTGCGCCACCGGCTTGCCGGTGACGCAGCCGAGCGCGTCGAGATCGTTCTGGGCGAGCGCGAGATAGGTGTCGGCGATCCAGCTCATCTCCTTGGCGCCGGTGCCGTAGTCGGGCGCCGGCACGTCGACCGCCGGGCCGATGAAACCCTTGCGGAAGAGCTCGTAGGTGTAGCGCCGGGTGATGCGCTCGAGCTCGGCCTCGGAGTAGTTCCTGCGGTCGATCCGGATGCCCCCCTTGGCGCCGCCGAAGGGCACCTCGACCATGGCGCACTTGTAGGTCATCAGCGCCGAGAGCGCCATCACCTCGTCTTCGTTCACCCGGTGGTCGTAGCGGATGCCCCCCTTGGTCGGCAACTTGTGCTGCGAGTGCTCGGCGCGCCAGGCGTGGATCACCTCGATCGATCCGTCGTCCTTCTCGATCGGGAAGGCCATGTGGTAGACGCTGTTGCAGACCTTGATCTGCTCCAGCAGCCCTTTCGGGTAGTTGGTGTAGGCCGCGGCGCGGTCGAAGTTCTCGCAGACCTGTTCGAAGAAGCTGACTGGGTTGGACATGGGCCGCCCATGGGGAGCGCTCCGGACGCCCCATTGCGCCCGGGAGCCGCCCCCACTCCGCCGGGGGGCGAGTTGTTACGGATTCGCGGCCAGAATGGTGGCACGGCGCTCTGGGGACGCGCAAGGGGCGAAAGGGCGCGCTCAACGGATAGCATGGCTCGCCGTCGGCAGGACCGCTTTCGCCGCAGATCTCTCATTCCAGGAGTTGAAAGGAGCAACGATGGCCGTCAAAGGCGTGAATCCGTTCGAAGTCGCGCAGGCGCAGTTCGACAAGGTCGCCGCCATTCTCGATCTCGACCCGGCGACCCGGGACCTGTTGCGCTTCCCGATGCGTGAATACAGCTTCGCCATCCCGGTGCGGATGGACGATGGGCGGGTGAAGATCTTCCGCGGCTTCCGCGTGCAGCACAACGACGCGCGCGGCCCGGCCAAGGGGGGCATCCGCTTCCATCCCCAGGAGACCCTCGACACGGTGCGCGCGCTCGCCACCTGGATGACCTGGAAGTGCGCCGTGGTGGACATCCCGCTGGGTGGCGGCAAGGGGGGCGTGATCTGCGACCCGCATCACCTGTCGCTGCGCGAACAGGAGCAGATCTGCCGCGGCTGGGTGCGCCAACTGGCGAAGAACGTCGGCCCGTTGCAGGACGTCCCGGCCCCCGATGTCATGACCTCGGGCCAGCACATGCTCTGGATGCTGGACGAGTACGAGGCGATCCACGGCGGGCACTTCCCGGGCTTCATCACCGGCAAGCCGGTGGGCATGGGCGGCTCGCAGGGCCGGACCGAAGCGACCGGCTACGGCGTGGTCTACACCGTGCGTGAGGCGCTCAAGCTGATGAAGCTCGCTCCCGAGTCGACCCGCGCCAGCGTGCAGGGGTTCGGCAACGTCGCGCAGTACGCCATCCGGCTCTATCGCCAGATCGGCGGCACCGTCACCTGCGTCTCCTCCTGGGACCAGAACGACCAGACCTCGTATTCCTTCCGCAAGTCCGCCGGCGTCGACCCGGACGAGTTGATGGGCGTCACCGACCGCTTCGGCGGCATCGACAAGGATCGCGCCAAGGCGCTCGGCTACGAGGTCCTGCCGGGCGACGCCTGGCTCGAGGAGAAGGTCGAGATCCTGATGCCCTCGGCGATCGAGAACCAGATCCGCGGCGACAACGCCGGCAAGATCGCCTCGACGGTGAAGCTGATCGCCGAAGGCGCCAACGGCCCCACGACGCCCGAAGCGGACGCGATCATCGCGGACAAGGGCATCGTCCTGATCCCCGACTTCATGGCCAACGCCGGCGGCGTCACCTGCAGCTACTTCGAGCAGGTGCAGAGCAACCAGAACATGTACTGGGAGCGCGACGAGGTGCTCGGCCGGCTCGACGTCACGATGACCGCCGCCTTCCATGCGGTCGCCGACATGGCGCGCAAGCGCAAGCTCTCGATGCGCGACGCCGCCTACGTGATCTCGATCAGCCGGGTCGCCGAAGCCTGCCACGCCCGCGGCTGGGTGTAACCTCGGAGACGTGCAGCAGGTTCCCGCCTACGCCCGGAGATTCTTCGACCCCGCCCAGCGCCTGTCGCGGCTGGGCGGGGGCTCGCTGGGCGGCAAGGCGCAGGGACTGATCGCGGCGAGCGAGGTGCTCGCTCGAGCGCGCCCCGAGCTGGCCCGCCTCGGGTTCGAGCTCGACATCCCGTCGCTGGTCATCCTGGGGACCGAGTTCTTCGACGCCTTCCTCGCCGCCAACGGACTCGCGGCGCTGATCGACGAGCAGCCGGGCGACCGCGCGCTCGCCGCCGCCTTTCATCGCGGTGCGATTCCCCCGGACATGGTGGGCGACCTGATGTCGCTCGCCGGCGAGGTGCGGGTGCCGCTCGCGGTGCGCTCCTCCTCCGGGCTCGAGGACGCGCTCGGCCAACCGTTCGCCGGCGTCTACGGCACCAAGATGGTGCCCGCCAACCAGCTCGATCCCGAGGCCCGCTTCCGCAGCCTGCTCGACGCCATCAAGTTCGTCTGGGCCTCGACCCACTTCGCCGGCGCGCGCGCCTATCTCGCCGCGACCGGCCAGCCCGAGCGGCGGGAGAAGATGGCGGTGATCGTGCAGGAGGTGGTCGGCCGCCGGCACGGCGATCGCTTCTATCCCGACCTCTCCGGCGTGGCGCGTTCCTACAGTTTCTATCCGCTGGGCGGCGCGCGTCCCGAGGAGGGCGTGGTGGACCTGGCGGCCGGGCTCGGCAAGACGATCGTCGACGGCGGGCTCTGCTGGAGCTTCTCGCCGGCCCGGCCCCGCGTATCGCCCCCCTTCGCCTCGGTGCGCGAGCTGGTCAAGTCGACGCAGAACGAGCTCTGGGCGATCAACGTCGGCGCTCCGCCCGCCTACGATCCGATGGCCGAGGCGGAGTTCCTCGTCCGCCTGGGTCTCGGCGAGGCGGAAGCGGACGGGACGCTCGCCCACCTCGCGTCGACCTACGATCCGGCCTCGGACCGCCTCTGGCCGGGGCTCGGCCGGCAGGGACCGCGGGTGCTCGACTTCGCGCCGATCCTGGTGCATGGCGAGCTGCCGCTGGTGCCGGCGATCAAGGCGCTCCTCGCCGCCTGCGAGGCGGCGCTCGGCGCGCCGGTCGAGGTGGAGTTCGCGCTCTCCCTCTCCCCCGGGCAGCCGCCGAGATTCGGCTTCCTCCAGGTGCGGCCGCTCCTGGTGTCGCGCGAGGCGATCGAGATCTCCGACGAAGCGATGGCGCGCGCCGACGCCGTGATCTCCTCGCGGCACGCCCTGGGCAACGGCCGGCGCCGGCTCGAGGACGCCCTGGTGGTCGAGCCGGAGAGCTTCGAGGGGCGCCTGACGCCGGCCATCGCCCTGGAGATCGAGCAGCTCAACCGGCCGCTGGTCGCCGCCGGGCGCCCCTACCTACTGATCGGCTTCGGACGCTGGGGGAGCTCCGATCCCTGGCTCGGCATTCCGGTGCGCTGGGACCAGATCGCCGGCGCGCGCGCCATCGTCGAGGCGGCGCTGCCGCAGATGAGCCCCGAGCCCAGTCAGGGCTCGCACTTCTTCCACAATCTCTCGAGCTTCGGGGTCCTCTATCTCACCGTTCCCGCGCACGCGCCGCGTGGCGTCGACTGGGGCTATCTGGCCGGGCAGGCGACCGTCGCCCGGACCGAGCACGTCCGCCACCTGCGCCTCGCACCGCCGCTCGAGGTCGCCGTGGACGGCCGCACGCAACGCGGCGTCGCGCGTCCCCAGGAGGAATCATGAAAGGGACCGAGCGTCCGATGGACAGCCTGCTGCACGACCTGCAGGAGCGCGCCAAGGAGCTCCACTGCCTCTACCGGGTGGACGACGTGCTGGCGCGCACCGACATCGCGGTGGACGACGTGGTGCGCGGCGTGCTCGCAGCCATGCCCCCGGGGTGGCAGTACCCGGCGCTCTCGGTGGCGCGCGCGGTGCTCGGGCAGCGGGTCTACGAGCCCGAGGCGTTCGTGCCCACGCCCTGGGTGCAGAGGGCCGAGATCGACGTGCAAGGGGAGCGGGTGGGGCAGCTCGAGATCTATTACACCGAGGAGTGCCCCGCGGCCGACGAGGGACCGTTCCTCTGGGAGGAGCGCAAGCTCCTCGACACCATCGCCGACCACCTCGGAATGTACCTCGGCCGGCGGCAGCTGCGCCGCTCCTCGCGGCCCTCCGAGGCGATGCCCGAGTGGTGGGTGATCCTCGAGTTCCTGCGCCAGACCGATCGCGCGCTGCTCGGCCGGCTCGGGCGCCGGATGATCAACCACCTGTGCTGGGGCGGCGTCGAAGAGGCCGAGGAGCTGCTGCGCGCCGCCGGTCCGGTGGGCGACCAGCTCGAGGCGCTGGAGGAGAACCGTCCCCTGCCACGCGCCGACCTGGTGCCCGACACCGAGACCACCGAAGCGGCGTTCCGGATCGCCGGCCAGCACCTGCCGGATGCCGAGATCGTCTCCTGCATCCAGAGCTGGATCCGCGAGGAGAAGACGACCTTCATCAAGAACGCCGTCGAGCGCGCCGACACGCCGCTCGCCGAGCTCATCGACGCGCTGCAGCGTTTCCGCCACTGCGGAGTCGACGAGCGCGATCTCTCGCTCGCCACCCAGCTCGGGCTCCGGGCGTCGCTGGTCCGGCGGTTCCTCACCGACCAGCTCGAGTTCGTCAACATCGCCAAGCAGGTCCTCGAAGTGGCCGATTTCCACGAGCTCGCGCAGCGCATCGTCCATCCGGCCAAGAGCCACGGCCGCATCGGCGGCAAGTCGGCAGGCCTCTTTCTCGCCGGCAAGATCATCGAGCGCTCGCGCGAGTACGCCGACGTCCTGGGCGACCTGCGCATCCCGCGGAGCTGGTACATCGCGTCCGATGCGATCCTCGATTTCATCGCCCACAACGACCTCGGCGAGGTGCACAACCGCAAGTACGTCGAGCCCGACCGCATCCGGCTCGAGTACCCGCACATCGTGCAGCTGTTCAAGAACTCCTACTTCACGCCCGAGGTGCTGCGCGGCCTGAACGTCGTGCTCGACGACCTCGAGGGCCGGCCGATCATCGTGCGCAGCTCCTCGCTGCTCGAGGACCGCCTGGGCTCGGCCTTCTCGGGCAAGTACAAGAGCCTGTTCCTCGCCAACACCGGCACGAAGCGCGAGCGGCTGAGCGCGCTCACCGACGCGATCGCCGAGGTCTACGCTTCGGTGTTCTCTCCCGATCCCATCGAGTACCGGGCCCGGCGCGGCTTCCTCGACATGCACGAGGAGATGGGGATCCTGGTGCAGGAGGTGGTCGGGCGACGCATCGGGCCCTACTTCCTGCCCGCCTTCTCCGGCGTCGGCTTCTCGAACAACGA